>CAMCUY010000082.1 GCA_945879075.1 Akkermansia muciniphila | reverse complement strand
GGCAGGGTTGAAAAATCGATCCATTCGTTTGCAGCCGTTCCAAGCAGCGGCTCAAGCGCCGGCGGTGCGAGTCTCGGCTGGTCTTCCGGCGGGCGGCGTGCGCTGAACAACGGGACATACCGATAGGAATAGCCACCTTCCGCCGCTTTGCCGCGGACGAGAAAATGCTGCGGGGCGGACTGGCGGCCGACGGTGACCGGGGCGGCAAGAACTGATTGAATGACTAGGAAATCGTCGTTCGCCGCTTCATGGGTTAGCAAGCCGCGGATCTCTTCCAATCCGGCACGGGCGGCAAGTTCCGCGCGCTGGCGGTCGGCGAAGGAACGGGCGGTGCCGCGCTCGATGCCGGCGACTAGCAGGATCCCGATCGCAAGAATCAGCAGCGCGCCGACGACCACGAGGACGGCCGGCAAGGTGAACCCGCCGGCCGTCGTGCGATGACTCGTTGATGGATCAATCCGCATGATTTCCAAAACGGAGGGTGGTGGCGTAAACCTCGAGGTCTTTGTGGCGACCGGGCATTCCGACGGCGTCCCAGTCGCCCGGCGACTTGAGTTTCCCGGCAAGTTCGCGGCGGGCGAGAATAAGTCTCACATCTATCAACTCGGGACCGGTGCTATCGTCCTTGATCCAGTCCACCCATTTGCCGTCGGCATCCCGCGACTTGGGCCGGGCCTCGAAGGAGATCACGCCGAAAGCCACGGGCTCGTCCAGACCGGCGCTTGCGGCGAACAGCGGCGCGATCGATCCGCCGCGCAACGCACTGAAAGTCTCACCACTCTCGCGGAATCCGCGCATCAGGCAGCGGACGGTTTTCCCTCCGATGTTGAGATCCTCGACGTAGTAGCTCACCGCGCAGAGATCGCCGATGCGACCGGGGTCCGTTTGCGCGTGGGCGGGCTGGAGGCTGAGAAATCCGAGGCGGTCCACTGGCCAGGCGGCGGATGATTTCACAATCACGCCATCCTTGTGGAACCTGCCGCTTGATAGATCGGAAGCCAGCCGTGTGATCAACGCCCGCGCCTCGCGCTCGCTGGCGACGCCGCCGCCGATGCGCTCGTAACCGTCACCGGAGCTGCCGAGCACGCTCGCTGCCAGAATCAGGATCATCGAGCCGATCGCCATCGAGAACATCAGTTCGACAAGCGAGAATCCATGAATTTGCGGGCGGATGGAATTCATGGAATCCGGGTGTGGAAGTCGAGTTTCCGCCGCTTTGCCGCCGGAGACGCGGCCGGGTATTCCACGGAAATCCGGGTGCGAAGCATCGGCGCGGCCCCAGATTCCATTAGATCCTCCGCCGCGCTGAGCGACGCGATATAACGGACTGCCTGGCCGTCGAGCTCCTTGATTCCCTTGTCATAAGCCGCCTTGCTGATCTTGCCGACCGGCTTGCCTTCGGCGGAAAACGCCAGCGCCCAGACATCGCCGTTAGGAGGAAACACCTGTGCGGCTGCGGTCGGGGTGAAATACCGCGGGCGGCCTTCGCGGGACGCGCGGATCTCGTCCATGCACGCGGGAACCATCCAGGTGCTGCGGGTTTCGGCCTCGGATGACATCCCGCTTTTCCCGGACTCCGCCAAGGTTCCGAAGACCAGCGGAATCGCCACCGCGAGCACGCCCATGGCGATCACGGTTTCTATCAGCGAAGAGCCTCGCTGGGTCGCGGGGAATGCCGTCATCGGTTGGTCCGGTAAGGACGCGCCGTGACGCGACCGATTTTAAGCCGGCATTCGGACCCGCCACGCGGGTTGGAAACCGCCTTGCCGCCGCGATAACGACCTTCCGCGATCCGGATCGCGACGGGCGCGGAGCCCGACGGATAGTGAAGCCCGCCGCGGGGATTGAAGGCGATGATGTGGACCGTCACGCCGATCCCGCCGTGGCGGATGGTGACTTGATCTCCGTCCAACGGATTGGCCACTCCATCGACATCCCCGCCGGTCAACACGATGCCCGTTTCCAAAGTCTGCCAGCGCTTCAAGAGCACGCCCGTCAGGACGGGCGGCGAGCTGGGAGAATCCGGCCATTCCCCGACTTTGAAAAGCCCGAGTCGGCAGCGCTCATCACCCGCGGGCAAGTCCCCCGGCTCGGCGATCGCCAGCACCACGTGGGTCCGCGAGGTGATCGCCGTGGTCCGCGCCTGCTCGATCAAGCCCGTGAGCAGGTCCGTTCCCGCCTTGCGGGACTGCGCGCCCGTGCCGCTCAAGAGACTCACGCCCGCCGTCATCAGGGTGCCGAGAATGGCGATGACTGCGGCCATTTCGACGAGCGAAAAGGCGGGTGGGCGGCAATCGACGCTGGATTTCGGGGAGGATCTCACGGGCTTCTGGTGTTAGCACGGGAGTGGATAATCGCTTACCCACTTCTCTCAGCTAACGAGACATTGCCACTCCAGCGCAATCCAAAAATGACAGGAAATCAAACTGACGAGGGCCGGGCGCGCTGCCTGACCGCAAGAGCGAGAAACACATTGCTGTCGCAGAGGAATTTCATGCGCCTGGATTTCCCGCTTCCAGCTCCAGCTTCAGCAGTCGCTCGCCGCTGAGCTCAAAGGGCTTGGCCCCCGTCGGGGTCGGAATGATCGGCAGTTTCAGCCGATGCCGGACGCCGGGCGATGGGGCCGGTGCCGCCAAGCCCCGACGGAACACCTCTGCCGCCACATCACGCAACTTGCGCCCTTCCCGGACCGCGCGGAACTTCATTTCCCGAAACAAATCCTCCGGCAAATCAATCGTCGTTTTTATGAATCCAGCTTTCCAGATTTCCGTAAAGTAGCCACTTCGACCCACCCGCTGTTGCATTTGCTCTTCACCATCGCCCCAAATCCCGGCCAGACGACGCGGGCACAACAGAAGATCATCGCTGACAAGACGCTTCGTTTACGATTCCATCGGGTGTGATGAGCCACCCCGTTGAACAAGAAGCGAAGTTCGCCCGCGAGCAACTGCTGGCCGGGTGCGACACGATGGAGCGCTTCCTGCACGGACTGCTCGACTCGAAAGGCCGCGTCGCCGAGGAGGTGCATGCCATTCGCAAGCTCGGAAAATCGCTGCGCGGCGGGTTCTCGCTTTTCCGGCTCGGCAAGAATTCCGCCAAGGAAATCCAGTCGATCGGCCGCTTGCTCTCCAGCCCGCGCGACGCGGTTTCTCGGCTCAACACCTGGCACAAACTTGGCTGGAACGAGGACGAATCGGCCACAGCCGCCATCGGCGCGTTGCTCGTCCAGCAAACCCACTCGGCCGCCCGGCGCCCGCCGCCGGAGACCATCGCGTGGTGCGCCGAGCGCGTCGCCGCCGCCCGGCGAAACCTGCAGGAACTGACGGAGGAGGATCTCACCAAGCGGGTCGGGATCGGCCTGCAAAAGCTCAGCAAGCAACTCGCCAAGCGTTTTGGAAAAATCGATCACTCGGGCGAGGAGGATTTCCACGACGCCCGCAAAGCCCTCAAAGCCTATCTCGGTGCGCTCGGATTTATGCCCGCCGAGTCGTTCGCGCCCTCCCCTGAAATGAACGAGCTCGCCGATGTCCTCGGCGATGAAAACGATCTCGGCACCCTTGCCGCATGGCTCGAAGCCCGCGGTTTCACCAAGGATTTCGTCCCCGGACTCTGGGAGAAACTGACGAAATCCCGCGGCAAGCTGCGGAAAGAAGCGATCGCCGATGCCGCGCGCATCATTTCCGCGGGCGAATAGCCTCCCGGAGCTTAGCGGAATTCTCGCGCGCAGGGGTTGCGCCGGGAGCATTTTCCATTATGGAGTGGGCGTCCGTTTTCCCTTTCACCCTTCCATCAATCATGTCCGCACGCCTCGACTTCCGCAGCCGCCACCTGGGTCCCATCGGCACCGACCGCGATGAAATGCTCCGCGAAACCGGCTACCCGTCGCTCGCCGCTCTCATCGATGCCGCCGTACCCGCCGGCATCCGTCTGGACACCGCGATGAGCCTGCCCGCCGCCCGCTCGGAACACGACGCGCTCGCCTGGCTGAAGTCGATCATGGGGAAAAACCAAGTCCTCAAGTCGTTCATCGGCCAAGGCTACCACGGCACCCACACGCCCGGCGTCATTCAGCGGAACATTCTGGAAAACCCCGGCTGGTACACCGCCTATACGCCCTATCAGGCGGAAATCGCGCAGGGCCGTCTCGAGGCGCTGCTGAATTTCCAGACGATGATCACCGACCTGACCGGTCTGGACGTTTCCAACGCCTCCCTGCTCGACGAGGGCACCGCCGCGGCCGAAGCGATGAGCCTCGCGCTCGCCGGCAAACCGAAGGGCAAGGCGATCTTTGTTTCCGACCGCTGCCATCCGCAGACCATCGACGTGGTGACGACGCGCGCCGAGCCGCTGGGCATCGAGGTGATCACCGGTGATTGGGAAAGCTTCGAACCGGACGAAGGCTTGTTCGCCGTGCTTGTGCAATATCCCGACACCCGCGGCCGCATCGACGACTTCGAAGAATTTTTCACCAAGTGCAAAGCCGCCGGCGCGGTGACCATCGTCGCCGCGGACCTGCTGGCGCTAACCGTTCTCAAGGCGCCCGGCGAATTCGGCGCGGACATCTGCATCGGCTCGTCGCAACGTTTCGGCGTGCCGATGGGCTTTGGCGGGCCGCACGCGGGCTTCATGGCCTGCGCCGACGCGTTGAAGCGCAAGATGCCCGGCCGCCTCATCGGCGTGTCGGTCGATTCGCGCGGCAAGCCCGGCTACCGGCTCTCTCTGCAGACCCGCGAGCAACACATCCGCCGCGACAAGGCCACTTCCAACATCTGCACCGCCCAGGTCCTGCTCGCGGTGATGGCCTCGATGTATGCCGTCTATCACGGCCCCGAGGGGCTCAAACACATCGCCCGCGCCACCCACGCCCGCGCGGCGGAGCTCAAGGCCGCGCTCATCGCCGGCGGGATCGCGATCGAGGATGGGCCGTTCTTCGACACGCTCGTCGCGAAGCTTCCCGGCAAGGCGGACGCCGTCCTAGCAGCCGCCGCTGCGGATGGCATCAACCTCCGCCGCATCGATGCGGATCACCTCGGGATTTCGTTTGATGAGACATCGACGTCCGCGGACGTGGTCACGCTCGCCGGAGCGTTCGGGATCAGCGCCAGCAATCATGAAATTTCCGGAGTCGCCTGGCCCGCGTCGCTCACCCGCGGCACGGATTTCCTTACTCAGAAAGCCTTCAACAGCTATCACTCGGAAACCGACATGCTGCGTTATTTGAAGCGCTTGGAATCGAAGGACCTCGCGCTCAACGAGTCGATGATCGCGCTCGGTTCCTGCACCATGAAGCTCAACGCGACCTCGGAAATGATCCCGCTGAGCTGGCCGGAAGTTTCCTCGATGCATCCCTTCGTCCCCGCCGGGCAGAGCGAAGGCTACCGCGAAATGCTCTCGGTGCTGGAAGACTGGCTGGCGGAAGTCACGGGCTTCGCCGGGGTTTCCCTCCAGCCGAACGCGGGCTCGCAGGGCGAATACGCCGGCTTGCTCGCCATCCGCCGCTATCACCTCGCGCGCGGCGATTCGCACCGCAACATCTGCCTCATCCCCGTCTCCGCCCACGGCACGAATCCCGCGTCCGCCGTCATGGTCGGGATGAAAGTCATCGGCGTGAAGTGCGACGACAAGGGCAACATCGACATGGCCGATCTCGCGGCGCGCACCGAGGAACACCGCGAAAACCTCGCGGCGCTGATGGTCACCTATCCGTCCACCCACGGCGTGTTCGAGGAAACGATCCGCTCGATTTGTGAAATCATCCACGAGGCCGGCGGCCAGGTTTACATGGACGGCGCGAACATGAACGCGCAGGTCGGCCTCACTTCGCCCGGCCTGATCGGCGCGGACGTCTGCCACCTCAATCTCCACAAAACCTTCTGCATCCCACACGGCGGCGGCGGACCGGGCGTCGGCCCCATCGGCGTGGCGGCGCAGCTGCTTCCCTATCTGCCCGGCCACCGCGAGCTCGACGCCAAGGAAGGCGCCGTCTGCTCGGCACCGTGGGGCAGCGCGTCGATCAACACGATTTCCTGGATGTATATCGCGATGATGGGACCCGCCGGACTCACCGAAGCCACCGAGGTCGCCATCCTCAACGCGAACTACATCGCCAAGCGGCTCGCGCCGTATTTCCCGGTGCTCTACACCGGCAACGAAGGCCTCGTTGCCCACGAGTGCATCATCGACGTCCGCCCTCTATCCGACGCCAGCGGCGTCACGGTGGAAGACGTGGCCAAGCGGTTGATGGACTATGGTTTCCACGCGCCGACCATGAGTTGGCCGGTCGGCGGCACCCTGATGATCGAGCCGACCGAGTCCGAGTCCAAGCCCGAGCTCGACCGTTTCTGCGATGCGATGATTTCCATCCACGGCGAAATTTCAGCCGTCATCAGCGGCGAACTCGACGCGAACGACAACCCGCTCAAACACGCGCCGCACCCCTGCGAGATGGTGTGTGGAAACGACTGGCCGCATGCTTACACCCGCGAGCAAGCAGCCTTCCCGTTGCCCTATCTGCGCCAACACAAGTTCTGGCCGTCCGTCGGCCGCATCGACAACGTGCACGGCGACCGCAACCTCGTCTGCACCTGCGATTCCGTGGAAGCCTACGCGGAAGGTACGGCATGATGATCGAATCGCCCATCGACTGGACGACGTGGGAAGGCGGGATGCACGCCACCATCATGTTCATCATCAGGGACGGGCAAATCCTCCTCATTGAAAAAAAGCGCGGGCTCGGCGCCGGAAAAATCAACGGCCCGGGAGGAAAGATCGATCCCGGCGAGACGCCGCTGGAGGCAGTGATCCGTGAAACTCAGGAAGAGCTCCACGTCACGCCGCACGCGCCACGAAAGCTGGGAGAACTGAGGTTCTCGATGTCGGATTGCCCGCACATTCTCTGCCATGTTTATCGCTCCGACGACTTCAGCGGGACTCCCACCGAGACCGACGAAGCCGTGCCGCTGTGGACCGCGCTGGATTCTATTCCCTATCACCAGATGTGGGAGGACGACCAACACTGGCTACCGCTGCTGCTCAAGGAACAATCATTCCTCGGCCGCTTCGTGTTCGAGGGAGATCGCCTGCGCTGGAGCGAGGTGACCACCGACGTCGTCTGGTGAGACAAAAAAAGCCGCCTCCCTTTGCGGGGAGACGGCCTGTGAAATATGATTTCGATTAGAGCGACGCCTTGAGCGAGCTGAACTTGCCCTTGAGCTGGGCGAGCGCGGCTTCGGCCTTGGCGATTTCCTTGCTCAACGTGAGAAGCGAGCCGAGCTTGGCATCGAAGCTGACCGATGCCGAGGAGGATGCTTTCTTCGCGGCTTTGGCCGCCTTCGCAGGTCTGGCAGCGCGGGCGCTCTTTTTCGCAGCCTTCTTGGAGGACTTCTTGACGCCGGCGGCCTTCAGCCAGGCCATCACCGTGAGTGGGGAAACCTTGAACTTCGCGGCTGCCTTGCTTTGGCCGCCACGGCCATTCGCCGCGTTGTAGGCAACAGTGAAGTCAACGACTTCCTTCTTCTGCTCGGCGGTGTAGCGGGTGCCGACCTTGCTCTTGCCGGCGCGCTTCGCTGCCTTCCGAGCTTTGGCGGCCTTGGGTGCCTTGGGTGCCTTGGGTGCCTTGGGTGCCTTGGGTGCCTTGGGTGCCTTGGGTGCCTTGGGTGCCTTGGGTGCCTTGGGTGCCTTGGGTGCTTTAGCAACCTTCGCGACCTTCGCAACCTTGGGAGCGCCGGGACCATTCATCCAGGCCGCCACCGAGATCGGGGAGACCTTGAATTTATTAGCTGCCGCGCTTTGGCCACCACGACCTTTTGCGGCATTGTGGCTCGTGGCGAAGTCCACGATTTCTTTCTTCTGCGCATCAGTATAACGGACACGTTGCGGCGTGTTTTTCTTAGGAGTAGTGCTCATGTCTGGAGCAACCTATAAATCAGCGACGAACGAGCAAGCTAAATCTGTATCAAGGGAACCGCACCGGATGCTATGCCTCACGCCCTGCTAACATATTATTCGATGTGATATCTTTCAAAGCGGACCTGTCGCTCATGTCTGCAAGCCAATGATCGCTCCCTTGCTCTATCTTCGGGCGCGCCACCACGCCGCCGAATCCGATGAAAGCATCAACGTCCGGCTTGGTCTCCAGATCGGACATTCCATCACCCATCATCGCCACGCGCTCAGGCAACAAAGCCTGTTTCCACTCGCGGATCACTTCGTTTTTCCCGAGGTTGCGCGTGGTGGGGTAATCCTCACCATAGCCTTTATAAGAACCATCCTCGTGGAAATAGAGCGGCACGGCCTCCACGTGGGCGATGCCCAGACGATCCGCAAGCGGCTGGATCAAGGGCGCGAAACCACCCGACAAGATGACCGGCAGCCAGCCGGCTTCCTTCAACTCGCGGATCATTTCCTCGGCGCCCGGCACGATGGTCTCCACATAAAGCGCGGCCACGGCATCACATAGCTCGCGGTCCGGACGGATCATCTCCATCCGCCGCGGGAACACCTCGCCGATCGGCACCTCGCCGTTCATCGCGGCGTTGGTCAACTCCACGACCCGCTCGAAAACATCACCACCCTTGCCGCGCGCCAGTTCGTCGATTCCCTCAATCGTCGAAAGCGTGGAATCACAGTCGATGAAGAACAACTTCACGCCGCGCATGGTGGCGGGCTGGATTTCCAATTCGGTTCCTTCGCTCACCATGTCGAACAACTCGATCACCTCGTCGTTGCGGAGACGGATGCAGCCGTGGCTGGCGGGCTGGCCGAGCTTGTCCTCATGATTCGTGCCGTGGATATAGATGAAGCGCTCCAGCGTGTTCGCGTTTTCAACATCCAGTCCTTCGAGGCGCAGGATGCGGCTCAGAACCAGATCGCCCTCGACGGAAGCACCCGGAAGCCACAATCCCGCGGCAACCCGCTGCTTAAAAACGGTGCCGCTCGCCTCGCCTTCACCGATTTTCTCCGCCACCCGGAAACGGCCGGTCGGCGTGCGATAACTGTTCATCGTGAAACCCATGCCCTTGGTGGCGGTGGAAA
>CAMCUY010000081.1 GCA_945879075.1 Akkermansia muciniphila | reverse complement strand
GCATTCCGCTTGCCAGCCTTGCCCCTCGAAGCCTTCGATTTATATACCGTGGGCATCGGCCCGTCGTCTTCGCACACGGTAGGGCCGATGCGCGTGGCTCGCTTCCGGCTGAGACAGCCGTAACACGTTAGGGTGCGGCGGTCAGGATTTGAGCCACACGGATTTCAGATAGGGCTCGTCGGTGAAGTCCTCCGGCATGGGCGAGTGGCGGGCGCTCATGGGACGGGGAGTGGTGCCGCGGAGTTGTTTTTGGAATTCGTTGAGGCCGAGGTTGCGGCAGTTGGTCGAGCAGAGCAGCCAGCCGCCGGGAGTCAGGAGGTCGGCGGCGAGGGCGGCGAGCTCGCCGAAGTTTTCCTCCACGCGGAAGACCTTGCCTTTTTCGTCGCGCGAGAAGGTCGGCGGGTCGAGCACGATGCCGTCGAAGCTGCGTCCCTGTTTGGCGAAGCGGCGGAGCCAGTGGAAGGTGTCGCCCTTGCAGAAGTGATGGGCGGCCGGATCGAGTTTGTTATGGGTGAAATTGCGCTTCGCCCAGTCGAGGTAGGGTTGGGACAGGTCGAGCGTGGTCGTCTCCGCGCCGGCGCTGGCGGCGGCGACGGAGAAGGCGCCGGTGTAGGCGAAGGTGTTGAGCAGGCGCAGGCCGGGGGCCATCAGGCGGCGGACTTCGGCGCGGTTGTCACGCTGGTCGAGGAAGATGCCCTGCGAGTAGCCGGACTGGAACGAGATTTCCGAGGCCACGCCGTTTTCGAGGATGAGGAATGGCTCGGACACTTCGGGTCCGGCGAGGTGCGAAGGAGACTCTTTCTGGTGCTGGTCGAGCCGCTTCCAATAACAGGAAACTCCCTGGTCGCGGAGCCATTCGCGGACCTGCGGCGCGAGCTGGCCGCCGGTGGTCGAGACCAGCCAACGGCCGGCGTAGGTTTCCAGAATCAGTCCGGGCAGGCCGTCGCCGCCGCCATCGAGGAGGCGGACGGCGTTGGTTTCCGGAGTGAGCAGGCGGGCGCGCTTGGCGACGGCGTTTTGAAGGAGTTGAATCATGAAGGCGGGCGAATCTACGCATGGATTTCGCGGCCGACGAGACTGATGTTACGGGTTCCATTTCTCTCTTGCAGACACTCCGGGACGGGTCCATATTACAGGCGCAAATTAGCCCCCCACTGTTATGGAAAATCTCATCGTCATCGCCAATCTCGGACGGGTCAGGCCCGTGAAATTCAAGCCGGCGGGGGATGATCCGCTAGAGGAGGCGCATCTGCTCGAGGATCCTGGAAGCACGGTAGAGATGAGGCCGCAGTCGATTCACCAAGCGGTCACGGACAGCGCCGGCCGGTTTCCGCAAGGCGGGCCGGCCGATCGTCTGACGGGGATGTCATACGGCGAGGAGCACCACTTGGAGGCCGAGCTCAAAACGCAGGCACTGGAGCGCGTGGCCGCCAAGATCGGCGAGATCGTGGCTTGCGCGGGCTACCCGAAGTGGCGGTTGGTGATCCCTCAGGAGATCATGCCGGCCTTGCTCAAAGCCCTGACACCCGCGGCGCACAAAGCCTTGGGCGGAGTGGTGGCGGGCGACCTGACGAAAATCCCCCTCGCGGACTTGGAAAAGCGGTTTCTCCACGAAAGCGCGGCCTAACGAAAGCTCGTCATGAAAAAGGAGCAGCACCTCAACGACCCGTGGCTCATCGCCGCCTGGCCCGGAATGGGCGCGGTGGCGATCAGCGCGGGATACTACATGATGGCCAAGCTAGGCATGCACCTGCTCGCGGAGTTTCCCGCGCGCGAGTTTTTCGATCTCGAGCGCGTCGAGGTGAAGGGCGGACTGATCCAAACCGGCCGCCTGCCGCGCAGCCGGCTGTTTCTTTGGAACGACCCGAACCAGAAGCACGATCTGATTGTCTTCATCGGCGAGGCGCAACCGCCGTCGAAAGGCGGGGCGTTTTGTTCACAGCTCATCGGGCACGCGCGCCAGCTCGGGGTGCAGCGGGTTTTCACCTTCGCGGCGATGGCCACGCAGATGCGTCCGGAGCACGACTCGCGCGTTTTCGGGGCCGCCATCGATTCGCGGACTCTGGCGGATTTCAAGCGGCTCGACATGAAGGTGCTGGAGGAAGGACAAATCAGCGGGCTCAACGGAGTCTTGCTGGGAATCGCCGCGGACAACGGGATGCGCGGCGGCTGCCTGCTCGGGGAGATGCCGAGCGTTTTCTCCCAGTTTCCATTTCCCAAGGCCTCGCTCGCGGTGCTGAAGGCCTTCAGCGCCATGTCGGAAATCTCCATCGACTTCAAGGAGCTACAGGAGCAGTCCCGCCACGTGGAGAAAGGCCTGGAGGAGTTTCTCCACCGCTTGGAAAGTTCCGTCGGAGCGCCGGAAGGTCCGGCCGAGGAGGCGGATGAAGTTGGGCCCGAGAAGGCCGCGCCGCGTCTCGGTGGCCGCGACAAACAACACATCGACGGGCTGTTTGAGGCTGCCCGTGAAGACCGTTCCCGGGCTTATGAGCTGAAGCAGGAGCTCGACCGACTCAATGTCTTCCACGAATACGAGGACTGCTTCCTCGACTTGTTCAAGGAGCCCGGGTGATCGGGGTGTCAATGAAACCCGAGCAGTTTGACACAGCATCCAAAACAACCGATGCCCGATTCACTCAGAGGCGCACAACGAACGCATTCATTTGCCATTTTAAGCGTAAGGCTTTAAGCGCCGACTTCTCGAAGGGCGTGGAAGTTCGCAGCACCCTTTGCACCGGGATCAAGCGCGTTCGGCTGCGTTTGGTTTTGGCCTGGCGGCCGGGCCCGAAAGAGTCCACATTGGCGTATGAAATTCCACCTCCCCCCGTTGGCGGCCGCCGTTTTTATTTGCACCTTCGGAGTCGGTTCCGGACAGACTTCTCCCACCATCGACTTGGAGGCCCGCAAGGCTTCGGTCGCCAATCTGGAGTCCCACATCGCCCAGCGTGATTCTCGCTTGGAGGAGCTCCGCCAAGACATCGCGACCCTCGACGGTCGCATCGAAAAGCGCGTGGACGAGTTGGTCAAAATGCTCGCAGACACGACGGACTCGCAAGACTCCAAATGGAGGGTCTCACAGATGAAGCTGGACGCGATCCAGGGTCTCAGGCGCTCCGTCGAGCTCTATGCGGGCAAGCGCAGGGAAATGACCGAGCTGATCAAGAAGGGGGATGAGGCCGCGCTCGCCGATCTCGGGAAATTCGACCAACGAATCAACAACCGGATCGCTCAAATCGTGGAGCTCAGCAAGTCGTTTCCCGCTCACGAGACCGTGGAAAAATACGATTCCGAAGGCGGTTCCTACTGGGATGGCTACTACAATGAAAACTCACGGATCAGCGAGGAATGGAAGCAAAGCCGCCGTGACAGCGTTCAGAGCAAGAAGCAGCGCGACGAAATCAACGAAGCCATCCGTGAAGACATCGAGCGCCTCGACCAGCGCCACCGCTCGTTGCGGGACATGCTCGCCAACCGCAATCCATCCGACTCGGCCCGCAAGCTTTATACGCAGGAGCTTGGCCAGATCGACGCCCAATCGGAGAGTCTGAAAAAGCAACTCGCGGAGATCGCCATGTCCACCGGCGGCGCGACCCGCCAACCGAGTTTAGACGAGGCCGTCGGTCTCGGGCAATTGCTCGACGACGCGCGCAAGGACCTTCGTTCGGATCTTTCCACGCTCTTCCGGCTTTATGACGAATTCGACCGCGCGCGCGCTTACCTCGCCGGATTGAAGGAAAACCTGGCGGCGCGCAAGGCCTGGCTGGAAAAGAACACTCCCGCTGAGAACTAACTTGCAGGTCGGTCAGCCTCTCACCTGTCCGTTTCCGCGGACGCGATACTGGTAGCTGGTGAGCTCGCGCAACCCCATCGGCCCGCGGGCGTGGAGCTTGTCGGTGGAAATGCCGATCTCCGCACCGAAGCCGAACTCGCCGCCGTCGGCGAAGCGGGTGGAGACGTTGTGAAAGACGCAGGCGGAATCAACCTCGCGCAGAAATCGCTCCGCTGTCACCTCGTCGCGGGTGACGATGACATCCGTGTGATGCGAGCCGTATTGATTGATGTGGGAAACCGCGTCTTCGAGCGAATCGACGATTTTGATCGAGAGGACGAGGTCGAGATATTCCGTGCTCCAGTCTTCCTCGGTGGCGGGAATTGCGTCTGCTAGAATGGCGCGGGTCCGCTCGCAGCCGCGGAGTTCCACGTTTTTCGCGCGGAGCGCGGCGGCGGCTTTGGGAATGAATTCGGCGGCGATGTCGCGATGGACGAGCAAGGTTTCAAGCGCGTTGCACACGCCGCATTTGTGGGTCTTGGAATTCACCGTGAGTGTGACGGCCATTTCCTGGTCCGCGGCGGCATCGGCGAAGAGGTGGCAGATGCCATCATAGTGTTTGATCACGGGCATGCGGGCCAGCGAGACGACGGTCTCTATCAACCCCTTGCCGCCGCGCGGGATGATGAGATCTAGCCACTTGTCCATGCCCGCCAGCACGGCGACACTTTCCCGGTCGGTGAAAGGAATGAGCTGGACCGCGTGCTCGGGCGCGCCTGCGGCGGCGAGGGCATCCGCGATGGCGACGTTCGAGTGCAGCGCCTCGCTGCCGCCGCGGAGAATGGTCGCGTTGCCGGTCTTGAAACACAGCACGGCGGCATCGGCGGTGACGTTCGGGCGGCTCTCGTAAATGATGCCGATGGTGCCGATGGGCACGCGGACCTGCTCGATGCGGATGCCGTTAGGCCGTGTCCACGAATCCAGAACCTGCCCGACGGGATCGGGCAGCGTCGCGACCTGGTCGATGCCGGCGGCCATCGCCTCGATGCGTTTCTCATCCAGCATGAGCCGGTCGAGCATGGCGTTTGAAAGCCCTTTTGCCCGTCCGGCTTGGAGGTCCTTCGCGTTCGCAGCCAGCAATTCAGGCACCCGCTGGCGGATGGCGGCGGCCATCTCACGGAGAATCGCGTTCTTCTCGTCGCTGGAAAGCTGGGCGAGTTTGTAGGCGGCCGCGCGCGCTTGGCGGCCCATTTGATGGATGGTTTCCTGGATGCTGGACACGCGAGCAAACTATGCCGAAGGCAACCGGACTCAAGGTGCAATTGCCGCCCCGGAAAACAGCACTTCCGCTTGAAGCATTTCTAGCTACCCTCGCGCCATGATCCGCCGCTGCCGCTTTTTGATCGCTACCGCGTGCATTCTCGCCGCCGTCGGATGCAGCGGAAAATCCAGCACTCCCGGCAAGGGCGCGGAGCTGCGCGTGGGGATGGATCTGAGCTATCCGCCGTTTGAAATGCAGGACAAGTCGGGGGTTCCGGACGGCGTGAGTGTGAAACTCGCGGAGGCGCTCGCCGCGCATCTCGGGCGGCCGCTGAAAATCGTGCCGATGGAATTCTCCGGCCTGATCCCCGCGCTCAAGACGGGCAACATCGACCTGATTCTTTCCTCGATGACCGCCACCGACGAGCGCCGCCAATCGATCGATTTTTCCAATCCCTACGCCTTCACCGGCCTCGCGTTGTTGGTCCGCAAGGACTCGGATATCCAGTCGATCGAGGACTTGAAAAAGCCGGGTCGCTCGGTCACGGCCAAGGCCGCCACGACCGGCGAGACATGGGCGATCAAAAATCTACCAGGCGCGAAGCGGGTGGTGTTCGAGGACCAGACGGCCTGCCTGCTGGAAGTCGCGCAGGGCCGGGCGGACGCGTTCATCTACGACCAGCTCAGCATTTACCGATACGCCGAGGAAAACAAAGAGACCACCCGCGGCTTGTTGAAGCCGTTCGTCGAGGAGGCGTGGGCCATCGGCATCGCCAAGGGCAACGACGCGCTGCTCTCGCAGGTCAATGCTTTCCTCGACGAGTTCCGCCAGCAGGACGGCTTCGGGAAACTCGGCGAACGCTATTTGCACGACGAGAAGAAGTTCCTCGAAGCCTCCGGAATCCCGTTCATCCTCCGCTAAATGACCCGCCGCCAGCTGATCGCCAACGTGCTCGTCGCCCTCGCGCTGGTGGCGCTGGCCGGTTGGCTGTGCACGGCGGTATTCGCGATGTTAGGCACGCGGACGGATTGGTCGAAGGCGTGGGAATACCGTGAAACCCTGTGGCGCGGCTGGCTGGTGACTTTGCAAATTTCCTTCGCGGCGCTGCTAGGAAGCATTTTCTTCGGACTGCTTTTCATGCTCGGCCAGCGCTCGCCGCTGGTGGTGGTGCGCTGGACTTGCCGGGCGGTTCTGGAGTTCGTGCGCGACACGCCGCTGCTGGTGCACCTGCTGTTCGGTTATTTCGTGATCTTCGCGCCGCTCATTTCGCGGCCGCTCGGCGAGCAGGGATTCGATGACAAGCTCATCATCGGCGTGCTGCTTCTATCCGTTTTCGAGGGCGCCTACCTCGGCGAAATCCTGCGCGGCGGCGTCGAGAGTATCCCGCGGACGCAGTGGGAAAGCGCGCGGGCGGTGGGGTTCAGCCCGTTCCAAGTCTATCGCTACGTGATTTTCCCGCAGGCCTTGCGCCGCGTGCTGCCGGCGATGGCGGGCTTGTTCGTCTCGCTGATCAAGGACTCGTCGCTGCTCAACGTGATCGGCGTGGCGGAGTATTTTTATAACACCAAGAATTTCATCTCCCGTTCTTACGCCGGGCTGGAGGGCTACGTGCCGCTGGCGCTGGGCTATCTGATCCTCACGCTGCCGGTCGCATGGTTGTCGCACTGGTTGGAAAAACGCTTCCGTCATGAAACTTGAAGTCACCGGCCTGACGAAATGTTACGGCAAGACCCGCGCGCTCGACGGGCTTTCGCTGGCCGTGGAATCGTCCCGCGTGCTGGTCCTCATCGGTCCGTCCGGTGGCGGGAAAAGCACTTTGTTGCGCGTGCTCGGCGGATTGGAAATCCCCGATGCCGGCACGGTGAAAATCAACGGCCATCCGCTTCTGCCAGATCCGGCCTCGCTTCAGGCCTACCGCCGGAGAAACGGCTTTCTGTTCCAGCAGTTCAACCTGTTTCCCCACCTCACTGCCCGGCGCAACATCGCGCTGCCTTTGGAGAAAGTGCATGGCCACTCGCCCGCCGTAGCGCATGAAATGGCGGAACAGGCGCTCGCCCGGTTCAGCCTGCTCGACCACGCCGACAAGCTGCCCGCGCAGCTTTCCGGCGGCCAGCAGCAGCGCGTCGGCATCGCCCGCGCGGTGGCGCGTCCGCCGGAAATTTTGTTCCTCGACGAGCCCACCTCCGCGCTTGATCCCGAGATGACCGCCGAGGTCTTGGAGCTCATCCAGGAACTCGCCGAAGCCGGCCAGGACATCATCCTCAGCACCCACGAAATGGGGTTCGCCCGCGCCGTCGCGGATCAGGTCGCCTTCGCCGCCGCGGGGGAAATCGAGGAGGTCTCGCCGCCTGCCAGCTTGTTTGGCGCGCCGCAGTCCGCGCTCTGCCAGCGCTTCCTGTCGCGGGTGATGCGATATTGAACCGCGGCGGATATATTAAGCAATGTTTACAATATCCGCTTGCAGGCCCGGAAAATTGGCGTATCAAAAATCTCGATGAAAACAACTCTCTTAATCACCGTTGCCGCCGCAGGTATGCTTTTCAGCTCGTGCAACACGATGATCGGCCTCGGCCGGGATATGCGGATGGGCGGCGAAAGCTTGGAAAAAACCGCCAACAAAGCCACGGGCGGAAGCGCTTCCGATGGCGACACTTCCGGCGCTCCCGTTTACTGAAGCCCTTCAAACCAAAACGGCGTCCTCCCGCACTTCGCGGAAGGACGCTGTTTTTGCATTGAGCGGAAATCAATACCCGCGCCAGAAGACGAACGCGCAGACGAGCGTCGCGATCCCGTAGCCGAGGCCGGCGAGGGAATACAGCGTCCAGCGCTTTTGATCCGCAGTCACCCAAGTCACCGCGTCGCGGAAAAGGTAGGGCATGCCGACCCAGAACAGCGATGCGGTCAGCATGGCGTAGGCGAAAATCGGCACCAGCAGACGCGACTGCGGGTCTTTGAGGAATGCGGCTCCCAGCAGCGGCGCGGCGGCCATCAGCCCGAGCAGTCCGAGCGCGCGGACGGCGAGGAAATCCCGCACGCTGATGCAGACAAGCACCAGCGAGACCGGGACCAGCAATTGGAGGAGTCCCTTGGCGCTGTTGAATTCGCCCAAGTCCATCGTCAGCGCGCTGAGCTTGCCGAGGCCGGCCGGCGCGATGAGCAGCCAAAACCATGCGAGGCCGATTCCCAACAGGATTTGGCCGATGTTCTGGTTGCGCGGGAATTTCTTCAGGAACTCCTGCACGGCGGTCGGTTTCGCCAGCATCAGCGCGTGAACGCCGATCAGCCAGGCAGCCAGCACCAGGCCGGCGGTGAACAGTGGCAGGAGTTGGTAAGGGTGCATTGGATCCATACGGCCACCGGACTAGGGCGGGGGAGCGCAACATTCAAGCGCCATCTCTCCGGTACGGATTCATGAAATTCTCACGCGCTCCGCTTCACCGGTTCACAAACCGCCGCTTGGCTCTCCGGCACGCACCTCCGCCAACTCATCCAGCCCGACGCCGATTGGCTGGACGCGGCCTCGCCGCGGCGGGTCGCGCTGACCGCCTGCACCGGCCTGGCGATTTACGGGTTCACCGTTGGCTTCTGGCGCGATCCGCTGATGGGTGGCTACGTGGCGGTGAAACTCCCGCGGCTCATCGCACTCACGCTCGGGTACAATGGTTTGCGAATCGGACTTCTCGGCCGGAAATATTCCCCACGCGCAGGGATTTCGCCGCGGCCTCGTAGTTTCCGGCAAGCTCCAGCACGAGCCCCTTGACACGGGAGAAATACCTCCAGTGGAGCGCGTGCGCCTTCGGATCAAAATGGGTCCCGGGCGGCTCGCGAAATATTCGTGCCGAAATTCTTGACAGCCGCTGGAAAAATCGGCTTCTTTCCGCCCCGCGCAAGCCGCAAGGCACCCGTAGCTCAATTGGATAGAGCGTCTGACTACGAATCAGAAGGTTAGGGGTTCGAGTCCCTTCGGGTGTATTTTTTATACCCCATTCAAAATCAATGGGTTGGCTTCCGAAAAGGAGGCCCAAATTGACACCCCCGCCCGGTCATGAATACGGGTGGTGACAAATTGGTGACTAACGCGGGTTCTGGATCTGCAATCCCCTCCAAGTCAGGACGTTCCAGAAGGAGAAAAAAGCGTGGTCCCGAATGTGTTGTGAAATTCGGTTCAGCGACGGTTCCAGTTTACCGGATGGACTCCGGTGGCAGGCAGCGTTTCACGATCGCCTACTACCGCGAAGGCAGACGGCTCCGGCAGGTTTTCAGCTCGTTGGACGATGCAAAGAAAGAGGCCCTGCTCGTGGCGCAGCGGA
>CAMCUY010000080.1 GCA_945879075.1 Akkermansia muciniphila | reverse complement strand
AGGTGGGAAAGAACCGACCTTGGCGAAATCCAGCGACCTCAAGGAATGGGCGTTTCTCGGCGAGTTGTTGCATCCGGATTTCCCGAAGGACCTCGGGGTGTCCAAGGACGAGGATATATCCTGCGCAAACGTCTTTAGGATCGGAGGCAAGTGGATGCTGCTCTGCATCAGTCACGGCTTGGGTGCCCGATACTACCTTGGAGATTTCAAAAATGAGAAATTCCTCCCCGACCATCACGCCATGCTGAATTGGGCCCGATGGGATTTCTTCGCACCCGAATCACTCCTCACTCCCGACGGCCGGCGAGTGATGTGGGCATGGTGCACCCCGTTGATCAACGGGATGCAAAAATTGGATCGTTCGGAGGATTTCAAGTCCTTGATGGACTACAATAAATTCCCACCGGGCATTCAGTCTCTTCCCCGCGAGCTCAGCCTTCCAGAGGATGGCGTGTTGCGCATCAAACCCTTGCGCGAGTTGGAAAAGCTGCGGTCGGATCCGAAGCAGGAGCGGAACATCACAGTGAAAAGTGATACGAATTACCTCCTGAAAGAGATTGCGGGCGACACGATCGAGTTGGCGCTGGTTCTGGATTCCCCCGCGACCAGTGAGTTCGGAATCAAAATACTGTGTGGTGAGGACGGGAGTAACGGCTTCACGATTGCTGCCGGCAACGCGAGCAAGACATTGAAGATCGGCTATTCCAATCCTCCGTTCGAGCTTAAGGAAGGAGAGGACCTCACCTTGCGGATTTTCATAGACAAGAGCATGATCGAGGTATTTGCCAACGACCGCCAGGCCGCAGTAGCGTGGCATGAATATAATCCAAAAGATCTTCATGTCAGTCTATTCAGCAAAGGCGGCAACGTGACGGTGAAGAGTATTTCATCCTGGAAGATGAACTCCATCTACACAAAGGCTGAAGTGGAGTAGTAGCAAACGAAATGAAACCCAGCAGAACAAGCGCATGGAGTGCAACGGCTGACTCGCTTCGAGTTCGAATGATCCAACAGAATTCCAACCCTTACCCTGCATCGAGCCCGGGCTCCCGGTCAGCCGTGCCTCATGCTTGACGTCAGGCGCTGCTCGCGCTCACCAATCAAACCGCTTAGTATCCATGCCAATTCAGTCAAAAACGGAACCTGCAAAAATTGCTGTTAGTGAATGGCTCACTCCGGGGCGGTCGCTACGCGGTCTGCTCGAAGAAAAGACTTTGAATACCGGCATTACACTTATTCGTTACGTTACCGACGTGGTCGGTGAAGGACCGACCCTTCACGTTCATCCATACGACGAAATTTTCACGATTACCGAAGGCCGTGCCCGATTCACTGTCGGCGACAGGACAATCGATGCTGAAGCCGGAGATGTGGTCTTGGGTCCAGCGGACATCCCACACGGCTATCAGAATCTGGGGCCGGGACGGCTTGATTCGCTAGATATCCATCTCAGTCCTGAGTGGATTCAGTTCAATCTGGCCGGAGCGTGGGATAAAGCGAGCGTTCTCATTTCCGCGGAGTCAAAAGTAGAGCGCAGCGGAAAGGCGCCCGAATGAATTCGACCGCAACGCTTAAAAGTCCGCTCCATCCAACGGCGGGTAACGCTTCAGTTTGAATTCGAGCTTCCATCCCCGCCGTGGATGAGCCAGACGTTCCCTGGTCAGGCGGATCCCGCCGAAGGCCATCGCAGGAAACGTTTGGCGATCTCGTCATGATTGGCGCGCCGATAGATCACCTCAGTGTGGTCCGGCTCGGTCATCTTGACCACCTTGCGGATCACGCGGCTGTGGCGCGATGTACAGCGTCCGCCGCACTTTAAGGCCCAGCCGTCGATGATGTCGCCGTTGAGGACCAACTTGCGGCACTGGATGTGTTTGAGGAATTCCACGACTTCATCCACTTTACTGTCGGGTGCGCCGAGGTGGATGTCCGAGATGAAGCCCGTGCGACAAGAGAACTTGAGGCGCATGGATTTCCATTTCATGGCCACCGGAATTTCCTCAGCGGTTCCCAAAATCTCGGCGAGCCTGCGTGCGAATTCCACCGCCACTTGGTCCCACCCGAGGGATTCCGCGGAGTCGCGCTTGGCGGCCTTGATGCCGTTTCCGCCGGCCCGCACATGCAGCGCCGAGTCTGCATAGTCATAGCTCACCGTAGTGAGGCCGCTGGCCATCGCTTCCAACAGCAGCTGCCGATGGTTTCAGTTTCGCTAGGGAAGACCGGCACGTCCGCGGAAGCATAGTGTTTGGCGAGTTCCTCGCCGGTTTGCACCCCGGCAAAACAAACCCGCGGGAATTTCGCGGCGAGTTTTTCACGCAAGGGACCGTCGCCAACCATCACCGCGTCCGGTGTGGCCGTCTGTGCGCCCCTGTGGGTGCGGAGGGATTCGCAGCGCTTTGCGGGGGGCGAACTAATCCATATCCACGCCGAGTCTTACCAGGTAGACGTTTTCAAAGCCCTCGTTGCCGAGCCGTTCCACTATGTCCCGTGAGGGCGTCAGCTTGCAGTCCGCGCGCTGATGGAATTTTTTCAGATAGGCCATTGCCATGAAGTAAGATCCCACCCATCCCATATAGAGCCATGTATTGGTGGTAGTTCGTGTGGAATCCGAAGGCCACGGGATGCCCAGCGCATTGGCCGCCTTGAGCGCGGATTTTCCCAGCGGGCTTTCCGTGGCCACGTAGATCGCGTCCGGGCGCCTCTTCAACCAGCGCGCCTCGAGTTCGAGAGGTTTCGGCAGGCCCGCCCGCAGTTCCTTGTATCCGGGAAGCTGGACGGCGGCGACGCGGCTCCTCCCGCCCTGACTGAAGTTCAGGTGTGAATCACATGCTCTCGGTGTCCACGCAGGCGCAGCCCGTCCGTGAGGCGGCCCAGGGTCATCGCAACTCCGTTCACATCAGGAGCAAAGGTATCCGTCACAACATCGATTTTCATGATGGTTTGGAAGGAATGAAGATAGGCGATGCCAGCCATCAGAATCATCCTTCAACCGGCAAAACTGTTTTTTGGGTCAATTTCGTCACCATTCCCGGCACGTTGAATTGCTTCGGCGTCACTCCCAAACAACAAAACTCCCGACCCCGAGAAATGGATGTCACCCATTCACCGCCGTCGAGAGTGGTTCTTGAATGCGGGGACCCGCTCGGTTATCAAGATGCCAGCGAATCCATGGCCACGCCCGACACCACCACCGCCTCCGCCCCTTGGGAAACCAAGCGCGGCCTTAACGGGCAGCACCTCGTCCGCCACTCGCTGCCTTGGCTTGGCGGGCTTTTCCTGCTGTCTCTAATTGCCTGGGGGCTGTGGCCGAAACCAGTCGTCATCGAAACCGGCGCGGTCGTCCGCGGACCGCTGACGGTGCGGGTTTCCGAGGAGGGCAAGACCCGCGTTAGAAATCGCTACGTCGTGGCCGCGCCCGTCGCCGGAAAAATGCGCCGGGTGCCGCTCAAGCCAGGTGACGAAGTGAAAGCCGGAGAAACTTTGCTAACCGCCATCGAACCGGTGGCCTCGCCGCTGCTCGATCCCCGCGCCCGCACGCAGGCGGAAGCGCTGGTCTCGATGCATGAGGCGTCCCGTAAGCAAGCGGCCGAATCGCTGGATGCGAAACGCACCGCCTTGCAACTCGCGGAAGCAGACCGCGACCGCATCCGCGCCGTCACGCGGGTGGGCACCGTCTCCGACAGCGACCGCGACCGCGCGGAAGGCGACGCCGCCATGCGGGCCGCGGAAGTGCGTGCGGCGGAGTTCTCGCTGCAAGTCATCGACTACGAACTCGCCCAGGCCCGCGCCGCGTTAGAACGTCCGGATCCGGTCACCGCCGGTAATCTCGTGGAGGTGAAATCGCCCGTTTCCGGCCGTGTTCTCAAGGTGATGCAGGAGAGCGAAATGGTGGTCACGCCCGGAATCCAGATTTTGGAAATCGGCGATTCCGCGGACATCGAGATCGAGGCGGAAATCCTCTCCCGCGACGCCGTGATGATACGTCCCGGCGATGCCGTGGAGGTCGAGCAATGGGGCGGCGAAAACCCGCTCAAAGGCCGCGTCCGCCGCGTCGAGCCCGCCGCGTTCACCAAGATTTCCGCCCTCGGCGTGGAGGAGCAGCGGGTCATCGTGCTGAGTGATCTGTTGGATATCCCCGAAGGGGCAAAGGCGCTGGGAGACCGGTTCCGCGTCGAGGTCCGCGTGGCGGTGTGGCATGCGGACGATGTGCTCATCGTGCCGGCCGGAGCCCTGTTCCGTGAGGGCAACGCGTGGAAGGCCTACGTTTTCCGTGATGGCGAGGCCAAGCTCACTCCGGTCGATGCCGGCCACACCGACGGCCGTCTGACAGAAGTGGTTTCCGGCCTGCAAGCCGGTGACGAAGTGCTGCTCCATCCACCGGACACGGTCACAGACGGGACGTCGGTGAAGAAGCGGCGCCTTCCGATCACGTTTTGAAGTCCCGGGTCTGGAACGAGAGCCAGCCGAGGGTGAAGAAGGTGACGTTGAGCCCGAAAAGCAACACATAGGACTCGATGATTTTCGGCCACGAGAGCTGGTGCTCCATCATGAAGACCCAAGCGCTCATCCGCCAGGTGATGAAGTAGCTTTCGTAGGGTTTGAAAAACGGGAAACCCTGCAGGATCATATCCACAAACAGAATCGTCAGCGTGATGATGGTGGCGGCGGCAGGTTTGATTTTGAAACAGGAAAACATGAACGCGATCGATGACAGAGTGATCATGCTCACGCCGATGCCGGCAGCGGACAGGGCGAGCCGGCCCGCGCCTTGCCACCAGTCCGGGTAGGCGGCGAAGACCTTCATTTTCGGCTCCATCACGAACAAGCCGCCCTCCCAGCCGACGGCGGCAACGGCCATGGCGTAGCCGGAAATGCCGACGAAAAACACGAAGGAAAACGTGTAGAGCGAGACGGCGGTGTATTTCACCAACAGCAGGCGCAGGCGGCTGATCGGCCGGGCGAAGACGAGGCGCAGGTTCCCGTCCTCGTTTTCCTTGGCCACGATGTCGCCGGCGACCAGCGCGAAATAGATCGATCCTAGCAGGAACATGCTCAGCAGCATGATGGTGAAGGTGATGGTCAGCGAGCTGTAGTAAGTGCCGAATTCCAGGCCATTGCGCTCCAGCATGCTGTGCATGTAGTTCTGGCTGCGGGGCAGTTTGTAAACGAACAGGATGACGGCCTCCATGATGAGGAAGGCGCCGTAGCCCATCCAGGTGCGGGGCCGGGCGAAGAGCTTGCGGAGCTCGCCGCGGAGTTGTTGGAGGAAGAGCATGTCAGTTTGGGCTGGGCGCGCCGTTATGGATTTCCATGTAGAGATCTTCGAGCGAGCGGCGGACTGGCGAGAAGGCGCGGACGCGGACGCCGGCGCGGACGAGGGTTTCCACCAGCACCGAGGGATCGGCGGCGTGGGGCAGGCTGATCCGTCCGGCGGATAGAATTTCGCCGCCCGAGCTGTGGACGATGCCGCAGGCGGTGGACCACGGTTCGAGATCGACCTCGAAAACCGGCGTGTCGTCCTGCAAGCCGCCGACGCTGCCTTCGAAGACGCGCTTGCCTTCGCGGAGGATGGCGACGCGGTCGCACATGAGCTCGACCTCGGCGAGCAGGTGGGAGTTGAACAGGACGGTCATCCCTCGCTCGTCGCGGAGCTGCAGGATGAAGTCGCGGAACCACTTGATGCCTTCCGGATCGAGACCGTCGGTCGGCTCGTCTAATAACAGAACTTCGGGTTCGGGGAGAAGCGCCTGGGCGAGGGCGAGGCGCTGGCGCATGCCGTGGCTGTAAGTTCTAACCTTCGAGTGGATCCGCTTGGAAAGGCCGACGCGCTCGACCACGGCAAGCGCGGCGTTTGCATCGAAGCCGGCGGAGTAGCTCATGAGGATTTTCAAATTGTCCCAGCCGCTGAGGTAGTCGTAAAACGCAGGCGCTTCAAAGATCGCGCCGACCTTGCGCAGGGCTTGCGAGCGGTCCTTGAGCACGGAAACCCCGTCGATGGAGACGTCGCCTTGGTCCGGCATGACCATGCCGAGGATGATGCCGAGCGAGGTGCTTTTCCCAGCGCCGTTGTGGCCGAGGAGGCCGTAGATTTCGCCGCGCTTGACGTGGAACGAGACATCGGCGAGTGCCGGTTTCCCGCTGAAGTTTTTGAAGAGACCGTTAGCGACGAGCATGGTTGGGGAGGGGGTCAGTTGCCGGCGGCGAAGCGGGGTTTGTTCGAGCTGCTGGAGTCGGCATAGAGAAAATTGGTGCCACCGGGATGCCAGGACTCCTTGTCGGTGATCAATGGAATCTTGTCGGGCCGATCCTTGATTCCGAAAAATGACAGCTGCGAGACGTGCAGGCCGTTCTGGGTGGAGTTCCACAGGTAGCTTGAGCCGGATTTCACGAACTGCTCCTTGTCGGCGGGGCATTGGAAGGCGGCGGGCGCATCAAGATACGGCAGCAGGACGGTTTCCAGAACAGGTAGATCTTCCGTCTTCGACGCGCGGCCGATAGCGAGTTCGGGCATCTTGTCGTTGTGCTCTTGCAGGTAAGTTTGCAGAGCGGCTCCGAGCGAGCGAAGCTTGCCTAGGCAAGCAGCTTCGCGGGAATTCCCGATGAACGAGCGGGTCACCGGATAGCCGATGCCGGCAAGCGCGCCGATGATGGCCAGCACGACGAGCATCTCGGTCAGGGTGAATCCGCGGGCTTTGCTCATTGGCGTGGACCGAATTCGTTGCCGCGGAGACCTTGCATCGTTTCGTTCATCGCCTCCATCAACGGGGCGAGGTCGAGCTTGGTATCGGCGCTGGACTTGTCGAAATACGCACGCATGCCTTGCTGACTGATTTTTTCCAACAGGTCCGCTCCGAGCTCGTCGGTGCGTGCCATTTCTTCCTGGGTGCGCCCGCTTTGGATTTCCTTCATCCCTTGCTCGACGAATTTCTTGCGCTGTTCGGGCTTCATTGCGTCGAGCGATTCCATGAAGCGGCTCATGGACTCGACGATGGTTAGTTCGATGAAGAGGCTCTTTTCATCCGGAGCGAGTTTGCGGAAGAATTTTTCGCTGGCGCGGTTCTCGCGGTTTTTCTCACGCTCTTGGAAATCGAGGCGGTTAACCAATCCGGCGACGTTGCGGAGCTCTGCTTCCCGGCGCGCGGCCTCGGCGCGGTCCGGGGGGGACGCTAAATCGGACCAGTCGGCGAAGCGCGCAGCGGCGACTTCGCGGTCAAGCCGCTCCGCCGTGATCTTCCTGGTTTCCGCATACGCGCGGATGGCCCAAACGGCCGCCCAGACGACCAGAAGAACCAGAGCCGCTTTTAAAATCACATCCCGACGTGCCATATCTGCCCGATCCTAGGCCAAGACGGATTGCCCGCAAGGGGGCAATGTCGGCGGGGATCTTTTTCGCTGAGCTAATGAGGTGAGAAAGGATGCTGCCTGCGGCGCGTATGCGCTCATGCTTCATTGGCACCACGACAAGAGTGCCGGGGCTCCTTAAATCGGAGCGATGGATTCGAGGTGGAGGACGGGCGTTTTCGCTTCGTTGGATTTTTCCAGATCCAGGGTAAGGTGGATGGACCAGTCGTTGAGGTCGTCGGGGTCGATGAGGGTTTGGTGGAGGGTGAGGCCGTCTTCGGAAATATGGGTGTGGCGGGCGTTGCGGGCTTCGGGATCGAGACGGATCTGGTGGCGCGCGGCGTGGTAGGTGTTGAGCTGTTGGAGCAAGCGCTCGTTGGACCAGAGTTTGCCGTCTGAATCATGGGTGGCGATGAGGCTGAGCGCGGCCTCGGTGTCGTAGCGGGAAAGCGCGGTGACGAGGGTGAGGACGTGGTTGCGGAGGTGGCGGTGGAAGGCCTTTTTGTCGCGGGTGTAGGGGATCTTGGATTTGAATGCGGCGATTTTGGATTCTGGGGTGGAAGATGAAGAAACAGGCAAGATGCCTGTGCCCCCTTCTTTCATGGACTGCCACTCGTCAAGCAGGCTGGAGTCGGTGTGGCGGACGATGAGCTCGAGGAAGGACTCCGCCTCGTGGAGGTGCTCGGTTTTGGCGGCGTCGGGGACGGTTTGGGCGAGGACTTTGTAAACCTCGCCGAGGTGGCGGAGGAGGACGGCTTCGGCGCGCTCGAGTTTGTAGGTTTTAACGTAGTCTTCGAAGGACTGGTAGTTTTCAATCATCTCGCGGGCGACCGTCTTGGGTTTGACGTTTTCGCTGCCGAGATAGGGGTGGCGGAGTTTGAAGGCGTTGAAGGTGGTGTAGATGAATTCGGCGCCGGGTTTGGGGTGTTCGAGCTGGTCGAGCAGGGCGATGCGGTCGTCGAACTCCATGCCCTCGTCCTTGAGGCGGGCCATGAGCTCCGATTTCAACAGATCGACCTGCTTGCGGAGGACGATGTCGGGGTTTTCCAGAATGGATTCGATGAGAGAGATGACGTTGAAGGCGTAGTCTTCGGCCTCATTGTCGAGCTGGGGGATGGCATCGAGCAGGTAGAGGCTGAGGGCGTGGTTGATGGAGAAGTCTTCGGGCAGCGAGACATCGACGGCGACTTTCTGCGGGCCGCTGCGTTTGGCGGGCGGGATGATGTGGAGGATTTTCGCGCCGATGAGGCCGCGGAAGAGTTTGAAGGCGCGTTTTTTGAGGAGCTTCTTTTTGGAGGGCGGCTCGTGGCTGTCGTCGATGATTTTTTTCAACGCGGCGCAGCCGTCCTCGGTGGTGCGGGAGAGGACGTTGAGCAGGGTGTGGTGATAGACGGAGAAGCTGGAGACGAGCGGTTCGGGCGGGGCGGTCTGGAGTTTGGCGAAGGTTTGTTCGTCCCAGTGCACGTAGCCTTTTTCCGGGGGTTTGCGTTTTTCGAAGGACTTCTTTTTGTTAGCAGTGGCTTTGGCGGCGAGGCGGAGGTTTTCGATGATGTGCTCGGGGGCTTGGGCGACGACGTAACCGGTGGTGTCGAATCCACGGCGGCCGGCGCGACCGACGATCTGGCGGAAATCGCGAACGGCTAGAATTTTGGTGCCGCGGCCGTCGTATTTGCAGAGTCCTGTTAGCATGACGGTGCGGATGGGCACGTTCACTCCGACGCCGAGGGTGTCGGTGCCGCAGACGACCTTGAGCAGGCCGCGGGCGGTGAGTTTTTCGACTAACAACCGGTATTTCGGCAGCAAGCCGGCGTGGTGGATGCCGACGCCGTGACGGAGGATTTTCGAGAGTTCGCGGCCGTAGGGGGAGCGGAAATCGGCGTCGTCGAGGGCACGAGCGATGGCGTGTTTTTCCTCTTTGGTGCAGAAGTTGGTGGAGAGCAAGTCGCGGGCGGTATCGGCGCAGGCGTTCTGGGTGAAGTGGACGAGGTAAACGGGCGAGCGGCCTTGTTCGTTGAGTTCGGCGACTTTTTCCTGGAGCTGGGTGGTGGAGTATTCGAATTCGAG
>CAMCUY010000079.1 GCA_945879075.1 Akkermansia muciniphila | reverse complement strand
TGAGACGATAGGTCTTGTGAGAGTAGGTCGTCGCCAGGTATATGCCCGGCTCCAAGCAATTGGAGCCGGGCTCTTTTTTGGCTTTTTGGTGCCTGGAAATATAAGCGTCCCCAAAAAACCACCCCCCACCAAGCTGGCGCTAAACTTGCATCCTCGCCGGGATGTCCAAACCACGCCCCGCTCCATTCCGCCGCCTCACTTGCGCAGAAGTCCGCTTCGTCGAACTCGATTTCCCGGCCCCTCCGTCCTGGCGGGCCAAGACTGGAGGGACGTATTTAGGATTGCTTACCCCTTCGTCGAGAACTGCTGAGAGTGACTCTTGAGCAGATTACGGTGGAGTTATGAGCTGAATCAAACCCTGCGAGTCACTCGCTTGCTTTGTCTAGGTCCGATCCGGTTTCCGTTTCGGCGTCTTCGCCGGATGGATCATCGCTCGTGGAATCCTCGCCATCGGGGATCACAATGGAAATGTCCTGGAGCTTTTCGTTGCCCTTGAGGGTTAGAAGCTTCACGCCTTGGGCGTTTCTGCCGGTTTCGCGGACTTCGGCGGCGCGGATGCGGATGCTTTGACCGCTGGAGGTCATGAGCATGAGCTCGTCTTCTTCGGTGACGGTGACGGCACCGACGACAGGGCCGGTCTTGTCGGTGACTTTCATGGTAATGATGCCTTTGCCGCCGCGCGATTGCTTGCGGTAGTCCTCGAAGGTGGTGCGCTTGCCGATGCCGTTTTCAGAAGCAACAAGAAGCGTGGAGCCTTCGGTGACGAGCGCGAGGCCGATGACGAAGTCGCTTTCGCTCGGGCGGATGCCCATGACGCCTGCGGTGCCACGGCCTAGCGGACGGGTGTCGTCTTCGTGGAAACGGAGGCTCATGCCCTCGTGGGTGACGAGGATGATTTCATCGCCGCCGGATGTTAGTCGGACGCCGATGAGCTCGTTGTCCTCCTCAAGGTTGATGGCGATGATGCCGTCCTTGCGATAGTTTCTGAAGTCGTTGACGGCGGTTTTCTTCACCTTGCCGCTGCGGGTGGCGAAGAAGACATAGCCGGCTTCCTCGCGGAAGGTGATATCGTTGCCGTTCTCGTCCACCGTGCGTTCGAGGCGGAGGAGCGCGGCGATTTTTTCCTCGGGCTTGAGGTTGAGAACATTCTGGATGCTGCGGCCCATCGCGGTGCGCGAGCCTTCCGGGAGTTCATACACCCGCTCGACGTACATGCGGCCAGTGTTGGTGAAAAACAACAGATAGTCGTGCGCTTGGACGCTGAAGAGGTGCTCGATGAAATCGTTCGCCTCGTCCTTCTTGGTGGCGCGGGTTTCCATGCCTTTGAGTCCTTTGCCGCCGCGGCCTTGGACGCGGTATTCGCTGGAGAGCGTGCGCTTGATATAGCCGCGATGGGAGAGGGTGACGATCATCGCGTCATTGGCGATGAGGTCCTCCATGGCGACCTCGCCGACTTCGGCGACGATGTTGCACTTCCGGGGAGTGGCGAAGCGGTCCTTGATGGCGCGGAGCTCGTCCTTGATGATGACAAGCACTCGTTCCTCGCGGGCTAGGATATCCATGAGGTCCAAGATGTCGGCGAGGACGGCGTCGTATTCCGCTTTCACCTTGTCCCGCTCCATGCCTGTCAGTTGATAGAGGCGGAGTTCAAGGATGGCGTTCACCTGGCGCTCGCTGAAGGTGTAGGTGTCGCCGGAAATGGATGCCTGCGAGCGAATCAGGATGCCCAGCCCTTCGGCGGTGGCAACCGGGAAGTTGTAGGCGGCGAGACGCTCGCGGGCTTCGTCGCGGTTCTTCGAGTTCCGGATGATCTTGATGAACTCGTCGAGATGGCCGAGTGCGAGCAGGAAGGCTTCGAGCAGCTCGGCGCGTTCCTCGGCCTTTCCTAGCAAGTAACGTGTCCGGCGGATGACTACCTCGCGGCGGTGCTCGATGTAGGCGTCGATGGCCTCCTTGAGAGAAAGCTGTTTCGGGCGGTTCTTGTGAATCGCCAGCATGTTCACGGAGAACGAGGTCTCCATGGAGGTGAGCTTGAAGAGCTGGGCGACGACGACTGCCGGGCGGGCGTCGCGCTTCAGCTCGATTTCGATGCAGGTGTCTTCCGCGGATAGATCCCGCATGCCGGAGATGCCGGTGAGGATCTTCTCGTTGACGAGCTCGGCGATGCGTTCTTGTAGCACTGCGCGGTTCACACCATAGGGGACACCGCGGATGATGATCATGGCCTTGCCATTGGCGTTTTCCTCGATCTCCATTTTCCCGCGCATGCGCATGGAGCCGCGGCCGGTGCGGAAGTATTCCTCGATGCCACGGATGCCGCGAATCTCGCAGGCCACCGGGAAGTCCGGGCCTTTGATGTGCTGCATCAGCTCCGGCAGGGTGATTTCCGGGTTGTCGATTTGGGCGCAGATGCCATCGACGACTTCGCCGAGGTTGTGCGAGGCGAGGTTGGTGGCCATGCCGACGGCGATGCCGGTGCTGCCGTTGACGAGGAAGTTAGGAAACGCGGAGGGCAGGACGGACGGCTCCAACTGTGAGCCATCATAGTTGGGAATCATGTCGACCGTATCCTTGTCGAGGTCGTCCATCATCGCGATTCCAAGCGGATGAAGTCGCGCTTCGGTGTAACGCATGGACGCTGCGGAGTCGCCTTCCACGGAACCGAAGTTACCCTGGCCGTCGATGAGCATTTCCCGCATCGACCATGGCTGGCCCATGTTGACGAGCGAGGTGTAGATGGACATGTCGCCGTGCGGGTGGAAGTTACCCATCGTCTCACCGACGATCTTGGCGCACTTGACGTGGGCTTTTCCGGGGCCGACGCCGAGCTGGCGCATCGCATAGAGGATGCGGCGCTGGGAGGGCTTCAATCCGTCCCGGACATCGGGAAGGGCGCGGGAAATAATCACCGACATCGAGTATTCCAAGAAGGACTTGGAAAGCTCTTCGGCGACGTTGATCGGTTTAATGTTAGCTTCGGACATCGTATCAAAAAGGGGTCAGGAATCAGGAGAAATCAGACGTCGAGGTTGCGCACGTTGAGAGCGTTGTCTTCGATAAACCGTTTGCGGGGCTCGACGATGTCGCCCATGAGGACGTCGAACATCTTGTCGGCTTCGACGGCGTTGTCCTCGTCGAGGCGGACGCGGAGGAACTGGCGGACTTCCGGGTCCATGGTGGTTTCGAAGAGTTGCTTGGCGTTCATTTCGCCGAGTCCCTTGAAGCGTTTGATCTGGACGCCGCGGCTGGCGATTTCGAGGACCTTGCCGAGGATTTCCGGGACGGCGAAGACCGGGGTGATCTTTTGTTTGTCGCCGTCGCCTTCGATGAGTTCGAAGATCGGCGTGTCGTCGTTGAAAAAGACCTTGGTGTCGATGCCGCACTCGGTGAGGCGGGAGAAGATGCGGGCGATGGCGTGCGACTCGTGGAGTTCGTGCAGGTTCGCGCGGCGGGACGGGCCGGTCTGGGCGGCGAGCTCTTCCTCGGTTAGAATTTCGTCGAACAGTCGGAGGTCGCGGTTCTGGGCGGCGAAGGCACGGAGGTCGGCTTCCTTGGAGAAGTAGGTGAGCGCTTCGTCGTTGCCGGTGCGGATGCGGATCATGAACTCGGGCAGCGCGCCGTTGATGCGGGCTGCGAGGTATTCTTTGAAGTTGCCGCCGTTGCCTTCGATGGTGGTGGAGAAGCGCGAGAGGGAAGAGAGGTTTTCCAGAATCACTTTGAGTTCGTCCGCCGTGAAGCTGCGGGACTGGTCGAAGGTGCGGAGCTCGACTTCGCCGGCACCGAGGTCGATGAGGATGCGGTTGAGTTGGTCGTTGTCCTGGACGTATTCCTGGCGCTTTTTCCGGCTGACCAGATAGAGCGGCGGCTGCGCGATGTAGAGGTAGCCGCTTTTCACGAGGGCCGGCATGTGGCGGCAAAAGAACGTTAGGAGCAAGGTGCGGATGTGCGAGCCGTCCACGTCGGCATCGGTCATGATGACGATTTTGTGGTAGCGGACTTTCTCGATATTGAAGGCACCTTCTTGTTCGCCATCGCCGATGCCCGCGCCAATGGCGGTGATCATCGATTGGATTTCCTTGTTCTGGAGGGCGCGGTGGAGGCGGGATTTCTCGACGTTGATGAGCTTTCCGCGGAGGGGGAGGATGGCTTGGGTCCGCCGGTCGCGGCCTTGTTTGGCGGAACCACCGGCGGAGTCTCCTTCGACAATATAGAGCTCGGACTTCGCGGGATCGCGCTCGGAGCAGTCGGCGAGTTTACCGGGCAGGCCGCCGCCGGAGAGGGCTGACTTGCGGACGGTCTCACGGGCTTTTCTAGCGGCTTCGCGGGCGCGGGCGGCGTTGACGGATTTCTCAATGATCTTCTTGGCGAGGCCGGGATTTTCGTCGAAGAACTGCATGAGGCCTTCGTAAACGATGGAGGAAATGACGCCTTCGATCTCGCTGTTGACGAGCTTGTCCTTGGTCTGCGAGCTGAAGCGCGGGTTCGGCATTTTCACCGAGATGATCGCGATGAGGCCTTCTCGGACGTCGTCACCGGTGAGCGCGGGGTCCTTGTCCTTGAGGATTTTATTCGCCTTGGCGTATTGGTTGATGCCGCGGGTGAGGGCGGTGCGGAAGCCGGTGAGGTGGGTGCCTCCGTCGCCGTTAGGGATGGAGTTGGCGAAGCAGAGGATCTGGTCGTTGTAGGAGTCGTTGTATTGGAAAACCACGTCAGCGAAGACGTCGTCGGTGGTTTTCTTGCCGTCGTAGTCGAGGTCGATGGCGCGCTTGCCGTGGAGGATGACCGGCTCGTCGTGGATGAGGGTTTTGTTTTCGCCGAGCTGGGCGACGAACTCCTCGATACCTTTTTGATAGTAAAACGTGGCTTTCTTGGCGGACTCGGGACGCTCGTCCTCGAGGTCGATGGTGAGGCCGGGGTTGAGGAAGGCGAGCTCGCGGAGGCGGGTGGCGAGGCGGTCGAATTTGAATTCGATGGTGTCGACGAAGATGGTGGCGTCCGGGAAGAAGGTGATCATCGTGCCGGTTTTGCCTGCATCGACCTCGCCGATGACGTGGAGCGGGGTGGTGGTTTTCCCGCGCTCGAAGCCGATCAGGTGGACCTTGCCGTTCCGCATGATTTCCGCCTTGAACCAGTCGGATAGGGCGTTGACGCACTTAGCGCCGACGCCGTGGAGGCCGCCGGAGTATTTGTAGGCGCCTTGTCCGAACTTGCCGCCGGCGTGTAGATTGGTGAGCACAAGCTCGACGGCGGGCATGCCGAATTTCAAGTGCATGTCGACCGGGATGCCGCGGCCGTTGTCGGAGATGGAAACGGAGCCGTCGACATGGATGGCGACCTTGATACGGCTGCAATAGCCGGCGAGGTGCTCGTCGATGGAGTTGTCGAGGACCTCGAAAACGCAGTGGTGGAGACCGCGCTCGTCGGGGTCTCCGATATACATACCAGGGCGCTTGCGAACCGCATCGAGGCCCTCGAGCTTATCGATTTGGGCGGCGTCGTAAACCTGCGCTGCGGCGACTTGGGTTTCGGCTTTTTGTGGCTCGTTCGGAGTCTCGGACATAGTGGGGCCGAAGGGTCTAAAATCCAGCTTCGGGAGACAAGGAACTTCTCACGGAAAAGGCGCTTTTTTTCATCACTTCCCAGAGATCGTAAATCATTCTCCGTGAGTTACTTGTGTGCTGAAAAATTACAGCTGCATGCCGAGGCACTCGCGCTGCCAGTTGAGAAGCAAGTCGGCGGGCTGGAAATCGCCTGCGGCCAGGAATTCCAATACGGCGCGGGGCGCGATGAGCGAGCCTTCGATATCGAGCTTTGCGGCGGCTTTTTCGCGGGTGGCGATCAAGGTGTCCACCTTGGCTTCAAAGTCGCGGTCGCGCTTGCGGCGCTTGCCAGCCGGGCGTTCGGGCCATTCCGAATCGGAAAGTTCCTCCATGGCAGCGAGCGCGGCGCGGAAACGTTTGACCCGCTCGGGGCGGAAATGGCTTGGAATGGCGATGTTTTTTTTCGCGGCCAAGTCGATGCTCCATTCGAGGAGTTGGCGGTTCGGCGCGACCATGAACGATGGTCGGTCCCAGGCTTTTGCCTCGCCGTCCCGCCACTGCCAGAGCGCGCGGAGACAGGCCAGACCATACGGCTCAAGCTTGCCGGATCCCTGAACGCGCCAGGTTTCTTCTTTGGAATCATCCCGGTCCAAAACCTTCTGGCGGGCGGCAGTGCAGCTTTCTTCAAACCACTCGTAGCGGCCCTTTTCCTTGAGCGCGGCGACGATCATGTCGCCCATGTCCAGAAGGTAATGCACGTCGTTGAGCGCATACTCGATCATTTTTGGGGACAGCGGGCGCTTGCCCCAATCGGCTTTTTGCGAGGATTTCGAAAGCTCGATGCCGAAATAATGGCTGACCAGATCGCCCAGGCCGAAGCGCCGGACGCCGAGCAGTCTCGCGCCGATTTGAGTGTCATAAACCACCGCTGGAAGCGCTCCGAACTGCCGTTTGAACATCGTCATGTCGTAGTCGGCACCGTGCATCCAGACGACCGCTTCGGAGAGGTATTCACCGAGGGAAGAGAGGTCTTCAATCGCCAGAGGATCAATCAGAACGCACTGGCCGCGGTCCGCGAACTGGATCAAACACAGCGATTCCCGGTAGCGGTGCAGGCTGTCCGCCTCGGTATCAATCGCGCAAATCGGCTGGGAAGAGCCCTGCCTGCTGGTTTCAAGATGGCTAATTAGCCGGTCTGCGGTATCGATCATGTCCGAACTCATCAACTGGAAATCCAAGGGGCGAAAAATCCAGCCCATTGGAGAGTCTCAAGCCGGATGATGAAGTTAGGATGGAATGGCGGTTTCCGGCTGACAAGGGCAAATTAGATTTTCCTCCTGCGAAACGATTAGGCCACTTGGAACGCCGCGGCTTGTTCCGGGGTCAATTCAATGAATTGCCATGGCAGTCCGTGGGCGTTCAGGTCGGCCATGAAGGTGTCCGGATCGTGCTGCTCGATGTTCCAAACGCCGGGTTTTTTCCAGTCGCCTGCGAGCACTTGCTTGGCACCGATCATCGCCGGGACACCGGTGGTGTAGGAAATCGCCTGCGAACCGACTTCCGCGAAGCAGGCCTCGTGGTCGCAGATGTTGTAAATATAGATCGCCTTCGCCTTGCCGTCCTTGAGGCCGGTGATGACGTTACCGATGCAGGTGCGGCCTTTGGTGGTCTCGCCGAGGTCGCTCGGATTCGGCAGAACCGCCTTGAGAAACTGCAGCGGAACGATTTCCACGCCTTGATACAGGACCGGATCGATCCGCGTCATGCCGACGTTCTGGAGCACTTCGAGGTGTTTCAAATAGTTCGGCGAGAACGACATCCAGAACTGCGCGCGCTGGATCGTGGGGATGTGCCTCACCAGCGATTCGAGCTCCTCGTGATACATCCGGTAGATTTGATAAGTGCCCACGCCGTCCGGGCAGGTGAACGCCTGGTGCTTGGACATTGGCGCGGTTTCGAGGAACTCGCCGTTTTCAAAATGCCGGCACTCGGCGGTGACCTCGCGGATGTTGATTTCCGGGTTGAAATTGGTGGCGAAGGCCTTGCCGTGGTTGCCACCGTTCACGTCGATGATGTCGAGTGTGTGAATCTCGTCGAAGTGGTGTTTGAGCGCCCAAGCGGTGTAAACATTGGTCACGCCGGGGTCGAAGCCGGAGCCGAGCAGCGCGGAGAGCCCGGCTTTTTCAAAACGCTCCTGATACGCCCACTGCCAAGAATACTCGAATTTCGCGACATCGAGCGGCTCGTAATTGGCCGTGTCCATGTAGTCGCAGCCGGCGAGCAGGCAGGCGTCCATCAGGTTGAGGTCCTGGTAGGGGAGGGCGACGTTGATGAGCAGCTTGGCCCCGGTTTTGCGGATCAGCGCGGCGGTTTCCTCGGCGTTGTCGGCGTCCACCTTGGCGGTGGCGATGACGCGACCGGTGCGCTTCCGCACCTCCTCGGCGATCGCGTCGCACTTCGAGAGCGTCCGCGAGGCGAGGGTGATTTCCCCGAAAACCTCGGGAACCATGGCGCATTTGTGGGCTACGACGCTGCCGACTCCGCCGGCTCCGATGATAAGGACTTTGTTCATGATCGAGAAAAAGAGGCGCAAAGCTTGGGAAATCCGGGGCCGCTGGCAAGAAATTCCCAGCAACCTTTGGCAATCCCGCACGAATTTTCCGACAAGTTTAAGTTGGCATGGCGTTTTCATCCCTGAAAGGCTAACGCCAGACGTAAAATCAGACTCTACATGAATATCCAAAATCCAGCGCTCAATTCCCGCCGCCGCTCCGGTTTCACCCTGCTTGAAATGGTCATCGTGCTTGGCATCATCGCCATGATTCTCGGTGGCGCGATCTTCGCCATGCGTGGCATCGGCGACGCCGCGAAACTCCGCCAAGTGGAATCGGACTTCAAGAGCTTCGAGAGCGCGCTGGCCATGTATAAATTGAACGCCGGCTCCTTCCCGACGACCCAGCAAGGCCTCAAAGCCCTCCAGGACAAACCTTCCAGCACGCCCGTGCCACGCCGCTGGGTGCAAGTGATGAGCAAGCTGCCACCTGATCCGTGGGGCGCGGAATACGGCTACCGTTTCCCGGGCAAGAAGCGCGCCAACGATTTTGAAATGTTCAGCAAAGGCCCGGACGGTCAGGAAGGCACTCCCGATGATCTCAGCAGCCAGGACGACTAAGCCGCAGCGGGGCTTCACACTGATCGAAATCGTCATGGTCCTTGCCATCGCCGCCATCGTGGTGGGCGGCGCGGTCGGCCTGATGATTCACTCGTCCGACGAGCGGATTTTGCGCAGCACCTCCGGCGAAATCGAGCTGCTGGCCAAGCGCGCCCGCACCATCGCGATTCTCAACCAGACGCCGTACGCCCTCGAATTCCGCGAAGGCGTCATCCGCCTCCTGCCGCTGGTGCAGGCCGGATTGAGTGACAAACAAAGCCGCAGCAACGAGCCGGAGGTCGTAAACTCCGACGAAAACCGCCAGCTCAGCCTGGAAGGCGGGATGGCCGTTCTCATTCGGCGCTGGAACTCCGACAAATGGCTGCCCACCGTCAAACAGACCGTCCACGTCTGGCGCTTCGATCCCGACGGGCTTTGCGAGCCGATTTCCGTCCGCCTCGCGCTCGACAAAAGCTGGTCGGAGGACGTTTATCACCCGCTCACCGCCACCATCCGCGAAAGCCAACTCGAAGCCCGATGACCCGCTCCCTCCATTCCGGCAAACGCGGATTTCTTCTCCTTGAGATGATTCTCGCGCTGGCGGTATTTGGCATCGCCGCCACCGGTTTCGCGGTCGCGCTGCATCGGATGGCCGCGGTCGCCGGGCTCGCCCAGAGCGAACTGCGGATCACCCGCATTCTGGAAAGCGCGCTCGACGAAACGCTTTCCCTGCCGGTGCTTGAAGAGGGGACTGTTAACACCAGCGTCGGCGAGACCGGCATCGAGCTCGACACCACGGTCAAGCTCATCGAGGACCTTCAAAACGAGGACGGCCAAGTGCTGCAGGAAATGTATCTTCTCACCGTCGAAGCCAAGTGGTTCGCCAACGGCCAGTGGCAAAACCGCAGCGTCGATACCTGGCGTTATGGCCGCATGTACCAGCCATGATCACCACCTCCGTCAGCCCTCGACGCCGCGGCTTCACGCTGCTCGAACTCGTCATCGCGATGGGCTTGCTGGCGATCCTTGTCGGCATGGTTTTCACCACCGCGCGCACCTCGCTGGCGTTGGGAAACACCATCGTGGAAACCCAAAACGAGGAAATGCTCCACCAAGCGTTTTTCGAACTGCTCAACCAGCGCTTCACCTCCCTCCCCGGAAACACCCGCTTCGATCTCAAAGTGCAGGACTCTGGCTCCCACTACATTTCAGATCTCACGCTTCAAAACGTCCCGCTCAGTTTCACCTGGGGCGGTCAGACGCGCATCGCCAAGGCCGTCCAGCTCAGCACCGTGAAACGCCGCAGCGGCTACATCGACGTCGTCCTGAAATACTACGAAAACGAAATTCTCGAAGATTCCGCGTCCGCCTTCAAATCCTCTGCCGGTGACAATAAACCGTTCGCGGAAATCGTCCTCCTCAGCGACGTCGCCTACTTCGCGTGGCGCGTCCTCGACGGCCGTTCGATGGAGTGGCAATTCGACTGGGACATGCAGGGCCGCCTGCCGCTGCAAATCGAACTCACCCTCGCCATCGGCGCCAAGGGCGAGGAAATCCGCCAGGTTTTCTGGGTCCCGCCGAAGCAAAACCCGGAAGTCCTGATGCGCCAGATGCAGCAAGG
>CAMCUY010000078.1 GCA_945879075.1 Akkermansia muciniphila | reverse complement strand
AGCACGACGACGGCCGCCTGTTGTGGGGCGCGGGCGTCGATCCATCGATCGAAATGGCCGGGCTCAAGGCGCTGGTCGCCGCCTGGAACCTGCAGCGATAGGCTGTTATTTCCAGCCGCCGCCGAGGGAGCGGTAGGCTTGGACGACGGCCCGCAGGCGGTTGCTGCGCGAGTCTGCCAGGTCGAGCTCGGCGGTGAAGAGCTCGCGCTCGGCGTCGAGCACTTCCAGGTAGCTGGAGGCGCCGCCTTGGAACCGGTCGAGGGCGATGGTGGAAACGCTTTTCTGCGAGGTGACCAGCTTGGTGCTCTCGGCAATGATTTCGCCGGTTTTCTGGTAGGCGTTCAGCGAGTCGGCGGCTTCCTGGAAGGCAATCTGGACGGCTTTTTGATAGGCGGTGAGCGATTCCTTGGCGCGGGCCTGGGCGGCTTTCACGCGGGATTTGCCGGCACCGGCGTCGAAGATGGGGCCGGCGAGTTGCGGGCCGATGGAATAGGCGCCGGAGCTTTTTTCGAGCAAGTTGCTCAGGTCGCTACTGATGAAACCGCCTTGGCCGGTGAGCGAGAGGCTGGGGAAGCGGAGGGCTTCGGCGACTCCGATCTGCGCTGTGGCGGCTTGGAAACTTTGGTTGGCGGCGGAGACGTCCGGCCGGCGTGCGATCAGCGACGAGGGCAGTCCGCCGCGGATGGAGAGGGCGGAACTCAGGCTGTCGAGGCTGCCGCCGCGGGTGATGCCGCCGGGGTATTCGCCGAGCAGCGCACGGATTTCATTTTCCTTGGCGGCGATGGCCTGCTCGGTGGCCGGGATGGTGATCTGCGCTTGGGAGAGCAAGGCCTCGGCCTGGCCGACTTCGAGATCCGAGCTGATGCCGCCGTCCCTGCGGGCGGTGACCAGCTCGAGCGAACCCTTGCGGCTTTCCACCGTGCGGCGGGAAATCGCGAGGCGCTCATCGAGGTTTTTCAGGTCGATGTAGGCGCTGGCGACGGCGGCGACGAGGGAGGTCTGGACGCCGTCGCGCTGGGATTCGGTGGCCAACAAGTTCGCGCGGGCGGCTTGGTTGTTGCGACGGATGCCGCCCCAGAGATCGGCTTCCCAACTCAGGAACCCGGTCAGGCCGTAGGATTCGCCGGCATTTTCCAAGCGGTAATTCGTGGCGGCGTCGGCGCTGCCGTCAAGCCGTGGAAACCAAGCGGCGCGGGAGATTTCCGCTTGGGCGCGGGCGGCTTCGATGCGGTAAGTGGCGGCGACGAGGTCCGGGTTGTTGGCGAGGGCGCGGGCGATCAGGGTGTTCAGCGTGGAGTCGGTGAAAACCTTGCGCCACGCCTTGTCGCCGAAGGAAATGCCATGCGGCGCGACGTCGCCGCGGATCGCGGAGGGCAGGGCGGTTTCCGGCGAGCCGGGTTCCGGACCGAGGACGCAGGAGCTGATGAGAATCACGCTGGGCAGGATGAAAATCGGGCGCATTGGAATCGGGATTCGTGGAATGTTGTTTGGGTGCCGCAGTGCCGTGCGAGCTTGTCTCAAGCGACGGGCGAAGGCTAGCAACACCCTCAGGATCGGAGCGAGAATGATTTTTCGGTCGAGTGGGATTTGGGTCGCCATGTCATGACCCGGCAGACTGGTCGCCAGCAATGAATGCCGACTGCTTGCCGATTTCCAAGGTTCGCTTGGAATCCAAGAGGCCGAAAAGCTGGATCGTCTTGGCCACGAGCCCGCTCCAGCCAGTCTGATGGCTGGCACCGAGTCCGGCGCCGTTGTCGCCGTGGAAATACTCGTAGAAAAGGAGGTGGTCGCGCCAGTGCGGATCGGTCTGGAACTTCTCGCTGCCGCCGAAGACCGGCCGCCGGCCGTGTTCGTCGCGCAAAAAGATCCGCCCGAGCCGGTCCGCGATTTCCTTGGCGACCTCGAACAGGTTCATCGAATTTCCCGAGCCCGTGGGACACTCGATTTTGAAGTTGTCGCCGTAGTAGAGATAGAAATTCAGCAGCGCACGGATGATCATCACGTTCACCGGCATCCAGACCGGGCCGCGCCAGTTCGAGTTGCCGCCGAACATGCCGCTGTCCGACTCGCCCGGCAGGTAGTCCACCCGGTGCTCCTGGCCTTGCACGTGGAAAACATACGGGTGCTGCTCGTGGAATTTCGAAAGCGCGCGCAGGCCGTAGGGACTCAGGAACTCGTTCTCGTCGAGCATCTTGGTTAGAATCCGGCGCAGCCGCTCCTGATTGACTAGGGCCAGCACCCCGCGCCCGGCCACGCCGAAATGCCCCGGGCCGGTGGCGTGGATGGCCGCGCCGATTTCCGGAATGCGGCGCAGGCGTTCCGACATCAACGTCAATGCCCGCGGAATCGCATCCCGCTGCGATTGTTCGATCACCGTGGTGGCGCACAGGGGCAGGAGCCCCACCATCGAGCGCACCTTGAGCCGCGTGGCGCTGCCGTCTGGCAGACGCAGCAGGTCGTAGTAGAAGCCGTCCTCCTCGTCCCACATGCCTTCCTGACCGGGTTTGTTCATGGCCAAGGCGATATAGTAGAAATGCTCCACGAACTTGAGCACCATGTCCTCGTAAGTCGGGTCATGCACCGCGAGTTCCAGGGCGAGCTCTAGCATGTTCTGGCTGAAAAGGGCCATCCACGCCGTGCCGTCAGCCTGCTCCAAATTTCCACCGGTGGGCAGCGGCGCACTGCGGTCGAAGATGCTGATGTTGTCGAGCCCGAGGAAGCCGCCCTCGAACACGTTCTTGCCGAAGCGGTCCTTGCGGTTCACCCACCAGGTGAAATTCAGCACCAGCTTGTTGAACGTGGACCTGAGGAAATCGAGATCCACCTCGCCGCGCAGCGCCTGCTCGGTGCGGTGCAGAAAGAGCGTCGCGAACGCATGGACCGGCGGGTTCACGTCGCTGAAGTTCCACTCGTAGGCGGGCATCTGGCCGTTAGGATGCAGGTAAACACTCTTGAGCATCAGCTTCATTTGCTCCTTGGTGAAATCCGGATCGACGATCGAGAGCGGCAGCGTGTGGAAGGCCAGGTCCCAGGCCGCGTACCACGGATACTCCCACTTGTCGGGCATCGAGATGATGTCCTCGTTGACCATGTGGAACCACTCCGAGTTGCGGGTGTTTCGATAGCCGGCGTGGAGGGGATTGGAGTGGTGCTCGTCGAGCCAGTTGTCGCCGTCGAAGAAGTAGAACTGCTTGCTCCAAAGCATGCCGGCGATGGCTTGGCGCATCACCATGGCCGCGTCCGCGCCCACCGAAGGCGGCGTGACTGACTGGTAAAACTCATCGGCTTCACGCAGCCGGTTGGCGAAGACTTCGTCGAATTTCTCCCCGAAGGGCGGGTCGATCCGGTCCGCGGAACCGCTGGCGATCCGCAGTCGAATCACCTCGGTCTGGCCGGCGCCGACATTGAACTGATAGTGCGCCGCGACCTTGCTGCCCTGCTTGCCGGGGTTGACCGTCTCCTGACGCCCATCGACGACACAGTTGTTGATCCCGTCCTTCACGTAGGGACTCTCGTTTTTCTGTCCGGCGAACAACCGCTCGTTGTTGGTTTCGTTTTCGGTGAACAGCAGCGCCACCTCGCCCTCGCAGGAAAGGACGAGCTCGCCTAGCAGCGGATGGGTGGCCGCCACCGCGCTCGTGCCCGCCGCGGCCTCGATCTGTTGGAGGTTGGGCTTTACTGCGGCCCGGTTGGATGCGGCGATCCACGACGCCCAGTCGTTCCTGAACCAGAGAGACGGCAGGAGATGCAGCGCGGCGGCATCCGGACCCCGGTTGGCGGCGGTGATCCTCACCAGGATGTCATCCGGACCGGCTTTGGCGTATTCCACGAAGACGTCGAAGTAGCGGTCCTCGTTGAAGACACCGGTATCCAGCAATTCATACTCGAACTCGTTGCGCGAACGCCGGCGGTTCACATCTATCAGATCTCCGTAGGGAAACGCCGCCTGCGGATATTTGTAGAGATACTTCATGTACGAGTGGGTCGGCGTGCTATCGAGATAGAAGTAATATTCCTTCACGTCCTCGCCGTGGTTCCCCTCGCTATTGGTGAGGCCGAACAGTCGCTCCTTGAGAATCGGGTCCTCGCCGTTCCACAGCGCCAGCGCGAAACAAAGGCGCTGCTTGTCATCGGAAATACCCGCGATGCCGTCCTCGCCCCAGCGGTAGGCGCGCGAGCGGGCGTGATCGTGGGTGAAGAAATTCCAGGCGTCGCCATCCTCGCTGTAATCCTCGCGGACCGTGCCCCACTGGCGCTCGCTGAGATAGGGGCCCCATTTCCTCCACGGAACGCCCGCCTCGCGGGCATCGGCCAGACGGTTTTGTTCCGCGGCATCGGTGATTGGCTGCTGGTTCATGGTTGCTCCTTTTCTCGTTGGCCGCCGCGTCAGGCATCGCGCGGTTTCGGCCATCCAGGCCATAACCGCAGGGTGATGAAGGGGGGATAGTTAGCGATCTGAACATAGACATTCGCCCCGCAATTCCAAGGCGTTTTTCGCCTGCGGAATGCGTGGCGGCGGTCGCCACGGTCGCTTGCCTGGCTCGTGAAAGTCACGCCCGGCCTGCGAGGGTGCTATCGCTTTTCGATCGCGACGAGAGTGATGTCGTCCATCTGCGGGCCTTCGCCGGTGAACTGGGCGAGCTCTTCCTGCATCCGGGTAAGCACGGCCTCGGCTCCCAAGGGCGCGGCCATGCGGAAGGCTTCGCACATCCGCTCCATGCCGAATTCCTCTTCGTGCGCGTCCACCGCTTCTTTTATGCCGTCGGTGTAAAAGAGCACGCAGTCGCCGGATTTCATCTCCACTTCCTGGTCCCGCGTCACCCGCTCGAAGACCGTCCCGCTGTCGATGCCGAGGGCGAGGCCGGGTGAGCGGAGGAGTTCGACCTTGCCAGTTTCCCGCCGGAATAACAGCGCCGGCTCGTGCCCGGCGCGGGAGAGGGTGAGCATGCCGGTGGCGGTGTCGAGGACGCTGTATGCCATGCTGATGAACATGTCCTCGCGGATGTCCGGGAAAATCTGGCGGTTGACGGCGGCCGTGACCTTGGACGGCGAGATTTCGCCGGAGGCGACCGAGCGCAGCGCGCTGCGGCACATCGCCATCAGCATGCCGGCCGGGACTCCCTTGCCCGAGACGTCGGCGATGACGATGCCGAATTTTTGCGCGCCGAGATCGATGTAGTCGTAGTAATCGCCACTGATGATCCGCGCAGGAAGGTTGGTTCCGCTGATCCGGAAGCCGGCGACGACCGGGTCTTGTTGGGGCAGCAAAATCCGCTGCACTTCGCGGGCGTTTTTCAACTCGCCTTCGATCGCGCGTTTCTCGTGGGCTTCCCGGTGAATTCGGGCGTTGCCGATGGCGAAGGAGGATTGCTCGGCCGCCGAGCGAAAGACGGCGAAGTCGTTGGCGGTGAAATTGCCGTCCTCATGGCGGCGGGCCACAACCAAGACTCCCAGATCCTTGTTGGCGTGGCGCAGCGGGGAGAGCAGCACCGACACATCGTCCGTGTAGCGGGTGAAGGCGTCGCGAAACGCAGGGTGGTTTTTCACGTCCTTGATATGGACCGGCTCGCCCATGCTCAGGCAATGGCCGAGGATTCCCTCGTCCAGGGCGACGCGGGACAGGCGCAGGTGGCTTTCGAGCGCCCGCGGATCGCGCTCCGCCTTCTTGCGGATTTCCACCGGAATCCCGATCAATGGCGGACATTCTTCCGAAATGTAGGAAGGATTGAGGAAATCATTTTCGGCGTTCACGAAGTAAATCGCTCCGCCGCGGGCGGTGACGACCTTTTCGATGCCGTCCACGATGATGCGGGAGAGCAACGAAGGGGATGGCTCGCTTTCGATCGCCAGGCCAAGGTCATGCAGGAAGGTGAACATCCGGTGCTCCTCGCCCTCGAGATCGCTGAACTTCTTGCGGATGATCCGGGATTTCCGGCGCTGGTTGCGAAGGGCGAGCAACAATGCCGCGATCACCAGTGCGCCGACTGCTAGAATAATGGCGGTAGGGTCGGGCATCCTTGCGGCGCTATGATGGCTGTCCCGGCGTCTCTGCCTGCTTCTGCTTCGTCTCCAGCTCGGACTCCAGCAAGGTGACGACGTTTGAAAACGCCCGCAAGTTCCGCTCGTTGGTTTCGGAGAGAACCTTGTGCGCCTCGAGCACGTGTTCCGTTCGCTGGATCTGGCCCAGGGCGGTGACTGGGCGGTGGGGTTTCAAGGCGGCACGAACCGCATCGACGGACCCCGACCAAACGGCTTTTCCCGGATCGATTTCCATCAGGAAATCCAGGCCCAGATCCTCAAGCGAGTGCCGGTTGCGCTCGCCGGCATCAGCGATTTGAAGGGCTGCGCCATCGTTGGCGGACAGGCGGCTGGCCATTCCGGCAAGCGTTCCCATGAAGGTGGAATCCATGCCGGTGCAGGCCTGCAAGTCCACGACCAGGCAAGTCTCGCCCGCGGCGATTCGCTCAAGGCTGAATGCTTTCAGCGCGGGGCTGTTCAAGAATGAGCCTTTCCCCTCACAGCGGATCCAACTGAATCCATCGAAGATTCCGACTAAAATTGGGCATTCCGTTGTCACTGAAAAAAAACCGTCATTTGAACGGCAAAAGATGGCTGAATGTAAAATCAGAGTCGCCGATGGTCAATCATCCATCTGAGAATTCAGCAACTTACCGCCAGAGATAGGATTGGCGGCTGGCGATCTCGCGTTTGCCCCGCCGCAACGTGGCTTTCCACGTCAAGACCTTGCCTCCCTTGAAATAGTCGTCGCCGATCACCGCGAATTCCGCCGCTCCCTCGGCGGCGGATGACGGGAAGTTTTTCGTCATTTGTTTCACCAGGCTGGCGCTGCCGCCTTGCTGATACTGGAAGATGAGTTCCACATCACCCTGGCCCGCGCCGTCCGGGTCGTTCCAGAGCAAGGTGTAATATTGCCCGAGCCGGTTGCGTTGCTCCGCCCAGCTGACAGCGCCGTGCAGGCGGCGCTCTTTCTCCATTCTCGCCATCGGTTGGTCACTCCCCTTTGACTCCAAGTCGCGGAGTTGGAACTGTTTCACCGCCAAGGATTGGCGGGGCCCCGCGCAGGCACCGAGCAACAACACCGCAAGAAGAATGTGGCAGAGATTCACGCCGGGGAATTTAACCGGCGCGGTTGCGCGATTCAAGGCGTAAGAAATTTCGCGCTGCTTTTCATGTCCGGTCACTTGGGCTTCGGCTCCACGGGTGGCACGGGCGCGGGAAACTGGTCAGTCGGCGGAGTGACGGGTGGCACCGGAGTGGTGGCGGACGGCGCGTCGGGGTCGATCACCGTTGGAATCGCGCCTTCCGGCGGCAGGCCCGCGGGATCGAGGGTCGGAAGCAGTTGGTCGAAGCCGTTGCCGGGCAGCGGCGGATAAACCTGATATTCACCGGGAGCTGTTGTTGGCGCCTGCGTCGCGGCGTTCGGATCCTCGAGCATGACTGAGGGAACGAATCCCACCTCGCCGCTATCAAGCTCCACTTTCACATAACTTTCGCTGGTGGAAATCACCTTCATCGAGCTGCCCCGCGTCAGAAGCTTGTCCGCATCCGTATCGCCATTCGGCCGGGTTTTGAAAAAGGCGGTGTTGTCCATCGTCGCCCGGACGAACTGGCCTGCCGAAAATGTGGTGCTCATGGTCGGGGCGGAGCGATTGTCGCTGCCAGCCGGAAGGAGCGGATTGTAGCCACCGTTGGTGACGGGACCCGTCATCGTCTCGCATGCCGCGAGACTCAGGAAAGCAAGGGCGGAGATGGCCGGAACACATTTCATAGTAAAAGGAAATTGGCACGCCACGGGAACGTGGTCAATGTGATTTCAGGCGTCGCGCCTATCCTACCGACTCTGCCGGACGATTTGGTTTTTCTCGTCCAGCAGCAGGTTGTTGGAAGCCACCGGCGTTTCCGAGAGGGCGAACGCCATGATCGCCACCCGCTCGCCGGCCTTGATCAGATGGGCGGCCCCGCCGTTGATCATGATGTGGCCGGTGCCCGGCTTGCCGGGGAGAATGTAGGTTTCCAAGCGTGCGCCGGTGGTGATCGAGGCGACCAGCACCTTTTCACCCGCCCACAAGTCCGCGGCGGCCATGAGATCGGTGGGGATCTCGATGCTGCCTTCGTAATCGACGTCCGATCCGGTGATCATCGCCCGGTGTAGTTTTGATTTCAGGACCTCGCGGAACATGGCGGGAAGGAAATCCCCCGCCGCCCTGCCGTCAAGCGCCAAGAAAACCTACGGATCTTCCGATTTGTCCAATCTTTCTTGCATGCCGCTGCCGTCATTCCTTACCACCACGCCGTCGGCGAAAGCCGACGCTCTTCAGGACGCCCTTCGCCAGGGCAGGAAATTGATGGGGAAGCCGGTGAGATTCCGGCGCGGTATCGCCACTGTGATTCCGGAACGCGCGAGCGGGACGGTCAGCCAGATTGCCAGCCTGAGGGGGTTTTCAGACGTCTGCGAATAACAGACATGAAACAGAAACCATGCTACATCTACCAACGCCTCCCAGAGGCTCCCGCCGGAGTGCCTTCGCACTGATCGCCCTGCTTGCCCAATCCCTTGCCCGCGCGGAGGAACAAAAGGCCGAACTCGAACCGCTGATCGTCTCCGCCCTGCGGGTCCCGCGTCCGGCATCCACGGTCACCTCAGCCGTGACCGTGCTGGACCCCGATGCCCTGCAAAACCAAGGCATCCTCCAGCTCCGCGACGCGCTCAACGCGGTCCCCGGAGTCATTTCCACCTCCACCGGCGGACAAACCGGAGCGCTCGGCTCCCTGTTCATCCGCGGAACCAGAACCGCAGAGTCTCTCGTCGTGATCGATGGCGTCCGTATGAATGGTTCCGGAAACCAACTCGGCAACCTTTTTGCAGCAAGTCGGACCTATGACGTGGGGACCATCGAAGTTCTTCGTGGCCCACAGGGGGCCATCTATGGCGGCGAATCCATCGGCGGCGTGCTGTGGATGGAGACGCCGCGCGGTGCCGGCGATCCGCACGGTTCCACCACCTTCGAAGCGGGCTCGTTCGACTCGCTCGCAGCACGTGGAATATTCCAAGGACAAACCGGAGATCTTAACTATTTTCTCTCCGGCGGCTACGAAGAAACCGACAACGACGGACCCAACCAGCATTTCCACCAAGGCAACACCGCACTCCGCGTGGAAGGAAAACTCGACTCCATCTGGACCGTCGGCATTACCTTCCGGGCTGCGGATGCCTACTACGAAAACAGTGGCTCCTCGGATGACCGTTTCGATGCGGCGCTCAGCACCATCTACGCGGTCGGGTGCATATCGGACCGCTGGACCGCTCGCTTCAATGCCGCTTATCATCAGGAGTTTTACGACAGTGATTCGTCCGCGGGCACATACAGCAGTGACCTTCGCGCCGGAAGTTTTTCCACAGACCACGAGATCACTCTCTCAGAAAACCTCCGACTGCTCTCCGGTGCATTCTTTCATGATGATTCCTATGAAAGTGAGGCCAATTATCCCGACCCACCCTACCCTTATTATTCCCTTACCGACAAAGGCGGCGGTCGATTCGGAGCATACTCCGTGCTTGAGTGGGACGCCTTCGAAGACTTTACGGCCACTGCAGCCTTGCGTTGGGAAGACTATGACAGTTTCGGCGACGAACTCACTTGGCGCCTTGGCTCGATTTATCACATCGACCGGACAGGAACTTCGATACGCGGTGGCATCGGCACCGCATTCAGAGCTCCGACTTATGTCGACCTCTATTATGCAAATAATTTCGGCCAAATTGGCAATCCCGACCTGGATCCACAGTCATCTATCGGCTGGGAAATCGGAATTGATCAGAAAATCGGCGATCATCACTCCATTGAATTCACATGGTTCAGAAACCTGATTGATGAAGCCATCGATTCCTACGCCTTCCCGTCGCCGGTCAACCTCCCCGGCAAATCCACCACCGACGGCCTCGAGCTCGGCATCCGTGGCAGCTGGCTGGAAAACGCCCTCAGCTACCGCCTCGCCTGGACCTATCTCCACGAGTGTCTCAGCGACCAGCCGCGGAACAGCGCCAGCGCCTCGCTCGACTGGAAACCCACGCCGAAATCCCTCGTCGGCATCGGAGCCACCCACCTCTCTGACCACTCCTGGGGCGGCGATCCGATTGAATCCTACACCGTCGCCCGCCTCTACGGCTCCTATCAGGTTTGCGACAGGGTGAAGCTCCACGCCCGCGTCGAGAACGTTCTCAACGAGAACTACCAACTTTACGGTGGCATTTCCTCTTATAGCTCTCCGCCCGTCCAAGGCGCCGGCACCGGCCTCTACGCCGGCATCACCGTCGATTGGTAAAACGGAACGGGCCTGCATTCCGCTTGCCAGCCTTGCCCCTCGAAGCCTTCGATTTATATACCGTGGGCATCGGCCCGTCGTCTTCGCACACGGTAGGGCCGATGCGCGTGGCTCGCTTCCGGCTGAGACAGCCGTAACACGTTAGGGTGCGGCGGTCAGGATT
>CAMCUY010000077.1 GCA_945879075.1 Akkermansia muciniphila | reverse complement strand
CGCCAAGGACGGCAAACTCAGTCTCGAGCCCGCCGCCCTTGCCATGCTCACCGATGGCATCGACCTGCGCGACGGGATGCGCCGCGCATGGTTCGAACGCGATTAGATCAAGTTCGAAGATTAATCTATCATCCGTCACTTCTGGCATTGAAAATGCTACTAAGCCTATAGTAAATGACGCCTCAACGCGAACAGCACCTGCTCGCCGAAATCGACCGCCTCCGCGCCGAGAACGAACTGCTGCGCCAGCGCGTCGACCAGATCCTGCGCCAGCTCTTCGGCTCCAAAAGCGAAGCCCTCGATCCCTACCAGCTCGATCTCTTCGCCACAGACCCCGACACCACTGGAGCCCACGCGCCACCGGCGACTGAAGCGCTCCTCCCCCCACCACCTGTCAAAAAGCGCTCCCCCCGCAAGCCCCGCGACAACTCCCACCTCGAAGTCCGCGAAACCCTTGTCATCCACCCCGCCGTCGAGGCCAACCCTGACGACTTCCGTGAAATCGACCGCGTCTCCACCGACCGTTACGACTTCCAGCCTTCCGTGATTTTCATCACCCGCATCACCCGCCCCGTTCACGTCCCCGTAAACAATCCTGACGGTGTTCCGGTCAAAGCCCCCGCGCCCCCCTCCCTCGGACTCAGCGCCACCCCGCGCCTCGTCGCCCAAGTCCTCGCCGGAAAATACTGCGACCACCTTCCCTTCTACCGCCAGCATGGCATCTTCCTCCGGCGCTACGGCGTCGACTTCCCGCGCAACACCTTCTGCCACTGGACGGATGTCAGCGCCGACCTCTGCGAGCCGGTCTACAAACTCATCCACGCCGGCCTGCTCGCAAACACCAACCTCCAAGCGGACGAGACACCCATCCGCTATCAGAACCCCGGCAAGGGAAAATGCTCCACCGGCTACCTCTGGGTCATCCACGCCCCGCGCAACGGCATCAAGGGAGACATCCTCTATCAATGGCACCCCAGCCGCAAAGCCGCCTGCCTCGACGACCTGCTCCCAAGCTATCAAGGCTATTTGCAAACCGACGCCTACGCCGCCTACGACTCCTGGATTGCCGGCAAGGACGGCATCATCCTCGTCGCCTGCTGGGCCCACGCCCGGCGCAAGTTCCATGAAGCCTTCAAGTCCGGCCAAACCCTCGCCGCCGGACCACTCGCCGCCATCGCGCGGATCTACCAGATCGAAACCACCTTGCGCAAAACCCACGCCGAGTCCGCGGAACGCTCCCAAGTCCGCCAAGCGCGGTCCGCCCCACTGCTGCAGATCCTCAAAGCCGACCTCGTCACCCTGCGTGCCCGACCGGAAGTCCTTCCCAAAAGCGCCTTGGGAAAAGCCATCGACTACACCCACACCCTCTGGGCCAAGCTCACCCTCTACGTCGATCAAGGGCAGCTCGAGATCGACAACAACTGGATCGAGAACGGCATCCGCCCCACCGCCATCGGCAAAAAGAACTGGCTCTTCATCGGCGGCGAGGCCACCGGCCAGCGCAGCGCCATCATCTACACCCTCATCGAGTGCGCCCGCCGTCACGGCCACAACCCCGAAGCCTACCTCGCCGACATCCTGGAACGGCTTCCCGCCATGACCAATCAGGACGACCTGACCCAGCTCCTCCCATCCCGCTGGCGAGCGGCCGCCGCAACAGATCCCGCGCCCGAAACGGCACTCAGCGTCTGAAGCAAGTGAGATCATAGAAAACATACCCGCCTGTGTATGCTACTTATGCTCCGTCGCACAGTGGCCGCCGATTGACCGCTTACTTTTTTTTCATAGGCTGGTGTCTCGCATTGCGGCAACTGTTGGGCTACGGGTGCTTCGGCGACCTGGAGCTGAGGGAGCAAGTGAACGACTTTTACGAGAAAGCCTGGCTGCCCCTGCGCAATCACTTCACACCCGAGCGGCGCCGCTGGTGCGGACTGCGTTTCGGCTTCGGTCGCTGCCGCTGCCTACGCCTCCACTCCGTCCGCAGCAGCGAAAAACCTTATTAAAACCACCCCCGAAGAATCCAAACCAAACCAAGCGGCGGGTGCCATGAATCCTGGCGCAACGACTCACCCCCTTCCGTGTCATTTATCATCGGCGCCATAGGAGACGTTTCCGGATTTTTTCCGCTCGGCCTGGCTGCAGACGGCTTGCGTGCCGCGGAATGTTTCAAAAAAGTCACGATCCGCCGTTTGCCACGAGTAGTCCGATGATTCAGCGTCCTTAAATAGTTCGCTCCCATTAACAATGCTTCGCTTATGACGACGGGATCGGGCTGCAAAAGCATCATAAACACCCCGTAAAAGCTTGAGGTGAAGGTCGCCAACGTCCCGCATCCCAAGTGCTGGCACGGCGGCTGCTGAACCCACAACGACACCCACCCCAATAAAATGAACACCACAGAACCACGCAGACCCTATCCCGACGTCTCTACCGTGCCGTCCGAGTTGTCCTTCGAAGACAGCTGGGACGGCGAGGCCGTATCGGAATTGATTCGCTCCAAGTGCGATCACGGAGAAACTCCCGCCTTCCTTTTTCTGGGAAGAAAAGAGTCGCTCCTGCTGAGAAATCATCTCGCCGAGTCCTTCGGCGAAGAAGCCGTTCCCACCCTGTATGGCACCTATTACATGGGGCTCGACGTAATCACCATCGATTGCGAGAGCTTCATCGCGACAGGCGGCCGCAAGGTGATCCGCACGCTGCAAGACCCGATGTCCCGCCGCCCTGCATGGCGAGACCGCGAGACTGAAGCGCTCTGGCAGTTCCGAATCTGAAGGCATCTTGTGACCCCCGCTCCCCCTGATCCAAGGAGGAGCGGGCGTCCCAAGACTTTCAGCCGAGACTTCCCACCCGGCGAAAAGGCTCCCTCACGAGGGAGCCTTTTCCGTTTGCCCGCGGGTCTCGAAATCAACCACACAAGACTGGCACTTCCCGCAAGTTTCGCCAGAATGCCGGCAGCCACCCGCACTCATGCTCGCCTTTTCTTCATGCTGGAATAACAGCCGCCACACGGACGGCGAGTCGATGATCGAGGAAATCGTCGAGCTCGGGTTTTCGAACATCGAGCTCTCGCACGGCATGACCATCGCCAAGCTGCCGGGCATCAAAAAGGCCTACCAGCGCGGGATTTTCACGTGTTCGGGAGTGCACAACTATTTCCCCTCGCCCGTTGAGGTAATGATCGACGCGCCGGACGCCTACGAGTTTACCTCGCACCGGCCCTTCGACCGCCAGCGCGCGATGGACATGACCTTCCGCACGCTCGACATCGCCGCCGAGTTCAAGGCGCAATACCTCGTCCTCCACATGGGCTCAGTGCCGATGAGCCCAAAGAAATGGACCCGCCTGCTGACCACGACCGTCGCCGAAGGCGGCCAACACAGCGCGGACTATATCAAACGGAAACTCGCCTTCGTGAAGAAGCGGGAGAAAATCGGCCCGCTGTATTTCCACCGCGCCATCGAGGCGCTCGCGGCCATCGCCGAGCGGGCGGCGGAAGTCGGCGTGAAGCTGGCGGTGGAGTCCCGCTCTCGCTTCGAAGACATGCCGACGGAGCGCGAGATGATCGCCCTGCAAACTCATTTCGCCGACAATCCATGGGTCGGTTACTGGCATGACTTCGGCCACGTCCAGCTCAAGCACAACCTCGGCCTGCTCGATCACGAGGAGTGGCTGGAAAAAATCTCCCCACACCTGATAGGCGGGCACGTCCACGACGTGCAATGGCCAGCCAGAGACCACCGCACGCCGTTCAGCGGTACGCTGGATTACGCCGCGCTGTTGAAATTTTTTCCCGCCGGCTGCCCGCTCATCTGGGAACTCAGCCCCACCCGCGAAGCCGCGGAAATCCGCAGCGCACTGGTCCGCTGGAAAAGCGAATTCCCGCAGCGCGCGTAAGATCCAAGACAGTTGCCGCCAATCGCGCCGTTCTATGGAGACAAGACACCCTCCCATACCCACTTCATGAAGCCTCATTTCAAAGTTCTCCTTCCCGTTAGCGCGGTCAGCGCCGGCTTGATTGCCTTCGCCGCCGCATTCGGCTTCCGCGGCCCGGACCCGCTCGACGCCCAGGCGACCGATGCCGCCGTGACCGTCCTCACCACCCAGATCCTGGAAAAATCCCAGTTCGCCCACCAACAGCTCGACGACGAGCTCGCCGGCAAATTTCTCGACCGCTATCTCGACACGCTCGACGCTAGCCGCATGATCTTCCTGAAAAGTGACATCGACGAATTCGCGGGCTCTCGCAAGTCGCTCGCCGAAGCCACCCGCAAGCAAGGAGACACCGGCCTGGCGCACTTCATTTTCAAGCGCTATCTCCAGCGCCTCGACCAGCGCGTCGCCTTCATCGCCGCAGTATTGAAGGACGCCAAATTCGATTTCACTGCCGAGGAAACCTTTTCCTACGACCGCAAGGAGACGCCCCACCCGGTGGATATCGAGGCCGCACAAGCCCTCTGGCACCAGCAACTGCGCTACGAATACCTCCAGGAAAAACTCGCCGGAAAAAAGGAGGAGGACATCGTCAAAACCCTCGGCCGCCGCCCCGTCCGGGTCGCCGAGACGATGCGCAAGCTGAGCGACAAGGCCGTGCTTGAATTCTATCTGAACGCACTCGCGCAGATCTACGACCCGCACTCCGACTACATGGGCCCCGAGCAGCTCAAGAGCTTTGAAATCGGCATGAATCTCTCGCTCACCGGCATTGGCGCCACGCTGCAATCCGAGGACGGTTATTGCAAAATCAAGGAGCTCGTTCCAGGTGGTCCCGCCGCCCGCAGCGGACTGCTCGTGAATGGCGACCGCATCGTCGGCGTCTCCCAGAAAAAGGACGGCGAGTTCACCGATCTCGTCGATCTGCCGCTTTCCCAAGCCGTCGAGCTCATTCGCGGCAAGAAAGGCACCTCGGTTTTCCTCAATATCATCCCAGCGACCGCCACCGACGACAGCGCCCGCAAGACCATCACCATCGTCCGCGAGGAGATCAAACTCGAAGACCAGCAGGCCAAGGCGCAGATCATCGACCTGCCCGCCGGCGACAATACCCAGCGGATCGGCGTCATCGACCTGCCGGCATTCTACGCCGGCGAGGGCGACGGCAAAGGCGCTCCGACTTCCGCCACCGCGGACGTCACCCGCATCGTCACCAAGCTCAAACAGGAAAACGTCACCGGCATCATCCTCGACCTCCGGCTTAACGGCGGCGGCTCGCTCCAGGAAGCCATCGACCTGACTGGGCTCTTCATCCCCTCCGGACCGGTCGTGCAAACGCGCAACCTCGAAGGCCGAGTGGAAGTCGGCAAGGACCGCGATGGTGATGTCGCCTACGACGGCCCGCTCGTCGTTCTAACCAGCCGCTTCAGCGCCTCCGCCTCCGAGATTGTGGCCGGTGCCTTGCAGGACTACGGCCGCGCGGTCATCGTCGGCGACACCTCGACTTTCGGTAAAGGCACCGTGCAAACGATTATTCCGCTCGACCGGATCATGCAAAGCGAAGGCATCACTCCCGGCTCCGACCCCGGCGCGTTGAAAGTGACGATCAGCAAATTCTATCGACCCAGTGGCAAGTCCACCCAGCTTGAAGGCGTCAAGGCGGACATCGTCATTCCCTCGCTCACCGACCTGCCGGAAATCGGCGAGTCCGACCTCGACAATCCACTGCCGTGGGACACCGTCCCCGCCGCGAAATTCGACGAAGCCAACCGTGTCAATCCATCGCTGGCCACCCTCCGCACCCGCTCCGGCGAGCGCGTCGCCAAGGCCCCGGATTTCATCGAACTGAAGTCTGAGATCGAGCGCTTCCGCAAGCTCCGCGCGGACAAGTCCGTCTCGCTCAACGAAGCCCTGCGCCAAAAGGAGAAAGCCGAACTCAAAACCCGCGCTGAGACCCTTAAAAAGGAGCGTCTCGCCCGCGCCGCCAAGCCGCCCGCCGCCTACGAAGTCACGCTCAAAAGCGTCGACACCCCCGGCCTCGGCGATCTGGTGAAACCGAAGCAGCCCGAAATCGAGATCGACCCGGAAACCGACGATGAGACCGCCGCCGCGGCCCCGACCGAAGACATCATCCTCCACGAGGCGCAGAAGATCCTGCTAGACTATGGCAACCTCCTCAAGGGCCGGCCCGTGGTCTCCCAGCGCTAAACTTCATTCCGCCGGCGGCGCGTCCTTCTTGACCGGTGCCACCAGAGTCATCCCCTTGAGCGTGCGGCAGAACTCCTTTTTAGACAAAACCGCCAGACTACCCTCGCCCTTGGGGTCGCCGGTCATCGTCTTGAATTCCACCTCGTAGCGGTCGAGTCGCACGATCCTGATGAATTTTGCGCCCTTTTGGTAAACCTCGTCCTGATAAATCCTCATGGCGCAGGCTGGCGGCGCTTCCACGATCTGGCAAGCGGACAGAAAAAACGCTCAACCTTGCGGGAGCGACCGGGAAAATAGCCTCACAAGGGCTCGAACCTTGAATAACAGAATCAAAATCTGCGGTGTTACCATTACACTATGAGGCTTTTTTTACCTTCGGCGGCCGGAACCTAAACCGCCATTCACGGGTTTGGCAACAGGGAAAATTAATCAAAGTACCGAGATTTTCACCGCTTTTTCGATCATCGCCTCGACCATGTCGAGATCCACCGCCGTGCGGGCGTGGATCCTGCAAACCGCCTGACCCGCGTGGATCGGCTCGCCACATTTGACCAACCGGTCGAATCCCACGGCGAAATCCCCCCGTCTGTCGCCCTCGCCCGCCCCGTGCCGAGTTGGAGTGCCGCCCGCCGAGGCGCGGCAAATCCGCGGAATTCCCGGCCTGGGCGGCGACGAGTTGATCAAAACGGCGGCGGGCACTGCCATCGTCGAGCAGACGTTCCAGCTCGGCGTGTGGGATTCCCGCGATTTCCCGGCCAAATCCAGCACGATTCCGCGCAGATCCGCCGGGCCGCCGGTCGAGTGCTTGCCCACCACCGGTGGATGGCCCGGGCGGTGGGAAAAGCAGTCGCCGCTCGCCATCATCGCACGGGTGAGCGCCGCGGTTTTCGCTGGTGTCATGCCTTTGAAAAACACCGCCATCGCGAAGGCCGACATCTGATAGTCCGGCACCTCGCTCTGGGTGTAGCCATCGACCAGCAGAGCGATCTCGCGGGAGGAAAGCTCCTCGCCCTCGCGTTTGCGGGAAATCAACGTGGGAATCTGCCTGCCTGTTTTCCTTCAGTGAAAACAGGCAGGCATGCCTGTATCACCTCACTTCTTGAACACGATCTGCCCGCCGTCCACATCGGCTTGGATCACGTCGCCTTCGTCGAACTTGCCTTCCAGCACGTCGAGGCTGAGCGGGTCCAGCAAGAGATGTTGGATGACGCGCTTCAGCGGACGCGCGCCGTAAACCGGATCGTAACCGAGGGTTCCGATGTGTTCCTTGACGGCTTCCGTGGGGGCGAGGGCGAGTCCTTGTTTGGCGAGGCGCTGACGGACGCGGGCGAGTTGGAGATCGACGATGGTGGTGATGTCCCCGCGCTCAAGGCGGTCGAAGATGATGGTTTCATCGATGCGGTTGAGGAACTCGGGGCGGAAATGACCGCGCAGGGCCTCGGTGACTTTGGCTTCGCGCTGCTCGGCGTTGCCCTCGTGGAGGATGTATTGCGAGCCAATGTTAGAAGTCATGATCAGCACGGTGTTCCGGAAGTCCACGGTGCGGCCCTGGCCGTCGGTGATGCGGCCGTCGTCGAGGACCTGGAGCAGGACGTTGAAGACATCCGGGTGGGCTTTTTCGATCTCATCGAAGAGCACGACGGAATACGGTTTGCGCCGGACCCGCTCGCTGAGCTGGCCACCTTCCTCGTAGCCGACATAGCCGGGTGGCGCGCCGATGAGCCGGGCGACGCTGTGTTTTTCCATGTATTCGGACATGTCGATGCGGACCATCGCCCCCTCGTCGTCGAACAGGAACTCGGCGAGCGCTTTGGACAGCTCGGTCTTCCCGACGCCGGTGGGTCCGAGGAAAATGAACGAGCCGATCGGGCGGTTCTCGTCCTGAAGCCCGGCGCGGGCGCGGCGGACGGCGTTGGCCACGGCCTTGATCGCCTTTTTCTGGCCGACGACGCGCTCGCCTAACCGCTGTTCCATGGTGACGAGTTTCTGTTTCTCGCCTTCCTGCAATCGGTTCACCGGAATGCCGGTCCACGAGGAAACGATGCGGGCGATGTCGTCCTCGGTGACCTCCTCCGTCAGCAACGCGCCTTGCGTCTGAAGCGCGTGGAGCTGGTCTTTGGCGGCTTCCAGCTCGCCGTGGGCTCCGGGAAGGTCGCCGTAGGTGATCTGCGATGCTCTCGTTAGATCGCCGATGCGCTGGGCGCGCTCGACCTCGTTCTTGAGCGTCTCGATTTTTTCCTGAGCGGCGCGGACCTGGTCGATGATCGCCTTCTCATTCCGCCACTGCGCCATCAGGCCGGAGGATTTCTCGCGGAGGTTCGCCTGCTCCTCCTTGACCTTTTCGAGGCGGGTGACGGAGGCCTTGTCGGTCTCTTTTTCGAGGGCTTTCTTCTCCATTTCCAACTGAAGGATCTGGCGCTCCAGCACGTCGATCTCGGTGGGCATCGAGTCGAGCTCGATCTTGAGGCGGGCGGCGGCTTCGTCGATGAGATCGACGGCTTTGTCAGGCAGAAAACGGCCGGAAATATAACGATCTGACAGCACCGCGGCGGCGACGAGCGCGCCGTCCTGGATGCGCACGCCGTGGTGGACTTCGTAGCGCTCCTTGAGTCCGCGCAGGATGGCGATGGAGTCTTCCACCGACGGCTCGCCGACCATGACGGGCTGGAAACGGCGCTCTAACGCGGCGTCCTTTTCAATGTGTTTGCGGTATTCATCGAGCGTGGTCGCGCCGATGGTGCGGAGCTCGCCGCGGGCGAGCTGGGGCTTGAGCAGGTTAGAAGCATCGACCGCGCCCTCGCTGGCTCCGGCGCCGACGATGGTGTGGAGCTCGTCGATGAATAGGATGATCTGCCCCTCGGAATCGGTGACTTCCTTGAGGAACGACTTGAGCCGCTCCTCGAACTCGCCGCGGTATTTCGCGCCGGCTAACATGCCGCCGAGGTCCATGGCGATGATCCGCTTGTCCTTCATCGAGTCCGGCACGTCACCGGAAACGATGCGGCGGGCGAGGCCCTCGACGATGGCAGTCTTGCCCACGCCGGGCTCGCCGATGAGAACCGGGTTGTTCTTGGTGCGGCGCGAGAGCACCTGGAGCACGCGGCGGATTTCGTGGTCGCGGCCGATGACCGGATCGATCTTCCCCTCGCGGGCGCGGGCGGTGAGGTCGGTGCCGTATTTTTCGAGCGTTTGGTATTTTCCCTCGGGAGAATCGTCGGTGACTTTCTGGCCGCCGCGGACGCCGGTGATGGCTTCGCGGGCCTTTTTATCATCGAGTCCGGCTTCCTTGAGGAGCTTGCCGGCTGGCGAGTCGCCTTTCAAGGCGCCGAGGATGAAATGCTCCACGCTGAGATAATCGTCGCCGAGCGATTCGCGGGCGGCGTCCGCGGCATCGAGCGTGGAACGGAGACCGACGCTGATCTGCGGTTGGGTGGAAGCGCCTTGGACGCTCGGTTCGCGGGCGAGCGCGGCGGCGACGGAGGCTTTGAGGCGGGCGATGTCCACGCCGGCTTTTTGCAGGATCGGTGTGGTGATGCCTCCTTCCTGCTGGAGCAGGGCGAGCAACACGTGCAGGCTCTTCAACTCGGGATGAGCGGATTTGGAAGCGATGCTTTGCGCTGACTGGAGCGCTTCCTGGAGTTTTTGAGTGATTTTTTCGAGTCCCATGGCCGTTAGTTTGCCACAGGGTAAACAAGAATGGGGTTTGTGGCAATTCATCGCTTGTTCTATTTTCAAACGCTCTTGACCACTTGGCATGCCGCGGTAATTTTCCTCACTTCGGCCAGCCGCCCAAACCCATCCATTCGTGAAAATCCGAGTCCGAACGACGGTCGGCGCATGCTTTTGCCTGATCGGAGCCACCCCGCTTGCCGCGGACTGGCGGGATGAAATCGGCTTCACCCGGCTGAAGCTTCTCGCCGGAGCCGAACTACCCGCAGCTCCCAACCAAGGATTTACGCAAGTTGAGGCACCCGAAGCCTCGGGCAGTTTCGAGCCGGATACCGCGAACGCCCTCTTCGCCGGAAAAACATTCACTCACCTGTCCGGCGCTTCTGGTATCAGCAGCCACGCCCAGCATGTCGCCACCAATTTCTACGGCAACACCACCAGCCTCGTTGCCGGCAACTGCCCGGTCGGCCTTTACAATGCGAACAGCTGGATCGATGCGGGCTTTCTCAACACAGGCAGCAACAGTCCGCCTGATACGGAATCCCACGCCGTCCAGAACCACAGCTGGGTCGGAACTCTCAACGCGAATTTCACAGAAGCTGACGCGACGGAAATCAACCGGCGACTCGATTTCGCCATCAACCGTGATGGATTCGTGAGCGTGGTCGGCGTCAACAACGGCAACAGCACGATCCTTCCCGCAAGCCTCGGTCAAAGTTACCACACCATCTCGGTTGGCCGCGACGACAACGGGCACAGTGCCGGATTCACGACCCTCGATTTCATCACCTCCGGGAATGCAGGAAGAATCAAGCCCGACATCGTCGCGCCGAGTGCCGCGCCGGAATACGCCACCAGCTGGACCACGCCGATGGTCGCGAGCGCAGCCGGCTTGCTCTACTCGAAACTCGCGGCAGCTCCCTACTCCTTGGCTGGCGCGGACAAACCCCGCGTCATCAAATCCCTGCTG
>CAMCUY010000076.1 GCA_945879075.1 Akkermansia muciniphila | reverse complement strand
CCTACACCTCCGCCTACGTCGGCCTCAACTACTACCTCTACGGCCACAAGCTCAAGCTGATGAACGGCGTCGAATACACCACCCTCGGCGGCGGCGACTATGACGGCTACACCTTCATGAGCGGCCTCCGTTTCTCGTTCTAAAAATTCTCATTGACCCAAATCACCAACACCAAAACCAGATGAAAATCATCAGCACGCTATTCGCCACCGCCGCCATGCTTTCCATGGCCTCCGCGCAGACCCTCAGCATCAAAGGCAGCGACACCCTCGGCGCCAAGCTCATCCCCCAGCTCGCCGAAGGCTTCAAGGCCGCCGGCAACACGGGCGTGAAATTCGAGATCGCCGCCGAAGGCTCGACCACCGCCTTCCCGGCGCTGGCCAATGGGACCGCCCAGATCGGCATGTCCTCGCGCAAGATCAAGGACGACGAGCGCACCTTCTGCCGCACCAAGGGCGTTTACATCAAGGAGCACGGCATTTGCCACGACATGCTCGTCGTCATCGTGAACAAGAACTCCCCGCTCTCGAAGCTCACCAAGGACCAGGTCGCCAAGATCTTCACCGGTCAAATCAAGGACTGGTCCGAGATCGGCGGCGCTCCCGGCAAGATCTCGATCTACACCCGCAACACTTCCTCCGGCACCTACAAGGACTGGCAGAAGCTCGCCATGGGCGGCCGCGACTACCCGTCCAGCTCGCTGAAAATGGCCGGTAACGAGCAGATCGCCCAGGAAGTGGCCAAGAACAAGAACGGCATCGGCTACGTCGGCCTCGCCTACTCCAAGACCGCAGGCACCAAGACCCTCGTCATTGACGGCGTCGAACCGGTCGCTCAAAACGCCAAGAAATACGTCTATGCCCGCCTTTGCTACCTCTACGCGCCGGACAAACCGACCGCCGAGGCTGAGGCCTTCATGAAATACGTCGAGTCTTCCGCCGGCCAAGACATCGTCCGCAAGGTCGGGTTCATCCCCGCCGGAGACCTGTGAAATTTGTGTAAGTTGTAGGTTGCTATGAAATGGGCGTCGCAGGCTCGCCTGCGGCGCTCATTTTCTTGTCTATTCCCCAAAGTCTGATTACCACGACGGCCGACAATCATGCCACAGGAAGACCGCCCCTCGACTGAACCGCCTCACCGTTTCCAAAAACGGGGCTTCTCCTGCGAAAAGGCGATCAAGTTTTTCTTCGCGTCCAACGCCGGGCTGACCATCGTCATCCTCGCGCTCATTATCATTTTCCTGCTCAAGGAAGGGCTCGGCTTTTTCCCCGGCTATCAGCGGGAATTGCAGGTTTACCGCATCGCCGGCCTGGAGTTCGTCGATCTTTCCCGGAAAAACCTCAGTGCCCACGAGCAGCTCACCAGCGTGCTCAACCGCGCGTATTACGCGGAAATCAACGGCAAGTGCGCCCGCCAGATGCGCCGCTCGCAGGAGGCCAGCGCTCTCTTCAACGCCTACACCGACCAGACCGGACCCACCCGCGATCTCGTCCTCAGCAACTCCCAGGCCGAGATCACTCCCAACCCGGAAATGCTCGCCGCCCTCAGGGCCAATTTCGACCAACAGAAACTCAAGGCCCTCGCCTCGCTGCCCGCCACCCCGCACCTGACGGCAAACGAGCGCCGCGACTTGATCGAATCCATCCGCACCCGCGCCATCGATTCCACCGACGACCCCGCCCTCGTCACCGCTCTCGCCGAGGAATTTGCCGCCGCCCGCGAAAAGCAGGCGGAGCCACTCCAAACCGTGCGCGCCACCATCGACACCTTTGAGGCCGCCGGCTCGGACCTCAGCTCGCTGGTCTCGGAAATGACCGAATCCGTCACCGCCACCAAGGAAAAGATCCAGAACGCCGACATCCTCGAAAAGGACCGCAAAACCCTGCTCGCCGCCGCCGCCAGCGCCAAAGACCCCGCCGAACGCGAAAAGCTCACCGCCGAGGCCCACGCCTCCCTCGCCGACAAACCCGACGTCGAAGGCCCCATCCAAATCCTTCTGGAACGCCGCCCGGACTGCGTCAAAACCCACACCGCGCTCCAAGAGGCGGCCGCCGGCATCGCCAGCCAACTCCCCGCCACTCTCTCCCAACCCGAGGCCGCGCGCTTGCTCAAAGTCGCGCGCAACACGTGGCCCTTGTTCATCGCCGACCTCCAAAAAACCCCCGCGGAAATCAACGCCTGGAAACACGACGTCCCCGTCCCCTTCTCCACCGCGATCTCCTCTTTCCTCACCGGCAAAGACTGGGTCACCGGCGGCGAGTGGCAGGACTTCTACGGGATTCTACCGCTCGCTATCGGCTCGCTGATGATCTCCATCGTCGCGCTTCTCATCGCCATTCCCAGCGGCATCGGCGCGGCGGTTTACGTCAACCAATTCGCCTCCAGCCGCGAGCAGGCGCTCATCAAACCGGTCATCGAATTCATCCAGGCCATCCCCTCGGTCGTCCTCGGCTTCATCGGCATCCTCGTCTTCGGCACCGTGCTGCGTGATCTATCCATGCTCGATTCGCTGCAATGGATTCCTGGATTCCCCATCGAGGAGCGGCTCAATATCTTTACCGCCGGCTGCCTGCTCGCGCTGATGAGCATCCCCACCATTTTCTCGCTCGCCGAGGACGCGATCAACAACGTGCCTTCCGCCTACGCGGAAGCCTCCGAAGCCCTCGGCGCCTCGCGGGTCCAGACCACCTTCCGCGTCGTCATCCCCGCCGCGTTTTCCGGCATTCTTGCCGCCGTCCTGCTCGGACTTGGCCGCGTCATCGGAGAAACGATGGTCGTCCTGCTAGTCGCTGGCAACCGCATCAAAATCCCCGATTTCACCTCCGGCCTCGGCAGCTTTTTCCAACCCGCCCACACCCTCACCGGCATCATCGCCCAAGAGCTCGGCGAGGTCCCGCTCGGCAGCGTCCATTACCGCGCACTGTTTGTCGTCGGCATCCTGCTCTTCGCCGTGGTGCTCGCGATCAACGCCACCGCGCATCGCTTCGTGAACAAGATGAAGCACTAACTTCCCCACCCCATGATCGACCCGGAAAAACTAATCCGCAAAGGCCTCCCCAAGGGGCACTTCAAGGATGTCGTTGTGCGCTCACTGCTCGGGGGCGCGACCTATCTCGTCGTCATCATCGCGGCTTTGCTGTTTGGAAAAATCCTCATCGACGGCGCGCCCGTCCTGTTCAAAGCGGAGGCTCCGTTCGTCGATTTCGAATTCCTCACCGCGAAAAACCAGACGCTCCACGTCTTCGACGACTCCCAAGGCACCCGCCACCAGCTTCCCGCTTCGGAATACAGCGCCTACCTCGCCAAACACGAGGGCGTCCCGATCTATAACGAGCAAACCTACTCCTACTCCGGCGGCGGCATCGCCGGACCCATCGCCGGCACCGCGCTGCTCACGCTCGGCTCGATGATCCTCGCGCTATTCTTCGGCGTCAGCGCCGCCATTTACCTATCCGAATACGCCAAGCAAAGCCCGTTCATCCACGCGGTCCGCCTCGCCATCCTCAACCTCGCCGGCATCCCCTCCATCGTCTTCGGACTCTTCGGCTTTTCGGTTTTCGTGCTCGCCGTGCCGGTCATCACCGCCACCCCGTCCGACCGCTCCCTGCTCACGCTGCCGCTTTTTTTCGGCGACTACGTGATGAGTTTCCAAGGCTGGAACTCGTCGCTCATGGCGGGCTGCGCCACCCTCGCCTGCATGATCCTGCCCGTCATCATCACCGCTTCCGAGGAGTCCCTGCGCGCAGTCCCCCAGGGATTCCGCGACGCCTCGCTCGCCATGGGAGCCACCCGCTGGCAGACGATTCGGAAATGCGTGCTGCCGTTTTCGCTGCCCGGAATTCTCACTTCATCGCTGCTCGCCATCACCCGCGTGGCCGGGGAAACCGCGCCCATCATGTTCACCGCCGCCGTCGCCGCCAAGGACGACCTGCCGTGGCAGGGACTCAAAAGCCCCTTCGACGTCCTCTCCTCGCAGGTCCAGGCGTTGCCCTATCACATCTACACCCTCGCCGCCCGCATCCCGAGCTCGGAATTCACCCAGCGCGCCCAATACGGCTCGGTCTTCGTCTTCCTCGTGCTCGTCGCCTTCCTCTCGCTCGGCTCCATGATCCTGCGCGCCAAACTCCGCGCCAAACTCAAATGGTAAGCATGCACACCGCCATTCAAATCAAGAACCTCACCTTCGCCTATTCCGGCAAGCAGGTCCTGCATGATGTCACCCTCGACATCCCCGCCCGCCAGATCACCGCCTTCATTGGCCCCTCCGGTTGCGGGAAATCCACACTACTGCGTTGTTTCAACCGCATCAACGACCGCATCCCCGGCGCCCACGTCACCGGCGGCTCGATTCAAGTCCACGACATCGACATCAACCGCAGCGACATCGACCTCCAGGAACTCCGCCGCCGCATCGGCATGGTGTTCCAGAAATACAACCCGTTTCCCAAGTCGATTTACGACAACGTCGCCTTCAGCCTGCGCCTTGCCGGTCCGACCAAACGCGCTGAGCTTGACGACACCGTCGAGAACGCCCTCCGCAGCGCCGCGCTGTGGGACGAAGTGAAAGACCGCCTCCAGGCCAGTGCCTTCGGCCTGTCCGGCGGTCAACAGCAGCGGTTGTGCATCGCCCGCGCCATCGCCAATCAGCCGGAAATCCTGCTGATGGACGAGCCGTGCGCCGCGCTCGATCCGCTCGCCACCCTCAAAATCGAGGAGCTGATCTGCGAGTTGAAAAAGCAATACACGATCGTCATTGTCACCCACAACATGGCGCAAGCCACCCGCTGCTCTGACAGAACCGCCTTCATGTATTTGGGGAAACTCATCGAATACGGTCCCACGATGCAGATTTTCGAGGATCCCAAGGACCCGCAAACCGAAGCCTACGTCACCGGAACCTTCGGCTGACCCCCTCTCCGCCACTCTCTCCACGTCATGCATGTTACCGTGAAACACCCCCACGTAGCCCACCAGGCTGGCATCAGCGTCGCCATGCAAAACCTGGATTTCAGCTATGGTTCCACGCCCGCGCTGAAGGACATCAACCTCGACATCCCTGACAAAGGCGTCACCGCATTCATCGGCCCGTCCGGCTGCGGTAAGTCCACCTTGCTGCGCTGCATCAACCGGATGAACGACGAAATCCCCGGAGCCCGCATCACCCGCGGCTCGATCCGGATCAACGGAATCAACATCTACGACCCCTCCGTGGACGTGGTGAAACTGCGCCGCGACGTCGGCATGATTTTCCAAAAGTCCAATCCGTTTCCGCGCAGCATCTATGAAAACGTCGCTTACGGCCTGCGCCTGCGCGGCGTGCGTGACATCCCCGTGCTGGATCAAGCGGTCGAGGAAGCCCTCCAGGCGTCCGCCCTGTGGGACGAAGTGAAGGACCGCCTCCAGGAGTCCGCGCTCGGCCTCTCCGGCGGACAACAACAGCGCCTCTGCATCGCCCGCACCATCGCCGTGAAACCCACCATCATCCTGATGGACGAGCCGTGCAGCGCCCTCGATCCGATCGCCACCGCAAAAGTCGAGGAACTCATCTGGGGGCTGAAGGCCGACTTCACCATCGTGATCGTCACCCACAGCATGCAACAGGCGGCCCGGGTCTCCGAAAAAACCGCCTTCTTTTACATGGGAACCCTCGTCGAAGCCGACGACACTTCGAAAATCTTCAGCAATCCATCCGTCAAAAAAACCGAAGAATACATCAGCGGCCGCTTCGGCTGACCCCCAACTAACACCAATTGATATCATGAGTAACCCGCACATTTTCCGCGAATTTGACAAGCTGATGGAAAACCTCAAGACCGAGGTCCTGTCGATGGCCAGCATGACCCGCCAGAATCTGGAGCGCGCCATGCGCGCCCTGCTCGAGCGCGACCTCGACCTCTCCCGCGCCGTCATCGCGGACGATGCCGATGTCGATGATCTGGAGCGCAAGATCGACCAGAGCGGCATGAACATCCTCGTGCGCTTCCATCCGATGGCCTCCGACCTGCGGCTCGTCATCACCTCGATGAAAATGGCCCACAACCTGGAGCGGATTTCCGACCACGCCGTGAACATCGCCAAGCGCGCCAAAAAAATCTGCAAGGCTCCCCCCCTCGAAGAAGCGTCTCTAACCGAGCCGCTCTACACCCTTGCCGACAAGCTCCTGCGCGACGCGTTGACCGCCTACACCGACGCGAATGCCGAACTCGGGGAAAGCCTCAAAGCCCGCGATAAGGAGCTCGACCGCCTGCACAAGCAGATGATCACCTCGCTCAGCGGCCGTCTGGAAAGCTCCGCCGGCCGCTCGGAAAACCTGCTGCACCTCATCTTCGTCGCTCGCTCGCTCGAACGCATCGGCGATCTCGCCGTCAACATCGGCGAGGACTCGGTCTTCCTCGGCGAAGCCCGCGACATCCGGCATGAACACCGGAAACCTCCTGCCGGCGGCAGCGACGCGCCAAGCTGAGCCTGCTTGTTGAAAGTCCCGCGAACCGGGTGTATGTTTCCCTTCAATTTGCAGGGAAATCCCCGCCGCGCATGAACACCGACAGGCTGATCGCGTATTTCTCCATGGAAATCGCGTTGGAACTGGAAATGCCCACCTACTGCGGCGGGCTCGGCATTCTCGCGGGCGATACCTTGCGCGCCGCCGCAGACGGCCAGTTGCCCGTGGCCGCCATTTCCCTGCTTCATCGCAAAGGCTATTTCTGCCAGCAACTGGCTGCCGACGGCTCCCAGACCGAGCACTCCTGCGAATGGGAAATCGGAAATTTCCTCAAGGAGCTTCCCGCCCGCGCCTCAGTCGTCATCAGTGGCCGCACGGTCCATATACGCGCATGGCAATACGACGTCAAGGGCGCGAAGGGCGCCGTCGTGCCGGTCTATCTGCTCGATACCGACCTGCCGGAAAACGCCGAATGGGACCGCCGCATCACCGACCATCTCTACGGCGGGGACGAATGGTACCGGCTGTGCCAGGAAATCGTGATGGGCATCGGCGGCGTGCGGATGTTGCGCGAGCTCGGCCACCGCAACCTCACGCGCTACCACATGAACGAAGGTCACGCCAGCCTGCTCGCCATGGAGTTGCTAGATGAGGAAGCCCTCGCCGCGGGCCGGGAAACCTTCAACCACGACGACGTGGAATCCGTCCGCCGGAAATGCGTCTTCACCACCCACACCGCAGTCCCCGCGGGGCACGACCGGTTCCCTCTCGACATGGTCGCCGCCGCGCTCGGCCGCACCGAGGTGGGCGAAATGCGCGAGATTTTCTGCTGCGGCGGCAGCCTGAACATGACCTACCTCGCGCTCAATCTCAGCCACTACGTCAACGGCGTCGCCAAGAAGCACTCGGAGGTTTCCCGGCGCATGTTCGCCGGCTACAAAATCCACGACATCACCAACGGCATCCACGCCCCCACCTGGGTCGCGCCCTCGTTCCAGCGGCTTTACGACCGCTACAGCCCCGGCTGGCGGGAGGACAATTTCAACCTGCGCCATGCGCTCAGCTTCCCTGCGGAGGAAGTCTGGGAAGCCCACGCCGAGGCCAAGGCCGCCCTTCTGGACCGGGTCAACCACGAGACCAACGCCGGCATGGAGACTAACGTCCTCACCTTCGGTTTCGCCCGCCGCATCGCCGATTACAAGCGCGCCGACCTGCTCTTGTACGACCTCGAACGACTCAAGTCCATCGCCTGCCAAATCGGCCCGTTCCAAGTCGTGTTCGCCGGCAAGGCCCATCCCGGCGACGCCGTCGGCAGGGAAACCATTCGCAAAATTTTCCGGGCCATTGAAGCGCTCAAAGGCCATGTCCGGCTCGCCTACCTGACCAACTACGATTGGGAGTTGGCCCGCCTGATGACTGCGGGCGTGGACGTCTGGCTCAACACGCCGCTGCCACCGCTGGAAGCATCCGGCACCAGCGGCATGAAAGCCGCGGTCAACGGCGTGCCCAGCCTCAGCATCCTCGACGGCTGGTGGATCGAGGGCTGCATCGAGGGCACCACCGGCTGGGCCATCGGGAGCTTGTTGCGCTTGGCCGATCCGGCACAAACCACGCCGCTCGACGCCGCGTCGCTCTACGATAAAATCGAGAAGGTCGTGATTCCCCTCTATTATAACGAGCGCGACCGCTTTCTCGACGTCATGCGCCACGCCATCGCCCTTAACGGCGCGTATTTCACCACCCAGCGGATGCTGCTCCAATACGTCTTGAGCGCTTATTTCTAGCACATCGCGCTTGGATTCCCGGTGAAACAACCGATGTTTCCGCGCGTAGCCAGTTGATTCATGGGCGCCATTTGTATTTCTGAAATCAAGATTCTCTCCGTGCTGGCAGTGCTTCAAACCTGCGGCCAAGCGGCGGAACTTCTGCCCGCGATGGTCGTGCTCGCGGAGCGTCAGCTGGGCGAGGATCCCGCCCCCCCGCAGGCGGAGTGGACTCGCGAGGATATCCGCCAGGCGTCGCCGAGGACCATCGACGAAATGCTGGCGAAGGAGCCGTCGTTTTCACTTTATCGGCGACAGTCGTCGGTTTTCGGCAACCCGACCTCAGCCGGCGTGAGCCTCCGCAACACGGGCGCGACGGCGGCCTCGCGGACCTTGGTTCTGTTGGACGGAATCCCGCAGAATGACCCGTTCGGCGGCTGGGTTTACTGGGCGCGCTACGACGCTGCGGCGCTCGACTCGATCCGCATCGTGCCGGCGGCGCGGGCGGCGGTCTGGGGAAACCAAAGCCCGGCGGGTGTGATCCAGATGAACGGGCGCGCGCCGTTTGAAAACCGCCACTCGGCCAAAATCGGCGGCGGCAGCCAAGGGACATTCAGCGGCTCGACGTCCCATCAGATGACCAACGCGGACAAGACGCGGGCGGTTTCATTCTCCGCCTTCGGCCTGCACACCGACGGCTTTTTCGCGGTGGACTCGTCGCTGCGCGGCCTGATCGACCGCAAGCTGGACACCGAGCTCGCCGGAGCGGATTTGAAGTTCGCCTGGCTCGCCGCGCCCGGCCTAACGATCGAGCCGATGGTTTCGTGGTATCAGGAAAATCGCGGTAACGGCACGCCCCTAACTGGCAACTCGACCGAAACGCTGGACCTGTCGCTGCGCGTCACTTCGGATGACGGGGATTTTTCCTGGCAGGCGCTGGGCTGGCACCAGCGGCGGGAGTTCGAGTCGGTGTTCAGCTCGGTGAACGCGGACCGGACGGCGGAAACGCTCGCGCTGGACCAGTTCGACGTGCCCGGCCGCGGCACCGGCGGGGCGTTCACGGCGCTGTGGGACGGCGGCGGCGCGTGGACCTTCAGCAGCGGGGCGGACACCCGGTTTCTATCCGGCGAGACGAATGAAACCGTCGGCACCTTCCGCACGCGGGAAGCGGGCGGCGACCAGGCGTTCGCCGGGATCTTCGGCGCGGCGGCTTATCAGGCAGACGAGCGGACACGCGTCGATGCGAGCGTCCGGCTCGACGGCTGGCAGCTAACGGACGGGCGCAGGAACGAGACCTCGCTTTCGACCGGAGCCGCGCTGCGCACGGACGAGCAGGCTGACCGGGACGGCATCGAGCCATCGGCGTCAGTCGAGTTGACGCGCCAGCTACGCGATGATTTGGCGGGGAAAATTTCCGCAGGCACGGCGTTCCGGCTGCCGACCTTGAACGAGCTGCACCGTCCGTTCCGCGTCCGCAACGACATCGTCGAGGCGAATCCGGAGCTGGACGCCGAGCGGTTTTTCAGTATCGAGGCGGGGCTGGATTGGGAACCGGCGGAGAGCCTGAAAATGAGCGCCGCGGTTTTCCAGCACTGGATTTCCGATGCCATCGCCAACGTGCCGGTGACCGATCCGGCACAAATTACGGAGATTTTCGGAGCCATCCCGCCGGGCGGGACCGGCTCGCAGCGACAAAATGTCGAGCAGGCGCAGGTGAGCGGAATCGAGGCAAAAATCGAATGGCTGCCGACGGACGCGGTGACGCTCGGGCTCACCGGGCTGTGGTCGCACACCGAGTTCAGCGAATCGCCGGACCAGCCGCTGCTAGACGGCAAACCGTTCCCGCAGGCGCCCGACCTGCGGCTGATCGTCAACGCGGAATGGCGGGCGACGGAACAAATTTCCCTGTTCGCGGGCTGCGAATACGGCGCTTCGCAATACGACGACGCGTTGGCCAACCGCGCGATTTCGGATTTCACCAGCGTGCGGATCGGCGCGGCGTGGCAGGTGGCGGGCGCGACCTATCAAATCAGGGTCGAGAACCTGCTCGACGAGGAGATCGAGACCGGCCTGAGCAGCGACGGGATCCGCACCTTGGCCGCGCCACGCTCGCTGTGGATCTGCGCGGAGTGGGAATTTTGAGACATCCTCGACAGGAATCACTCTCCGATTGCGTTTCAATGCGAATTCATGATTCTTCCCGCCATGCGCCCGTTCCTACCCATGCTGCTTTGCCTCTGTGGCATCGCCTCCGCCCAGAAAATTAAGGTGGAGGAACTCTACGCCAAAAACTGCTCGGGCTGCCACGGCGCGAAGTTCGAGGGCGGCCAGGGCGGCTCGCTCGTCGATGGCGTGTGGAAACACGGGAGCACGGATGCCGAAATTTCCAAATCCATCGCCAAGGGCAATCTCCAGCTTGGCATGACTCCGTGGGAAGGCGTGCTCAGTGGCGACCAGATCCGCTCGCTCGTGATTTTCCTCCGCGAGAAGGAGAAGCAGACCCTGGTCAAAGGCATGGATTTCCCGAAACCATCACCCGACACCGTCACCAAGACCGAGCTGCACGACTACCGCATCGAGACCCTCGTGGAAGGCGGTCTCAAAAATCCCTGGGCGATCGCCTTCCTTCCCGACGGCCGCAAGCTGGTCACGGAAAAATCCGGCCAGCTGCGATTCATCACCGGCGACGGGAA
>CAMCUY010000075.1 GCA_945879075.1 Akkermansia muciniphila | reverse complement strand
CCGCGGTGCGGACCATGTCTCCAAAGTCGTAGAGCGCGGAACCGGGCATGGTGGTGTCCAGATCGATCACGCAGATGCCTTCCGCCGTGGTTTCGTCGAGCAAGACGTTGTTGAGCTTGGTATCGTTGTGGGTGACGCGCTCGGGGATGGCACCGGAGGCGATGAGGTCGGTGATGCGCGGACAATCCGAGGCGCGGGCGCGGGCGAAATCGATCTCGGCCTGGACGTTGGCAGCGCGTCCGGCGAGGTCGTTTATGACCGCGGCTTCGAGGGCTTGCAGGCGCTTCGGGGTGTGATGGAAATCCGGAATGGTTTCGTGAAGCCGCGCTCCTGTCAGGTTGGCGGTTAGATTCTGGAAGGCTCCGAACGCCCTGGCGGCCTGGTAGGCCTGCTCGTTGCATTCGATTTCATCATAGCCGCGGGCGCCTTCGATGAACGGATAGGTCCGCCAGAGGCTGCCCTCGGCGTCGATGGCGTAGGGCTTGCCGTCGTGCGCGGGGATGCAGGTGAGTGTGCGGCGGTGGGCCTCGGGGTTTCCCTCGGCGAGCAGGGTGTCGAGCGCGTGGCGGGTCACGCGGGCGATGTTTTCCATCACCTGGACGGGGTTTTTGAACACGTGGTGGTTGATCCTCTGGTGGATGTAGCGGAGGCGGCAACCGGCCTGGTCATAGATGGCGCAGTAGGTGTCATTGATGTGTCCGGAGCCGTAAACCTGCGCTTCGACAAAGTCGGCGCGCATTTGGAACAGCAGCGAAATCGCGCGGAGATCGTGCATCACGAGAGGGTGGCTGGATATTCTCCGGTCTCGATCAGCTTGCGGATCGAGGCGACGACGTGCTGCTTGTCAGCCGGATAGGTGACACCGAACCAGCGGCTGGTCGTGTCGAGCACCGCGCAATCCGCCTTGCCAGCACGGATCAAGGCATCGACGACGGTGGGGATGTAACACTCGGATTTCTCCGCCTGGCCGAACTCGGTGAGGAAACGGGTGAAATCCTGTTCGAGGTGATCGTAGAAACACGGCGTGAAGGCCCAGAAGTTCATGGAAACGGGCGACTCTTCGGAGACCGGCTTGCGGCTGCCGTCGAGGGCGTTGCCGCGGACCACGCCGTCGGCGTCGCGCTGGATTTTCACGTATTCCTCGACGCCGGTGAGGAGATTGTCCGCGGAAAGGGCGCAGATGCCGCGGTTAACGTCGCCGTGGTCGGAGAGGGTGTTGATGAGCGGGTAGCCGATCATCGCGTAATGCGATTTTTCCGGTTCGTGGTGTGGGACGGTTAGGAACGCGGCGGCGCGCTCGTAGGCGTCGCTGCCGTAGAAATCGTCGGCATTGATGACGGCGAAGGGTTGCTTGACCAGATCGCGGGCGGCGCGGACGGCGTGGGCGGTGCCCCACGGCTTGGCGCGGCCCTCCGGCACGCTGAATCCTTCCGGCAGGTCGTCGATTTTCTGGAACGCGTAATCGACCTGGATGCGGTCGGCGAAACGCGCCCCCACGCCCTCGCGGAATGCCTCGGCGAAATCCTCGCGGATGATGAACACCACGCGTCCGAAACCGGCGCGGATCGCGTCATAGACCGAGTAGTCGAGCACGGTTTCTCCGTTCGGGCCCATCGGGTCCATTTGTTTGAGGCCGCCATATCGGCTGCCCATTCCGGCTGCGAGAACAAGGAGTGTCGGTTTCATGGTTTTGAAAAAAGGCGGCGGCTTCAAGTGACGGCAGCGCGGCACTGGAATGCCAAGTGGCGCACTGGTTTGCAATCCTTGAAATCAGGGCGAGAAGTCGAGGCTTGAAAATTGCGGGTTGCGACGAGGACTGGAAAGAAGCCGAAGGCGCATTCCTCATCCGCTGGGCTCGCAGATCTTCCAAATATGGGCAAAAGCATCGCCCGCGACCTGCGGTCGATCGGGATCGGGCGTGGTATCTTGAAGGATTCTCCAATCTCCCGCTTGCCAGAGGCGTTGATCCACTTACCCTTGCCCCAGAATCTCACATGAAAATCTGGCTCGACGGTAAATTGGTGGACGAATCTGAAGCGAAGGTGTCGGTCTTTGACCACGGTCTTCTCTACGGGGACGGTGTTTTTGAAGGCATTCGATTTTATAACGGACGCATCTTTCGCTTGGAGGAACACATCCGCCGGCTCTTTGATTCGGCGCGCGCGATCATCCTCAACCTGCCGTGGACGCAGGAGGAAGTCTGCAAGTTCACCTGCGAGACGGTGGCGGCGAACGGCCTGACCGACGGCTACATCCGCCTCGTGGTCACCCGCGGGAAGGGCGGTCTCGGGCTGAATCCTTATCTTTGCCCCACGCCGTCGATGTTCATCATCGCCTCGACGATCCAGCTCTATCCGGAGGAGACCTACGTCGAGGGGCTCTCGATCATCACCTGCGCGACCCGTCGTCCGGCACCCGGCGCCCTGATGCCGCAGGTGAAATCGCTGAACTACCTGAACAACATCATGGCCAAGGTCGAGGCGATCCAGGCGAACGCGCTCGAAGCCGTGATGCTCAACGAGCAGGGCTACGTGGCCGAGTGCACGGGGGACAATTTGTTCCTGCTGAAAAACGGCAAGCTGCTCACGCCCTTGATTTGCGACGGCGCGCTCGACGGCATCACCCGCGCGGTGATCATCGAGATCGCGGAGACGCTTGGCGTGCCCTTCAAGGAGTGCTCGCTGACGCGTTATGACATTTTCACGGCGGACGAGTGTTTCCTGACCGGGACCGCCGCGGAAGTGATTCCGGTGGTGGCGCTCGACCGCCGGATCATCGGCACCGGCAAGCCCGGGCCGTTCACCGCGCGCTTTCACACGGCGTTCCATGAGCTCGCAACGAGCACTGGCACTCCTTTTGCTTAGTTGATAAATTTCCGAAACCATGAAGTGTGATTTCTGCGATCAAAAGGCCACTGTCTTCCTCACGCAACTCGTCGAGGGGCAGATGAAAAAAGTGTGCCTTTGCGACAACTGCGCGAAGGAACGCGGAGTCACTGACCCGACCGGGTTTTCACTGGCGGACCTGTTGCTCGGCGGCCTGCCGGGCGGTCCGGGCACGGTCAGTCCCGGTTCATCGCCGGCCACTCCCGGAAACGGGAAAAAGTGCGCCACCTGCGGCTTCACGCTCGATGATTTGAAGCGGGTCCGGCGCTTTGGTTGCAGCGATTGCTACGCCACCTTCGGCGAGGAGGTCGGCCAGATGGTCCGCGGCATGCACAAGGGCACCTCGCACATCGGGAAAGTGCCGGAAGGTTTGATGGCGCTCCAGTTCCGCAACCAGCGGATCGAGGAACTCCGCTCGCGTCTCGACCAGGCGATCACTTCCGAAAGCTACGAGGAAGCCGCCGGCATCCGCGACGAAATCCACAACCTGAACGAAACCAAGCCATGATGCGTTTCAGCACTCTCATCAAACATCCCGCCGATTGGATGACCGGCGGGCAGGGGGAGCATGGCGCCGTGCTGACCTCCCGGATCCGCCTCGCGCGGAATCTGCGCCGCCATCCATTCCCCGGTTGGGCGAAGCGTGACCAACGCGCCGCCGCGCTGGATCTGATGCGGCCGGCGGTGGAAGCCTTGCCGGCGATGAAAGGCGCCTTTTCCCACGAACTCGGCGACCTGACATCGGTGCAAAAACAGGTCCTCGTCGAGCGCCACTTGATTTCCCGCGAGCACGCCGCGCGGGGGGACGGTTCGGCCGCGGTCATCGAGCGCCGCCAGACTTTCAGCCTGATGCTTAACGAGGAGGATCATTTGCGGATGCAGGCGATCCGCCCCGGATTGCAGCTTTCCGCCGCTTTCGCCGCACTTTCCGAGTTGGATACCGCGCTCGAAGGCTCGTTGGAATTCGCCTTCGACTCCACGCTCGGCTACCTCACCACCTGCCCGACCAATCTCGGCACCGGCCTGCGCGCCTCCGCCATGCTGCACCTGCCCGGCTTGGTCCTCAGCGACCAGATCGGCCAAGTCCTCCAAGCGGTCAACAAGATCGGCCTCGCCGTCCGCGGGCTGTACGGGGAGGGGACCGAATCGCTCGGAAACCTTTATCAAATCTCCAACCAATCGACGCTCGGCGAGAGCGAGGAAACCATCATCCGCCGCTTGGAACGGGTGATTTCCCAAGTTTCCAACCACGAGCAGAACGCCCGCGAAAAGCTGCTGGAAGACGATCCGGACATGGTGGCCGACAAAATCGGCCGCGCCTACGGAGTCCTCCGCTACGCGCATATCATCGATTCCAAGGAGGCGCTCAACCACCTCTCGCTGCTGCGCCTCGGCGGCACGCTCGGGTTTTTCGCCCCGGAAACGGTGATGCTTTGCGACTCCCTGCTGATGGATATCCAGCCGGCGCATCTCCAACTCCATTCGGGACGAAAACTCTCCCCGGAAGAAAGAGATTCGATTCGTGCAGAAATCGTGCGCTCCCGTTTGCATTCTCTCGAATCACCTGATAATCGTATGTCAGCTAAAGACGAAAAAATCTCACCCGAACCTTCTAACCCAGGCGACTTATGAACAACTTCACCCCACGCGCTCAACAAGTTCTCGCTCTCGCCCGCAAAGAGGCGGATCGATTCAACCACTCTTACGTCGGCACCGAGCACCTGCTTCTCGGCCTGATCAAGCTCGGCCAGGGCGTCGCCGTCAACGTCCTCGAGCGCATGGGCCTCGAGCTCGAAGCCGTCCGCATGGAAGTGGAAAAAGAGGTCGGCTCCGGCCCGCCGCAGAAATCCGTGGGAAACATTCCCTACACCCCGCGGGTGAAAAAAGTTTTGGCGCTCGCCAACAAGGAAGCCAAGGCCCTCAACCATTCCTACGTCGGCACCGAGCACTTGCTCCTCGGCCTCCTGCGCGAGGGCGAGGGCGTCGCCGCCCGTGTGCTCAAGCGCCTCGAGGTCGATATCCAGCGCACCCGCAACGAAATCCTCGCGGAAATCGATCCGAATTTCTCGCCTGATGATCAGGACGATGACGAGGACGACGATGACGATCTCGAAGAAGGCGAAGGCCCCTTCGAGGAAGAGCAAGCCCAGGCTCCAACTGCGGCTGCTGAAGCGAAATCCAAGACTCCTGCGCTCAAGGCTTTCGGCCGCGATCTCACCAAAGTCGCCCGTGAAGGCGGACTCGATCCGGTGATCGGCCGCGAAAGCGAAATCGAACGCGTCATTCAAATCCTCTGCCGCCGCACCAAAAACAACCCGGTCCTCATCGGGGAAGCCGGTGTCGGCAAGACCGCCATCGTCGAGGGACTCGCTCAGGAAATCGCCACCGGCAACGTCCCGGAAATCCTCCGCGACAAGAAAGTCATCACCCTCGACCTCGCGTTGATGGTCGCCGGCACGAAATACCGCGGCCAGTTCGAGGAGCGCATCAAGGCGGTCATGGATGAGATCCGCAAGGTGAAGAACGTCATCCTGTTCATCGACGAGCTCCACACCATCGTCGGTGCCGGTTCCGCCGAGGGCGCGATGGATGCTTCCAACATCATCAAGCCCGCTCTCAGCCGCGCCGAATTGCAATGCGTCGGCGCGACCACGCTCAACGAATATCGCAAATACATCGAGAAGGACTCCGCGCTCGAACGCCGTTTCCAACAGGTGAAAGTGGACGAGCCATCCGTCGATGACGCGATCAAAATCCTCCAAGGTCTTCAGGAGAAATATGAATCCCACCACAAAGCCAAGTTCACCCCGCAAGCCATCGAGGCTGCCGTCAAACTGACCTCGCGTTATCTGACCGCGCGTTTCCTGCCAGACAAAGCCATCGACGTTCTCGACGAAGCCGGCGCCCGCGCACGCATCGGCACGATGACCCGTCCGCCGTCGATCAAGGAACTCGAAGCCGCGATTGTGCAGATCAACCGCGACAAGGTGGCCGCCATCGCCGAGCAGAATTTTGAAAAAGCCGCCTCACTCCGCGACGACGAAAAGCAGGCCAAGAAGAGCCTTGAAGACGCCCTGAAAACCTGGCGCTCCTCCTCGGAAGAGACCGTCGTCACCGTCACCGATGACGACATCATGGCCGTCGTTTCCAAGTGGACCGGGGTTCCGCTCCGCCGCATGGAGGAGAAGGAAACCGAAAAACTTCTCAAGATGGAGGACGAGCTCAAGAGCCGCGTCATCGGTCAGAACGAAGCGGTGATCGCCATTTCGAAGGCTCTTCGCCGCTCCCGTGCCGACCTCAAGGATCCGCGCCGCCCGATCGGTTCATTCCTTTTCCTCGGCCCGACCGGTGTCGGAAAAACCTACCTCGCCCGCAACCTCGCTGAATTCATGTTCGGCGACGCGGACGCGCTGATCCAAATCGACATGTCGGAATACATGGAGAAGTTCACGGCCAGCCGTCTGATCGGTTCGCCTCCGGGCTACGTCGGCTACGAGGAAGGCGGCCAGCTTTCCGAAGCCGTTCGCCGGCGTCCCTACTCGGTCGTCCTTTTCGACGAAGTCGAGAAAGCGCACCCGGACGTCATGAACCTGCTGCTCCAGATCCTTGAAGAAGGCACCGTGACCGACTCGCTCGGCCGCAAGATCGACTTCCGCAACACGATCATCATCATGACTTCCAACGTCGGAGCCTCCACCATCAAGCGCCAAACTACGCTTGGTTTCGGGGCCATGGCTGCGGATGAAGCCGACCACGATGGCATGAAGGACAAGATCATCGAGGAATCGAAGCGCTACTTCAAACCGGAGTTCCTCAACCGTCTCGACAGCCTCGTCGTTTTCCACATGCTGGAAAAAGCCGATCTCAACCAGATCGTCGATCTCGAAGTCGCCAAGCTGGTCAAGCGTCTCAAGGACAAGGACATTGCCCTCACGCTCACCGACGAGGCGCGCGATCTGCTGGCCGTCAAAGGCTTCGATCCCGCCTACGGTGCGCGGCCGATGCGCCGCGCTGTCGAGCGCTTCCTGGAAGACCCGCTCGCCGAGTCGCTCCTGCGCGGCGACGTGAAACCCGGGGACGCCGTCAACGTCGTCAAAAAAGCGGATAGCGAGGAACTCGATTTCGTCTCGACCCGCCCCGAACCGGAGCAGGAAGTCAGCGAAGCCGGAGTCTGACGTCCCGATTCATCACCAAAGCCCCGCCCGAGTCCGGCTCGTGCGGGGCTTTTCGTGTCAAACGCCGGTGCCGGAATCTACGTCAACCCGCGATTCGTTCTGGACCGGAAAAGTTCTTTGAAACAGAGTTCCGACGGAAATGGCGATGTTCCGACTCGCCGCTGATGGGGGTCGTGGGCACCGCTAATTTTGACCAAAATTGAAAGATCACGGAGATCACTTCGTATCTCAAATTTTGATTCGATCCTAAAACAACGAACCCTATGAAATATCTCTTAAACTCATTTGTGATCATCGCGGCTTGCGGTTCTGCCATGGCTGCCGAAAACTGGACCGACTTGTTCAACGGCAAAGATCTGGACGGCTGGGTCAAGCGCGGCGGCAAGGCCGAATACAAAATCGAAGATGGTGCGATCGTCGGCACCTCGACGCTGAACACCCCGAACACCTTCCTCTGCACCGGTCGCGATTATTCGGATTTCATCCTCGAGTATGAATTCAAGGTCGATCCCCGGCTCAACTCTGGCGTGCAGATCCGCAGCAACAGCTTCGATGAGAAGACCGAGCTGACCTGGCAGGGCAAGACTATCAACGTCGAGGCCGGCCGCGTTCATGGCTATCAGATCGAAATCGACCCCGAGCCGAAAAAGGACCGCTGGTGGAGCGCCGGAATTTTTGACGAAGCCCGCCGCGGCTGGCTCTATCCCGGCGCGCTCGGCGGCGAGGCCAAGCAATTCACCGATCAGGGCCGCAAGATTTTCAAACAGGGCGATTGGAACAAGGTCCGCGTCGAAGCTATCGGGGATTCCTTTAAAACCACTCTCAACGGCACCGCTTGTGCGTCGATCAAGGATTCCTTGACGAAATCCGGATTCATCGGGCTTCAAGTCCACTCGATCAATAAGGATAAGGACAAGGACGGCACTCAAGTCCGCTGGCGCAATCTGCGGATTCAGGAAGTGGCCGCGCCTGCCTCCAACACCCTTTCCGCCGAGGAAAAGGCGGCTGGCTGGAGCCTGCTTTGGGATGGCAAAACCAGCGAAGGCTGGCGCAGCGTCCGTGGTCCTGAATTCCCCACCGGTGGCTGGGAGATCAAGGACGCCCTGCTGATCATCAATGAAACCGGCGGCGCCGAATCCGCCTCTGCAGGTGACATCATTACCAAGGCCAAGTATTCGAACTTCGAGCTGCAGCTGGACTTCAAAATCACCCCCGGCGCGAACAGCGGCATCAAGACCTTCGTCGATCCCGAGCTGAACAAGGGCCCCGGATCCGCCATCGGACCGGAATTCCAAATCCTCGACGACGAATGCCACCCGGACGCCAAGCTCGGCCGCGACGGCAACCGCACCATCGGTTCGCTTTACGATATGAAAACCGCGCCCGCCGACAAGAAGGTCATGCCCGTCGGCGAATGGAACCACGCCCGCATCCTATCGGACAACAAGCGCCTCACCTATTGGCTCAACGGCGAGAAAACCATCGATATCGAGCGGGGCGGCAAGGAATGGCGTGATCTCGTGGCGATCAGCAAATACAAGATCTGGCCGAACTTTGGTGAACTCGCGGAAGGCCACATCCTGCTTCAGGACCACGGCAACCAGGTTTTCTATCGGAACATCAAGATCCGCGATTTTTCGAAAAAGTAAAATCACCCAATAAAAAACACCCATGAACCACCGTCGTCATTTCCTGAAAACCACCCTCGGCGGCACTGCCGGGCTGATCGCGCTTCCCAATATTTTCTCCGGCTCGCTCTTTGCCGCGGATTCGCCGAACAAGCGCATCCAAGTCGCCCAGATCGGCTGCGGCCGGATGGGGCTCGAAGACATGGCCAATGTGCTCAGCGTTCCGCTCGCACGAGTCGTCGCCGTTTGTGAACTCGACACCAAGCGTGCTGCGGAAGGCAAGCGCCGCATCGAGGAGTTCTACAAGAAACAGGGTGAGGTCGCCGTCGAGGTCAAGGTTTACAGCGACTATCGGGAACTCCTCGCCGACCCGCAAATCGATGCCGTCGTCATCAGCACGCCGGATCATTGGCATGGTCTGATCGCCGTCGAGGCCGCCTTGGCCGGCAAGCACATGTATGTGCAAAAGCCGCTCACTTATAACATCGCTGAGGCGGTTGCCCTGCGCACCGCCGTGCGCGCCAAGAAGGTGATCTTGCAAACCGGTTCCCAGCAGCGCTCGGAGAGCCCGTTCACCGCCTTCCGTCCCGCCGTCGAGGCCGTGATGAACGGTCGTCTCGGCAAGCTTAAATCCGTCAAGATCGGCGTGGGGATCGACGAACTCAGCGGTAAAAAGCCCGCGCCGATGCCGGTCCCTCCGACTTTCAACTACGACCAATGGCTGGGCCCTGCGCCGCAGCAGGAATATATGGAAGGCCGCTGCCACCCGCAGGACAACTTCGGCGGCCGACCGGGCTGGATCACCACCGAGGACTTCGGCCTCGGCATGATCACCAACTGGGGCGCCCACCACATCGACATCGCGCAGTGGGCGATGGGCCAGCAGTTAGGCGGACCGTCGCTCGTCGAGGCGAAGGCGGATTTCATGACCGACGATGTCTGGACCGTCCACCACGGCTATCATTTGGAAATGCTCTATCCGGACAACGTCCAGGTCATTCTCGACGACAAGTTCGAGAACGGTTTGCAATTCGAAGGCGAGGAAGGCTCGATCTTCTGTACCCGCGGCGCGGTCAAAGTCACTGCCAGTGACGGCAATGCGAAGGGCAACGGCAAAAGCGCGCTGCGTGCCAGCAAGCCAAGCCTGCTTGCGCCTCTGGGCGCGGATGCCAAACGCCTGCCGGAAAGTGGCAACCACTTCCGGAACTGGCTCGACTCCATCATTGCCAACAAGGACCCGGTCGCCCCAGTGGATCAAGCGGCCCGCAGCGTGTCCACCTGCTGCGTCGCATGGATCGGCATGAAACTCGGGCGCAAACTCAACTGGGACGTGGCCAGCGAATCCTTCATCGACGACGACGAGGCGAACGCACTGCGCACCCGCACCCCGCGCCGCGCGGAATTCGACATTCAGGCGCTTCTCAAGCAAGCCGGCATCTGAGCCACTGTCTCAGATCGAGCCGCCGCGTGCTGCCAGAGCCTTGAAAACCGGCTCCGGCACATAGCGGCGGACGGTGTCCTCCCAGCCGGTCGGCCCAGTCAGGCTCTTGATCATGCTCGATGAAAGCTCGGCGATATCGCGCGGCGGCATTAGGAAAACCGTGGTGATTTCCGGAGCCATGTCGGCGTTGATGTGGCGCATCACCCGTTCGTATTCGTAGTCGTTCGGCGAGCGGATGCCGCGCAGGACGTATTTGGCACCCATCTTTTTCGCGTAGTCCACGAGGTAGCGGTTGTCGAAATGGGCGATGACGAGCTGGTCGCGGCTATCGATGGAGGCATGGAGCAGCTCAAGCCGCTCCTCGACCGAGAACGAATAGCTTTTGGACGGATTGCTGCCGATTGCGACGATCAAGCGGTCGAACATTTCCAGCCCCCGTTCGATCATCCAAAGATGGCCGTTGGTCGGTGGATCAAAGGAGCCGGCGTAAACCGCGGTGCGCATGCCCGGCAGGCTAGCGGGGAATTTCCCGGACCGAAACCCTTAATTCCGCCCGGGAAAAACAAATCGACAGAATTGCCATGCGGATTTTGACTTCGGTGAAACAGCTTGCTATGACCATGGGCTTCGGCGCCTGTAGCTCAGTTGGATAGAGCACCCGCCTTCTAAGCGGGCGGTCACGGGTTCGAATCCAGTCAGGCGCACCAAGCGCCCTCATCAATCAGCCCGGAGGGTGCCCTCCGGTTGGACGGTGGAGTCAATCCAGTCAGGCGTTACTCAGACGCCGCACGGTAAGTTTCCCCTTGCGGGTCGTTTGCTGTCTGGTTCGGC
>CAMCUY010000074.1 GCA_945879075.1 Akkermansia muciniphila | reverse complement strand
ACATCGAGCGAGGCCCGCGTCGAGGCTCTTACGGAAGCCATCCGGCGGTGGCCACAAGCCACCTTCTATCAAGAGCGGGCGTTTGTGTTCCAGGAAGCCGCGGCCGCGGGCGCGGGGCCGAAAACGCAGGCCGCCGCCGAACAGGCGATCCGCGATTTCGAAACCGCCGGGCTGCTGCACCCGTATGACCCAAGCCCCGTGGTCAACCGCGCCAATTTACTCAGCCATCTGCATCGGGATGCGGAGGCGGAGGCCGCCTACAACCGGGCGATCCAGCTGCAGGGCGGGATGGAACCCGCGTTCCGCAGCCGCTTCTCCCTCGCCAACCACCTCCTGCGCAAAAGCATCCGCCAGTTCAACCCGCGGGACCCCTCCCCCGCCCTCGCGACCGTGGAGATCGCCGCCCAACAGATCGAGGAAGCCACCGCGCGGATGCACTGGGTCACCCCGGACATGAGGGATCCGAGAGTCTCGATCCACGAAAGCCTCGGAGCGGCGCGCGAGGCCAACGGCGACTATCAGGGAGCCATGGCGGCCTATGATTTCACCGTCACGCTGACCAACGGCGCCCGCGCCCATTACCGCGCCGGGGTGCTCCACGCGAAAATGGCGACCACGGCCTGGAACGAACGCCGGCCCGCGGAGGCGCTCGCGCATTTCATCGAGGCGAAAAACCGCATCGGCCGGACCAACGAACTCCCCCAGGGCGTCACTCCCAGCCAGCGCGCCGAATACCTCGCCTACCTCGACCGGACGCTCACGTTTCTCAAGGGCGCGAAAATCGAGCCGTCAAAGTTGCCGAACTGAACCCGCGATTCAGCGGGTCACCTGGTTCCAATCAATCTGCTGCTCGGCGAAATCCGCGAGAAACATCTGTAGCTTGGCATCCGCCTCGGCCTCGGTGACTTCCTTTTCAATCCACGGCACCTTGCCATACCACATGGAAACCGAGGTGTAGGCCCAGCGCTGGTCCATGCCGCGCACCAGGCGGTCCTTCATGTCGATGAAAGTCCGAGCCAGGTGGTCGTGGGTCACCTGATCGTGACCCACGAAAAAGTAATAGGTCAGGCAGTTGAATTTCGCATATTCCTCGCGGTCCTCGTTAGACATAATCCGTTGTGACTGGATCGACACCAGCCGCTTGGTGGCGAACTGGCGGCCGTTGGGAAGCTTGAGAATCCGTTCGCCGGAGGAAGTGATGTTGTGCCCCTGCGCCGGCATGCAGCGCTCCGGGCGATGGATCGAGTTGTTGATGTCCGCGCCCGAGAGGACGATCGAGAGATCCACCCGGTCCGGCACGCGATAACCGTCCGCGTTCACCTCGCCGGGCCGGGCCGCCAGGCAGATCGCTTTGGAGAACTGGGTGTCGCTTTTAAGCGTGCCGATCTCCGCCTCGCTGGGCGACTGGCCATCCAGCGACCAGCCTCCGGAAGTGGCGGGCAATTCCATTTTCACCGCGGACGGGGCGACCGCGCCCACCTTGGGCAGGAAATAGATCGCGCTGAATGATCCGCCCAGAAACAAGGGCAGAAGCCAGGATTTGATTTTCATGATTCGGGCACAAAGGGTTTGGATTCGTCACTGCGGGTGACGACCACCCGGCGAAGCTGGCGCTGCTTGTGCTTCCTCCATGGCAGGCCGCCCTCGAGCAGCGAGTGGATGGCCAGCAGCAGCATCAAAGAAAACGGATAGAACAGCAGCAGCCCCGACCAATCATGCCAGGTGGTGCGCGCCCACTCCGCATTGCCATACTCGCCGATCACGAAGATGGAGGTCACCCGCAGCGCGTTGCCGAGAATCGCCAGCGGAAAGGCTGATAGAAACAACAGCACCTTTTTCCAGAGCGCCATCTTCGCAATGTAGGCCCACGCCGCCGAGATCATCAGCAAGGCCATCAGCGAGCGGATGCCGCTGCATCCCGCGGCGATGTCCAAGGGCTCCCAGTCCCCCTTGAGTGGCAGCACCTTGGTGCCCTCCACATAGGTTTCCACCCCGAACAGACCCGAGCCGTGATGGGCCATCGAAGTGGCGATCAACTGCAAGTGAGTGGTCGCCTGTTGGAAACCCGGCAGCGGGATGGCCAGCCAGAAAAAGAACAACGGGAAGGTCAGCAGCTTCGCCACCCGCCAGCCCCACAAATACCAGGCACCGCCCCAAACGATGAACGGCAGCCCGGCCATCGCGATCCGCGGCTGGAGCGTCCGGTAGGCGGCCACGTAAAACAACACCCCCACCAACACAGCCAGCAGTCCCCAGCCGCTCTCCTTGCCGGCCGCCACCTTGAGGTCCTTGAGCCGATAGAAAATCAGGCCCGCGATCACGAAGGGAAACATCAGCCCGTGCTCGTAGTCGGTCTCGCCGTTCCACGCGCTGTAAATCCAGCGAAAAGCCGACTGCCCGCGGCCGGAATCGTAGCGCGTCTCAAACCCGTAAAACCAAACCACCAGCGCCGCCGACAACAATGCCGAGGCCCACAAAACCAGTTTCCCCGCGCCTTGAGCGCAGGATTGCGGGAGGGCGGCGATCGCCTCGGGTGAGCTGGATGACATCAGGGAAGAATGGGTTGGACGATTTCCGAGCAAAGTATTGCCGACGCCCTCTCCACTGTCAACAATCCGCCCGCCTGCCCGTTTATCGCGCATTTTTCTCATGAAAATCATCAGTGGAACCGCTCACCGAGCCCTTGCCGAACGTATCGCCGACAGCCTCGGCCAACCCCTCGCCGACGTCCACGTCTCCGCCTTTCCCGACGGCGAGACCGAGGTGAAAATCAACGAAAACGTCCGCGGCGCGGATGTGTTCATCGTCCAGCCGAGCTGCCCGCCGACCAACCACAACATCATGGAGCTGCTAATCATGGTGGACGCTGCCCGCCGCGCCAGCGCCGAGCGGATCACTGCGGTGATGCCGTTCTTCGGCTACGCCCGCCAGGACCGGAAAGACCAGCCGCGCGTGCCGATCACCGCCAAACTGGTCGCCAACCTGCTAACCTCCGCCGGCGTCAACCGGGTCCTCACCATGGACCTCCACGCGCCACAGATCCAAGGATTTTTCGACATCCCCGTGGATCATCTTTACGCGAAATCCGTGCTCATCGGCTACCTCCGCGAGCGCCACCCGGACACTTCCAACCTCACCGTCGTCTCGCCTGATGTCGGCGGCGTGAAAATGGCCCGCGCCTACGCCGACGCCCTCGGCGCCGAGCTCGCCATCGTCGCCAAACACCGGGTCAGCGCCACCCGCGTCGAGGCCATGAACGTGATCGGCGAGGTCAAAGGCCGCGACGTCCTGCTGGTGGACGACATGACCGAAACCGCCGGCACCCTCACCGCCGCTGCGGAAATCCTCCATAAAAACGGTGCCAAGCGCATCTACGCCGGAGTTTCCCATGCGATTCTCGCCGAGCTGGGCCACCAGCGCATCCGCGATTCCAAGATCGAGGAAGTCATCACCACCGATTCCGTGCCGCAGGCCGCCGGGCCGAAAGTCCAGGTCGTGAGCATCGCGCCGATGCTCGCCGAGGCGATCCGGCGCATCCACGGCGGCCAGTCGATCACCTCGCTGTTCGCCGTTTGAAAAACCGCCGCGCCGATTCTCGAACAAATTTTTGACAAGCGCCGGGTCGGCCGCTACACACGCCGCCCCCGTACTGGGTGCAGTAATCCCCGGCGGCAAATCATACAAAACGACCAAACGTCATGGCCAAGAAGACCACACTCCAAGCAGCACCACGCGCCCGCAGCGGCACCGGCCGCCTCAAACAAATGCGCCGTGAAGGCTGGGTTCCATCCGTCATCTACGGAAAAGGCACCGAAAACATCAACCTCAAGGTCAATGCCAAGACCTTCGCCGACCTCCTCGCCCACAGCAGCTCGGAAAACATCCTCGTCAACCTGGAAATCGAAGGCCACGGCACCCGCCTCGCCTTCCTTCAATCCATCCAACACGACTCGCTCTCCGGCGTCACGCTACACGCCGACTTCCGCGCGATCGACGAAAACACCGCCATCACCGCCCACATCCCGACCCACCTCAACGGTGAATCGGCAGGCGTCAAGGCCGGCGGACTGATCGAACAATACGTCCACGCAGTCGAAATCACCTGCCTTCCTAACGACCTTCCCGAAACCATCGAAGTCGACATCAGCCACCTGCAAGTGGGCGATTCGCTGCACATCGGCGACATCACCTTCCCGTCCGGCGTTCGCGCCACCCACGCGGCGGAAGTCGTGGTCGCCCACGTCGGCAAGCCGGCCGGTGCCGTTTCCGAAGAAGCGACCGCACCTGCCAAGTAAGCGGAATCCCGTTTCTCCCAAAACGCCCGGTCTGCTCACGCGGTCCGGGCGTTCTTTTTAATTTCAGCTTTTCAGATTCTCTGTTTCTCAGCATTTACCCCACCATGTCCTTCACCCTCATCGTCGGCCTCGGAAATCCCGGCAAGCAATATGAGCAGACCCGCCACAACGTCGGGTTCATGGTGCTCGACCGCCTGGCCGGCGCCTCCGGAGCGACCTTCCAGTCCGTTCCCAAGTGGCAGAGCCACCTCGCCAAAATCCCCGGCGACGGCACCCTGCTGCTCAAGCCGCAGACATTCATGAACCTCAGCGGCCGCGCGGTGCAGCAAATCCTCTCGTTCCACAAATGGACGCCGGAACAAATGCTCGTCATCTACGACGACGTCGCCCTGCCGCTCGGCACCCTGCGCTTCCGCGAAAAAGGCTCCGCTGGCGGCCACAACGGCATCAAATCCATCATCCAGCATCTCGGTAGCGACGCGTTTCCCCGCCTCAAGCTCGGCATCGGCGCCAGCGAACCCGGCGAAATGACCGGCCACGTGCTCGGGAAATTTTCGCCCGACGAGCGCCCGCTTCTCGAAAACATGCTTGCCACCGCGCTCGATGCCGTGCAGCTTTCGCGCTCCCAAGGCATCGCCGCTGCGGCGCATCGCTTTCACACACGTAACAATCCACTCCCAGCACCAGATGAGTCGCAAATACCAGGGCCTGATCGTCCTTAACACCAAGTCCCTCGAAGGCACCGTCGACGAACTCGTCGCCTCCGTTTCCAAAGAACTCGAAGCCGAGGGCGCCAAGCTCGACAAGGTCGCCCAACTCGGCCGCCGCGAATTCGCCTACGAATCCCGCCACCTTCAATCCGGCCACTACGTCAACTACACCTTCCAAGGCGCGCCCGAAGTGATCACCAAGATCCAGAACCGCCTGCGCCTGAACAGCCACGTCCACCTTCAGCACTTCGTCCGGGTCGCCTAAGTTTCCGCTCGCAACCGCGGGCCCAAACCCCCACAAATCCTCCTGTTATGGCCAATCTCAACAAAGTCATGCTCATCGGCAATCTCACCCGGGATCCCGAATTGCGCCACACTCCGAAAGGCACCGCTGTTTCCGAAATCAGCATGGCCATCAATCGCGTCTGGAACAACGACCAAGGCCAGAAGCAGGAAGAGACGACCTTCGTCGAGGTCACGCTGTGGGGCCGCCAGGCGGAACTCGCCCAGCAATACCTCGTCAAAGGCCGCCCGGTTTACATCGAAGGCCGCCTCCAGCTCGACAGCTGGGACGACAAGGAAACCGGCAAGAAGCGCAGCAAACTGCGGGTCATCGGCGAGAACATGCAGTTCCTCTCCAGCGGCACCGGCGCGGGCGGTAACAGCGGCGGCGGCAATTTTTCCGAGCGCCCGCAACCATCCTCTTCCGCTCCGCAGCAACGCTCCGGCCCGCCGCAAGGCGCGTCCGCAGCCCCCGCCGACGAGTTCCAGGAAGAAGACGACATCCCGTTCTGATTTCCGGTGAAACAGGCATTCCTGCCTGTTCTTCCATCAAGCGGGGCCGCGCAAGCAGCCCCGCTTTTTTCGTGCTCAATCCGAGCGAACGTCATACCAGAACTGGTCCGCCGCCTGCCGGTCGTCGCCGCGGAAAACCTTGCGGACGAAGGCGGGGTTGCGTAAGAGATACCAGTCGCCGAACTGGTCGAATTTCCGGCAGGAAGTGACCAGCGGAGTCCGCAGCAGCGTGCCCCACGCGCGCCCGGATTTCCGGCCGTGGGCTTTCAGGCGTTGCGCGAAATCGACGTCCTCCACCGAGACGAAGCGCGTGTCGAAACCACCGATCGCTTCGAAATCCCGCTTCCAAAACCAGAACAGCCCGAAGCTAACACCGGTGAACGCCAGATACGGCAGGATCGCGAATCCGCTGGCGACAATGCCCGGCGACCAGCGTTCGGGCAGAACCACCGCCCCGCCGCCGACGACTTTTCCCGAGTCGAGACGCTTGAGGATTTCAAGAAAACTATCAGGATGCATCCGGCTGTCGGCGTCGCAGGTGACGATGATTTCGCCCGCTGCGGCGGCGAGTCCGGCGTTGCGGAGGGCGTATAGATTTTTCGCGTCCTCGCGGACGATCACGCAGCCGTGGCGGCGCGCGATCGCTTCCGTGTCATCGGTGCAGCGGTTGAGAACAACGACGATCTCGACCGTGGAGCCGATCCGGTCCGCCGCTTGCCGCGCAGCTTCCAGGCATCCCGGAAGGAACGCCGATTCGTTGTGGGCGGGGATGATGAGGGAGATCCGGGGCATCACTGCGGTTCGTCTTCCTTGGCCGGCGCCTCCGGTTTTCCGCCGAGGAGTCCATCGAGAATCCCGCTGATGTCGCGCACGGTCTTGCGGGTTTCCTCGATGATTTTCCCGCCCTTCTCGATCGTCTTGGAAGAAGGCTCACCGAGCAGCGAGCGGGTGAACTTGAGCGCCTGCTCGCCCGTTTCGGGAAGCTGCTCGAACATCCTCAAGCCCGCCGCGGCGATCAGACGGTTCGTCAAATCCTCCTTCGGGTCATCCAAGGTGCCGGTGATGCGCAGCGTGGTCCACATCAGGCCGCGCTCGCCGGGCGCGAACACGTCAGTCTCCGCGCCGGGAATGGTGGCCAGCGTGCCGGGAGCCAGCCCGAGGCGGAAGGCGCCGTCCATTTGCCGGCCGCGAATGGTGATACCGCCCTCGATACGCACCAGTCCCTCGCTGCCAAGCACCAGGTTCGTCAGCACGAGCTCGCCCGATTTCCAGTTCCAGTCGGTGTGCGCCTCGTTGAGCGTCAGGACCCGGAACCGCCGCGTGTCGGCGTAAGCGGCGAGCGCGTCGAGCATCGGCAAGGCGGTGAGCACGCCGTTCTGGATGGTGAGTTTGCCGCTCGCCTGCGGAAATCCCGGCCGATTGTTCAACGCGAAGGTCGAAGTCACATCCCCCGTCAGCCGCTTCGACCAATCCGCGTTGAGAACGTTTTCACACTTCGCGCCGGTAACGTCGCCCTCAATAAAAAACCGCCGGGACGCCATGTCCCACTCGCCGGTGCCCCGGATGCGGCCGCTGTCCCACGCGGCGACCGTCGCCTCGGTGAGGAAGATCCGCCCGTCCTGATAGCGCAGGCGGGCGCGGTCCAGCCGCAGTTCCGGAATCATCGCGAACGGCAGACGCACCGCGCCGCCCTCGATCTCCGCGCGGTAGGCACCCTTCGCTCCGGCCGGCTCGGCGTGGACGCTCATGCCGCTGGCCGTGACCAGACCTTCGGTGAGAACCGCCTTCACCACCAGCTCGCGCACGTCGATGCCTTGCAGTTCCGCTTGCTTGGGAAGCCATCCGGCGGGTTTCGCTTTCGGCGCCGCGCCCGGTCCGGTCCGCGGCGGCGGCGTTTCCTCCGGCTGTTTTACCGTGTCCATGGAAACCTCCAGACGCCGCACGTTAGAACCGAGGATTTCCCAAACGCCGCGCCGCAGGCCGCCGAGCCCGATCTCGGTGTGCAAGCCGTCCGCCCGCAGTCCGGTGACCGGGCCCGCGCCGCGCGCTTCGAAGGATTCCGTATCGACCGCCAGCCCTTTCCAGTTGAAAGGCGCGAACTCGCCGGTCACGCCCGCCGCCTTGCCAGCCTCGGCGGATAGAAACATCCGGAACGCGTCGCTGTGCAGGTAGCGCCGCAGCAGTCCGTAGCCCGCACCCAGGCCGAGCACTGCCAACACCAGCAGCCAAACCGCCGCCTTGCCCAGCCACCGACGTTCCTCCGCCCCACTTCGCCTTCTCGATCGCCGACTCATTTCCCGAACCCTAGCGCGCCCGTCCGCCACCGCAAGCTCGCGAAAACCGCTTGCGGGGCATGACCGCAAAAGGTAGTTTGCAAGGTGGAATAAAAATTCACCATGCACCATGAAAACCACCCGGGAAGATCCGTCCCTGCTCGCGGAGAAAATTTTGGAAGCAGAAGCCAAGCTTGAGAGGCTCGAACAGGCAGTCGGGGAAATCGGCCAGCCCGCAGGCCACGAACTGCGACGGCGGCTCGACAACTTGCGGATCGAGGAGAACGCGCTCAAGCGGAACTTCGAGGAGTCCCGGCGGCGGGGAGAGCCCGATTCCGTCAGGATGGAGAAGATCGAGGTGCTGCTCCGGCACATCGAGCAGGAGGAGTCCTCGGTCGGCCACGAGGTGGATTTCCTGCATCAATCCGCGCCGTCCTCGGTGACACTGGCCGTGGAGGCGGGCTCGCATCTGGTCGATGTTTTTCGTCACGGGATGAAGCGCGTGATCGGCAACCATCTCCCGCTGGGCGAGTCGGTTTTCGTCAACCACAGCCACGCGAACCTGACGTCGCAGTATGGCTTAAACGAACCGGAAACTCCAAACACGGCACCGGACCCAGCCAACTCCTGAAGCGCGCTCTGCTCAAAGCCCCTTGAAGCCGGCATACGGCTGATACGTTCCGGTCGGAACGACAACCGGCCGCCATTCGCGGTTCAGCTTGCGGAATTTGGTGATGAATTCCGTGGGATCGGCCCAGTTGACCATGTCGGAAGGCACGTTATTGCGCGCCATGCCGATGGTGATGTTGTGGCGGATCTCGAAATGAAGGTGCGCCGGATACATCCCGAAATTGGTGCCGATGGTGCCGATCTGCTGGCCGCGTTTGATCAACTGCCCGTCCTTGACCAGGATCTGGTTGAGGTGGCCGCTGAGGGTGTCGCAGTATTTCACCTGGCCGGTGGACGGATCGCGGTAGGCGTGGCGGGTGAGCACCACGTTGCCCCAGCCGGTGCGGACGTTCTGGGCGAGGGTGACGATGCCGTCGGCGACCGCGTAAACCGGGTCGCCGAGATCCTTGTCACCGCCAGCGCGGCCGTTCCAGTCCTCGCCAAAATGCTGCGGAGCGCGCAGGCGCAGGCCGCGGGCCTTGTAATAGCCTTCCGCATTGGGCTTGCCCACGGGGAAGTCGAAGCCGTCCGCCAGGTTGATTTTCACCTGCTGGGCGGAGACGGAGAGGCAGGTGAGGAATATCCCCGCGAGGACAGCGCCGAATGTTTGCCATGTCTTGCCGCCTGCGGTCATTGGCCCCCAATGGACCCTCCGAACCGCCATGCCGCAAGCGGAAAAAAGCGGCATGACCGTGAAGCCATGCCGCTGGTGGATTTTCGGAGGATTTACCGAATCACTGCTTCTCGTCGATACTCAGCGGTTTGTAGCCACCGATGGTTTTGAAGTAGATGAACATCAGGAGGTAGATCCCCGCCATGATGAGAGGGATGAAGGAATCCGCCTTAAGCGTCGCGCGGTCGCCTTTTTGGTCGGCGAGGACGACGGCTTTCTGGGCGTCGGTCTTTTCGGTGGCCTCCTTGGCCGCAGCGAGTTTCTTGCCGTCCAGCCCGTAAGCGGCGGTCGCCGGAATGTTGAGGAAGGTGGAAGGCTTTTCCGCCTTGTATTCGGCATGGAGTGCCGCATCGGAGGACAGCAGCGCTTCGCCAGTGAAGCGGTCCTTGGCGTAGCCGAGACCCGGGCTGCCGATCAGGCCTGCGGACATCATTCCGATTCCTCCCATGATGGACATGGCAATGGCTCCGGTGTGAGGAAAGCGGTCACCGACGACGGCCAGCATGGTCGGCCAGAAGAAGGTCTTGCCGATGGCGTAGATGCCGAGTGCGACCAGCGCCATCCCGAAGGTTTCCATTTTGACGGCGAGGGAGAGGCCGATGAAGGCGAGCACTGAGCAAGCGAGCAGCAGGCCGATCGGCGAGAGCTTGAGCTTGGTTTCGAGCCAATGGGCGCAAAAGCGGAGTCCGAACATGATGGCGGAGGTCCAGAGGAAGAGGTATTTGCCTTGTTCCGAGGTGAAGAGATTGCCGGTAATGTTTTGGATCCAGCCGTCGGTGCCGAGTTCGACCGCTCCCACCAAGGCGTGGGTGACGAACAGGACGAAGAGCAGGAAGGAGCCTAGGGAAAAATTCGTCATCACGGCGACGCCGACGAGCAGGGCACCGCCGATTCCGTAACCAATCAGGTTGGCGGAGTCGGGAGAGACACCTTTGAAAAGGTCTCCGAAGAACAGGGCGAGGAGGTAGCAGGCGACCAGGGCACCGATGATACCGACGGATTTGAACATTTCAACGAAGCTAGAACCCTTGGCGGCCGCTTCCGACTTGGGATATTTCTGGCCCAGGAACATCAGGCCGTAGGCGGCGGTCGGGATGAGATAGAGGGCGAGTTGGAGCTTCCAACTGAGAGCCATCTTGTCATCGAGAAGCCAGCCAGCCGAAACGCCGAGGATCATGCCGGCAGGCCAAGCGGCGTGGAGGATGTTCAGGTAATGGGTCCGCTGTTTCGGGAAAAGAGTGGCCACCAGCGGGTTGGCGACGGCTTCCAAGGTGCCGTTGGCGAAGGCAAAGAGAAACATGCCCCAGTAGAGGAAGTTGTAGGCGTTTTCCGGAGTGCTGGCCCCGAAGGTGACGACTGCCGAGAGAATGTGGCAAAGGAGTGCGACGATGACCAGTTTCCCGTAGCCGATCTTGTCCACGATCACCCCGCCGCCGAAAATACCGAAACAGAATCCGATGAAGCCGGCACCGCCGATGGCCCCCAATTGCGCGCCGGTGAATCCGAACTCCTTCGACCAGTTGTCGAAGATGCCACCTCGAATGGCAAAGCCGACACCGGCTGCTAAGATGGCCATAAATCCGGCCCAGAGGAGCCGCTTTGCGTTGGGTACTGTGGATGGGTCTGTGTGTGTCATAGGATTTGGGGTCTGCGGCAATTATCGGTTCAGACGGTGGATGGCAAGGACGGGAGTGGAAAAATGTCAGATTTTTCGATTTCCCCCCGGAGATTCGGTGAAAATTGCGTGGAATCACCCCGTTTCCGGCGACTCTCTTTCAAAGATCGGCGTCTTGGTGGATTTCTCCGGCCGGGGCGGCGGAAAAAACGATGCAACGGTCCAAAACCGCATTTGCGGAAACCCGGCCGCCGGGCCA
>CAMCUY010000073.1 GCA_945879075.1 Akkermansia muciniphila | reverse complement strand
TACGGCGAGTTCATTTCCTCGGATTGGGGAAAGCTCCAGTCGATGCTCGGCGTCAACATCGAGGCGCTCACGCATCTCACCCACGCGCTGGTCCCGGAAATGATACGGCGCGGGGGCGGGGCGATTATCAACGTGAGCTCGCTGGCCAGTGTGATCCCGATCCCGGACTTCGCGGTGTATGCGGCGACCAAGGCATATGTGACGAGTTTCTCGGAGGCACTGCGTATCGAGCTGCGGGAGCACCGGATTTCCGTGCTCGCGGTGTGTCCGGGGCCGGTGCGGACCGAGTTCGGGCAAGTCGCCCGCCGCGGTGGCAACTCGGCGGAAATCCCGGCGAAGAAATCATTCTACGTGCCGAAGGAGCAGGTCGTCGCCGAGTCGCTGGCGGCGGTGGAGCGCAAGGCCGCGCGGGTCTATCCGGGGCTGAGGACGGCGGCAGCGGCGCTGGTTTTATGCGCCTTGCCGATGGTGGTGCTGCGTTTCGCGCTGGGATTCCGGCCGCGGAGGAATCACTGATGAGGGGACTGACGAGATTTTCAGAAATTTCTACAAATTACCTGGGGTCGCTCGATCACTCGTTTTGGAAAAGCACCGCGACGTGGGAATTGGCGAAGTTGGGGAAACTGGGCGCAAGGGTGAGCTGAAGATTGCCCGCTATTTCCAGAAATGGAAGTGACGGGGATTCGCTACGCCAAATCATTCTCCACTGCTTCCTTCCGGCAGGGCAGGGGGCTGAGGCATGTCGGATGAAGAACGGACAGGAATGCCTGTGTCACGGTCAGTCGCGCTCGGCGAGCGGCTTGTAGGTGCGGAGGGTCGCTCCGGTGTAAATCTGGCGCGGCCGGGAAATGCGGCTTTCCGGATCGTCCATCACCTCCTTGAAATTGGCGATCCAACCGGGCATCCGGCCGATGGCGAAGAGCACGGTGAACATGTCCATCGGGATGCCGATGGCGCGCATGATGATGCCGCTGTAGAAATCGACGTTCGGATAGAGCCTGCGGGAGACGAAGTATTCGTCGTGCAGGGCGATTTCCTCGAGTTTCTTGGCGATGTCGAGCAGCGGGTCGGAGACGTGGAGTTGGGCGAGAACCTTGTCGCACTGTTCCTTGATGATGACGGCGCGGGGATCGAAATTTTTGTAAACGCGGTGGCCGAAGCCCATCAGCTTGCGGTTGCCGGTCTTGTTTTTCACGGCGGTGAGGAACTTGGTGCCGTCGTCGCCTTCCTTGTGGATTTCCTCGAGCATTTCGAGCACGGCTTGGTTGGCACCGCCGTGGAGCGGGCCCCACAGGGCGCAAACGCCGGCGGAGGCGGAGGCGAACAGATTGGCGCGGCTGGAAGCGACCATCCTCACGGTGGAGGTGGAGCAGTTCTGCTCGTGGTCGGCGTGGAGCAAGAAAATGAGGTCCAGCGCCTTGACGACTTCCGGCTTCGGTTCGCAGTCCTCACCCGGGTGGGAGAACATCATGTGGAGGAAGTTCGCCGTGTATTTGAGGGTGGTTTTCGGATAGATTGAGGGCAGTCCCTGGGCCTTGCGGTACGAGAAAGCGGCGATAGTGCGGACTTGGGAGATCAGGCGTGCGGCATGAAAGGGGAAGTGCTCTTCGCGAGCGTGGATGAGGTTCGGATGATAGGAGGACGCCGCGTTGATCATCGAGGACAGGATCGCCATCGGGTGGGCGGTGGGAGGGAATCCTTCGAAATGGTGCCGCATGCCCTCGTGGAGCATTTCGTTGGCGGTGAGCAGCCCGGAAAACTCGTTGAGCTGGGCGGAGGTGGGCAGTTCTCCGTAGATGAGCAGGTAAGCGGTCTCGATGAAGGTGCTTTTTTGCGCGAGCTCGGCGATGTCGTAGCCGCGGTATTGGAGAACGCCCTTTTCGCCGTCGATGAAGGTGATGGCGCTCTTGCAGGCGCCGGTGTTGCCGTAGGCGGGATCAAGCGTGATCGCGCCGGTCTTGCTGCGAAGGGTGGCGATGTCGATTCCGACCTCCCCTTCGGTTCCCACTACTGTCGGCAGCGTGATAGGCTTGCCGTCGATGATTAATTCCACTGTTCCGTTCATGCGGCGGGATGCTAATCCGCTTTATTTTGGAAAGGCTAGCCTGCAATGCATCGAATTTTCGGCAAATTCATTCCCCGGCGTCCGGATACGAGCCGAGGAGTTTGACGAGCGAGCAGTGCTTGCCGAGTTCTGCGAGAGCTTCGGCGACTTTCGCGTCGTCGCAATGGCCGGCGAGATCGACGTAGAAGATGTATTCCCAGTCCTTGCGCTTGGAGGGGCGGGATTCGATTTTCGAGAGGTTGATGTGGAACTGGTCGAAGGCCTGGAGGGCTTTGACCAGCGAGCCGGGCCGGTCGTGGATGGCGAAGAGAATGGAAGTGCGGTCGTTGCCGGTTGGCGGGCAGGGTTTCTCGCCGATGACGAGGAAGCGGGTGGTGTTGGTGGCGCGGTCCTGGATGGATTCTTCAAGCAGCGTGAGTCCGTACATTTCCGCGGCGAGTGGTCCGCCGAGGGCGGCGGCACCGTGGACGGCTTGGTCGCGGGCGATCTGCGCGGCCTTGGTGGTGGAGGAGACTTCGACCAGGTCCGCCTCCGGGAAATTTCTCAAAATCCACGCCCGGCATTGACCGAACACCTGCGGATGCGAATAGAGCGTCTTGATTTCCGAGCGCGGGATGGCCGCCATCAGGCCGTTTTCGATACGGAGTAAAATCTGCGCACAAATGTGCAGCGGCGAGTCCACGAACAAGTCGAGCGTGTGCGAGACCGCGCCTTCGGTGGAATTCTCGATGGGGACGACGCCGTAATTCGCGGCGCGGCGGGCGACTTGATCGAAGACGTCCGAGAAATTCGGCTGCGCGGAATAATTCACGGAATGGCCGAATTTCTTGATCGCGGCCTGGTGCGTCCATGTTCCCTCCGGGCCGAGGTAGGCGATGGTCAGGTCGTCCTCCAGCGCGAGTGCGGCGGACATGATTTCCCGGTAAATCGCGCGGATGGATTTCTCCGGCAGGCGGCCCTGGTTCATCTCGACGAGTCGGCGCAGCAGCGCTTCCTCACGCTCCGGCGCGTAAATTTGCAAGTTGTCGCGCTTTTTCACCACGCCCACTTCATGCACCAGGTCGGCGCGGCGGGAGAGCAGGTCGAGCAGGTCGTGGTCGATGGTGTCGATCTGGCTGCGGATGTCGTCGAGATTCACGGGAGAAATGGGGAAGTTAGGAGTCGGTGGAGGATTCGTCGCCCGCGGCGGCGGCGGGGATGCCGACCGCGCCGAGGGCGAGCTGCTGCTCGGGATCGGCGGCGGGTGCCGGCGCTTGTTCGGGCTCGGGCAGCTTCACCTTGCGGAGCTCCGAGGCGTTGGGAAGGTCGTCGATGGAGCGGATGCCGAAGTGTTCGAAGAAGAGGTCGGTCGTTTCATAAAGCAGCGGGCGGCCTGGCAGTTCCGCGCGGCCGCCGATTCGGATCAGGTCGCGGTCGAGGAGTTTTTGGATCATCCCATCGCACGCCACGCCGCGGACCGCCTCGATGGCGGCTTTGGTGATGGGCTGGCGGTAGGCGATGATGGCGAGGGTTTCCATCGCCGGGCCGCTCATCCGTTCGGGTTTGCGGCCGGGGAAAAGCTGGCGGACGAATTCGCCGTAGTCGATGCGGGTGAAGACCTTCCAGCCTTTCGGGCGCTCGATGATGGTGAAGGCGCGCTGGTTTTCCTGATAGTCTTGGTTCAGCTCCGCGATGGCTGCAGTAATTTCTTCCGCGGTGGTCGTGGCGAGGGCGAGCAGCCAGTCCGGCAGGACGGGGGCTTCCTTGCCCTCCTCGGTCTCGCGGATTTTCACGTCCTCCGCCTCGGCGACACGGGCGCGCACCAACCGGGCGATTTCCTCGGATGGCAGGGGATTTTGAGAGGCGATTAAAAGGGCTTCGACGATGGCGCTGAGCTGCATGGCGGGGCCGCACCTTAGTGACCCGCGCGGGCATTTCAAGTCTCCTGCCTAAAACCTGACGAATCACTTATTTTCCAAACCGTGAAGTTTCCGCTTGATGGAGTGTGGATCACGGGCTAACCCACCGCGCTCGTCACGTCGCCGAAATTTCATTTCGGGTAGGGCGGCGAAATTTCTCCATCACCCGCATCATCACCTCTGCGCCATGGCCGCGAAGAAAACCACTCCCAAACCTGCGCCCCAAAAGGGGAAAGCGAAGCCCGCCGTCAAGCCCTCGAAGCCCGCGCCTGCGGCGAAGAAGCCCGTGGCCAAAGCGGTGAAAAAGCCCGCTCCGGTTGCCAAGAAGCCCGCGCCTGCGGCGAAGAAGCCTGCTCCGGCGGCCAAAAAGCCAGCTTCCAAAGCGGTGAAAAAGCCGGCTCCGATCACGAAGAAGCCTGCTCCGATCACGAAGAAGCCTGCGCCGGCGGCCAAAAAGCCAGCTTCCAAAGTGGTGAAAAAGCCGGCCCCAGTAAAAAAGCCGGCCCCTGCCAAAAAACCGGCTCCGGCTCCGAAAGCAGCGCCTATCAAAAAGGCGGTCGCCGGGAAGCTCCTCAAAAAAGTTTCCCCGCCCGCCAAGGAGGTCGCCAAGCCGGCCGCGAAGGAAGTGAAAGCTCCGAAAGCCGTGACGGTTGAGTTGGCCAAGGTCGAGGCTCCGGCCAAGGCCGTCGCGCCCGCGAAAAAGGTGCCTGCCACCAGGCCCCGCTCGTCCGTCGTTGATTTCCCCGCGCCTCCCGCGCCGGTCAGGCCGCCCTTCGTTCCACCCAAAGCCGTGTCGAAGCATTTGGACGGCCCGGTCACTGCGGGCAGCAATGGCACCCACAGCGTTGCCTTTGTCCAGAAACAACGCCAGCGCCTCCTTGATCTCCGCGACGACCTCGTGGACGCCGTTTCCGGCATGGCCCGCGACACCATCCGCAACGCGCCGGAAGGGTCCGAAGCATCCGGCAGCGGCCAGCACCAAGGCGACGCCGGCAGCGATGCCTACGACCGCGACTTCGCTCTCTCCGTCCTCGCCAAGGAACAGGACGCGCTTTATGAAATCGAGCAGGCGCTCTATCGGATCAAGCAGAGCTCCTACGGCATTTGTGAAATGTCCGCCCGCAAGATTCCCCAAGCCCGTCTCGAAGCCATCCCGTTTGCCCGTCTCACGGTCGAATGTCAGGGCCAATGGGAGAAGGAATACGGCAACCGCCGCTTCCGTCCGTCCAATGAAGTGGGCTTCAGCGGAGGCAAATACGCTGAAGATGAAGATTCCGAAACAGTTTCTCTTGACGAAGACGACGATTAAAGCAAAGTCCGCGCCCCACAAGTCATGCCACGCGAGATTATCATCCTAGAATGCACCGAAGCGAAAGCCGAGGGCAAGCCGACCTCACGTTACGTCACCACGCGTAACAAAAAGAGCCTCCTTACGCCAGGTCGCCTCGAGAAAGTGAAATTCAATCACTTCCTGAAGCGCCGCACCCTTCACCGCGAACTCCGCTAACCGCGCACTCCGCCCCATTTCCCATGTCCGAGCCAAAAACAATTCAGCGCCGTATCAACTTCCGTAAGGCGAACCGTCGGATGACGCGTCGTCGTCACGACATTCCGGCCGACCAGGTCGTCGCCACCAACCCTGAGCTCCTCACCAAGTTCACGACCGAAACCGGAAAGATTCTTCCGCGCCGTGTCACCGGAGTTTCCGCGAAGCTGCACCGCAAGATCAACAACGCGATCAAGCAATCCCGCGCGATCAACCTGCTTCCCTGATCGGTCGCAAGGATCCGTTTTTCAAAAGAGCCAGCCCGTGAAAACCGGGCTGGCTCTTTGTTTTTCCGGCCTCGGGCGGGTGGCCTGTTGTTCCGCAATTTTTGCCTTGGAGACGCCCGCTTCCCTTCCTACATTCCGCCCGGCGCAAGCCGTTTCTCATGGCCCAAAAAGACTACACCATTCTCAACAAGCTCGGCATCCACGCTCGCCCCGCCGCGCAATTCGTCAAAACGGCCAACCGCTTCCAGTGCGACATCTTCGTCGAGAAGGATGGCGAGGAAGTGGACGGCAAGTCCATCATGGGCCTCATGATGCTGGCCGCTGGCAACGGCTCGGTCATCTCCATCAGCGCGGACGGCACCGATGCCGACGCCGCACTCGAAGCACTTGGCGACCTCATCAGCCGCAAGTTCGAGGAGGAGTAAGCGTCCGTTTCATTCCTCGTAAAGCTCGATCGGTAAACCGTCCGGATCGGCGAAAAACGTGAAGCGTTTGCCGGTCAGGGGATCGGTCCGGATTTCCTCCACGCTCACGCCCTTGCCGGCTAGGTCGGCCACGTCATGATCCAGATCGCTGACCTTGAACGCGAGATGCCTCAGACCGCACGCCTCCGGATAGGAAAGCCGGGTTGGTGCCGCTGGAAATGAGAACAACTCGATCTGTACTCCACCGGGGATTTCCAAGTCGAGTTTGTAGGATTCCCGCTCCGCCCGGTAAACTTCCGAGATGATCCGTAAACCGAGCGTCTCCGAGTAAAACCGCTTCGACTCCGCATAATCGGAGCAAATCACGGCGATGTGATGTAAACCGGAGACAGTCATGATTTAACGTGAAAGCGCCTGGATGAGTTGCATGGCCTCGGGGAAATCCGGGCGGAGCTGGAGGGCGCGGGTGGCGGCGGCGAGGGCTTCATTTCGCTGCCCGAGCCTGGCGTGAATGGTGGCGCGGGCGTAGGGGATCGCCGAGTCGTTAGGATCAGCGGCCTCGCCTTGGAGCAGCGCGGCGATGGCTTCCCGCGGTTGGTTCATGCCGCTGCGGGCGAGGCCGAGGTTGTACCAGGCGCGGGCGTAGCCGGGATCCAACATCACGGTTTTTTCCAACTCGGCGACAGTTTCAGCCGTGGTGCCGGATTCGCTCAGGGCGAGGGCGAGCTTGTAATGGTATTCGGGATTCTCCGGGTCGAGGCGGATGGCTTCCCGCAGCGACTTGACCGCGCCGGGCGCATCGCCGGTGGTGCTGAGCAGGATGGCGAGATCGTGATGAAAGGGCGGGGAATTCGAATCCCATTCGATGGCCTTTTGCATCTGGCGGATGGCGCTGGCGTTGTCGCCGCGCAGCATGGCGAACTGGCTGAGTTGCATCCGGCCGGTCGGCTGGTCGGCGTTGATGTCGAGCATGTGGACGAGCTCGCGGCCGGCGCGCGAGGCGAGGTCGAGCGTGTCGCAAAGCGCCCACGCGGCGGCGATGCGGACGGAGCGGATCGGGTCTACCAGCAGCGGCTGGAGCGCGCTGCGGACGCTTGCGTTGTTAGCCCGCGCCCGCTGGCCGAGCGTGCGGACCGCGGCTTCGCGGACAAGCGGGCTCGCGTGGGCGAGCTGGCCTAGCAGCGCCTGGGTGGCGGCGGGATCCATCACCCAGCGTTCCAACAGGTGGCAGGCGGTGGCCTTCCATGCAGGGATTTCCTCGGTGGCGAGCATCTTGATGAGTTGCTCGCGGGCGGCGGGATCTCCGCGGCGGGCGTTGGCCACCGTGAGGGCACGGGTGCGCGAGGGGCGGTCGGGTTTGTCGCCGTAAAACTTTGTATTAGCCTCAATGGCCCAGTCGGTGTCCTTGTCGGTGTGGCATTTGTTGCACGCGTTAGGGACGCCGAACTCCTTGGTGAGCTTGGGATCCGGGATGCTGAAGCTGTGGTCGTGACGCGGATCGCGTTGCATGTAGGTGGTGACCGGCATGTGGCAGGAAACGCACTGGTTGCCGGTGCTGTCCGCGCCGTGGTGGCTGTGGGCGGTGGGATCGATGACGGGCGCGGTGGGGTAGTCCGCCCGCGGCGCGGTGTGGCAGTTCATGCAGAGCTGGTTGCCCGTGACGATGTTCTTGTTGGAGTGGGGGTCGTGGCAATCGACGCAACGCACGCCGGCGTGATGCATGCGGCTGGAGAGGAAGGAGGCAAACTCGTAGTTCTCATCCCGGATCTGGCCGTCGGGGTGATAGATATTCGTTTCGTCGGTGACGGTGAGGCTGAAGTGGTCGTAAAACGACTCGCCGGGGATGAGGTCGCCGGTGAGTTCCACGCGGCGGGCGTGGCAGGCGGCGCAGGTTTCCATGGCTTGGTCGCGGCTGAATTTGGAAATGGAGGGATCCTTTTTGGAGTCGAGAGGCGGCTTTTCCTGCCACTCGACGTGGTCCTTCATCGGGCCGTGGCAGGACTCGCAGCCCACGCTCATTTCGGCCATGGTGGTGTGATAGCTGTTGGTTTGCGGTTCGTAGTTTTTTCGCACGCGGGTGTTGTGGCAGGCGGCGCACATCGCGTTCCAGTTCATGCCCTGGCCGGTCCAGTGCCCCCAATCGCCGGGAGCGCGCTCGTCTTCATTGCCGTAAACGTCGAACCATTCGTTCTTGGCCGGGTCGAGGGTGACGTCGCAAGTCTGCATCCGGCCGCCGGGCGCGGGGATGAGGAACTGGCGCAGAGGGTCGTTCCCGATGACGCGCACGACCGGATAGGCGTGGCGTTGTTTGTCGAGGCCGGTGGTGAGGATTTTCGCGAGACCATCGGCATCGACGAAGACTTCGGAGGTGTCCTTGCCGTGGCTGAGGGTTTGTTTCGGCTCGAAGGCATTGTAGTCCTCTTTTTTGGAGGCCATGCGCTCGGCGCGGCCGTGGTTAGAGCCATGCCATTTTTCAAACGCGGCGGCGTGGCACTTTTTGCAGGTCTCGGAGCCGGCGTATTTCGCGTGGACCTCGTCTTCCGGCGCGAGGATCGGCGCGTCCGCCCGCGGAGCGGCGACCGCAGCCGCTGGCGAGGGGCGGGATGCGAAATGCCAGACCGCCCAACCCATCGCGGCGATTGAAAGACCGGCGAGAATCAGGCGGGTGGGGCTTTTTTTGAAAATTTGCATCTCGTTCAATCCTCCCCACCAGTCAACCGGCGGGGCGATGCAACGTCAACCCGAGATCCCGCCATATTCAGCTGCACCCCAAGCTGATGCCGCACTGAGTGCAGACACTGCAGGCACCGGCGCGGATGACTTTGTCCGAGCCGCAATGCGAGCAGATGACGCCCATGTAGGTGGTCTTGCGGGTGTTGAGCGGGGCGCTGCGTTTCGAGCCGTCGTGGTAGATGGCCACGGCCTTGAGTCCGAGCTGCCAGGCCTCGCTGTAGCTCCGCATGACGTCCTCATCCGTGGCGTTTTCCGGCAGGTTGACGGTTTGGGAAACAGCTCCTGATAGAAATGGCTGGGCGGCGGTTCCGGCCGGCTGGGCGATCTCGGGGTGCTGCGGGAAATGTAACAGAAGCCGAACGGTGGCATCGGCTTCCGTGGTTTGGCCGAGCCCGAGGAGGCATACATCGCGAAAGGCGGTGATCCGTCGCAAACTGCGGGCCGCGTTTGTTTGCGCAACTCACTCGCCGCGTCCGCCGGAATCCCGCAGATTCGCCATGGGAATTTGGAGCCCCAGCTCATCACCATCGGCGCCGATCTCGACGCGCTGCGGGCGTCGCTGTTGGCAGGTCGCGACAGAGCTACACCGCCGCGGATGTGGTCGAGCGGCAGCTGGCGTGAGGGGCGCGGGCATTCTTGTCCGTGAGGCCGATGATTGGGGGAGGGTGAGCCTGAAACCGCCCGGTTTTCGCTGCTCACGGGCAGATGGACGAGACGTCCATCCCCCTTATTTCTTCCGCTGGAGGAAGAGGTCGATGCCGTCCACCAGCGCGAGCCAGCTGGCTTCGATGATGTTGTCGGAGACTCCGACGGTGCCCCAGGTGGTCTCGCCGTCGGTCGAGACGATGAGCACGCGGGTCTTGGCGGCGGTGGCGTCGTGGCCGTCGAGGATGCGGACCTTGTAATCAACGAGCGAGACGCCGGAGATTTCCGGATAGAACGGGAGCAGCGCCTTGCGCAGCGCGAGGTCGAGCGCGTTGACTACGCCTTGGCCTTCCGCGACGGTGAGCTCGGAGGTGCCGTTGACGGCGAGCTTGACGGTGGCTTCGCAAATCGGCGGGTGGCCGTCGCGGTATTGGCGGAAGGTGGTGTGGTATTCCTTGAGGTCGAAGGTTCTCGCGTAGTCCCCGAGCTCGCGGCGGATGAGGATTTCCAGCGAGCCACCGGCGGCTTCGTAGGAGTAACCTTCGTTTTCCAGTTCCTTCACGCGGCGCAGGATGGCGCCGGCGACGGGCGAGCCTTTCTCTAGCGGGATGCCGAGTTCTTCGGCTTTGACGAGGATGTTCGACTGGCCGCTGAGTTCGGAAACGAGGATGTTCTGCGAGTTGCCGACGCTGCCGGGGACGATGTGTTCGTAGCTGCGGGCGAGTTTCTGCACGGCGTTCACGTGCATGCCGCCCTTGTGGGCGAAGGCGGTGCGGCCGACGAAGGCGGCGCGGGCGAAGTGCGGGTTGTTGGAAACGTCGTCCACGAAATACGAGAGGTCGCGCAGCTGTTCGAGGTGCGGGACGACCGGCATGTCCATCTTGAGCTGGAGGATGGGGATGACGGAGGTGAGGTTGCAGTTTCCGGTGCGTTCGCCGTAGCCGTTAATGGTGCCTTGGATCTGGTTGGCTCCGGCCCTAACGGCGGCGATGGCGTTGGCCACGGCGAGCTCGCAGTCGTTGTGCGTGTGGATGCCGAGGGGTGTGTCCGGCAGATGCTTCTTCACGGCCATGCAGATTTGCATGACTTCGGATGGAAGCGTACCGCCGTTGGTGTCGCAGAGCACGAGGCAGGCGGCACCGCCGTCGGCGGCGGCCTGCAGGGTGGCGAGCGCGTGGTCCGGCGAGTCCTTGTAGCCGTCGAAAAAATGCTCCGCGTCATAGACCACCTCGCGGCCGTGTTTCACCAGATAGGCGACGGTGTCGCGGATCATCGCCTGGTTTTCCTCGACGGTGGTGCGCAGGACTTCGGTGACCTGGAGTTCCCAGCTTTTTCCGAAAATCGTGACGACCGGCGTCTCGGCCTCAAGCAGCAGGCGGACCTGTGGATCTTCTTCGACCGGGGTGTCCGCGCGGCGGGTGGAGCCGAACGCGGCGAGCTTGGCGTGTTTGAGCTTGAGATTCTTGGCCTCGCGGAAAAACTCGATGTCCTTGGGATTCGAGCCCGGCCAGCCGCCTTCGATGTAGTCGATGCCGAACTCGTCGAGCCGCTGGGCGATCCGCAGCTTGTCGAGGCCGGAAAGTTGGAATCCTTCGCCCTGCGTGCCATCGCGCAGGGTCGTGTCATAGAGAAATACTGGTTTGGAGCTCATCGGCAGGGGCGCGGAACTTAATGGCCGCCGCGCGGATGGGCAAGGGGGAAGCGCCGGGGCGTCACGGTGCCGGTATTTGCCGCCATCGACCGGCAAGACCGGTGACTCGTTCTTTGCCTGCTAAAGCGGCCTCAATCACC
>CAMCUY010000072.1 GCA_945879075.1 Akkermansia muciniphila | reverse complement strand
TACACGCTGCTGGATTTCTTTCCGCGGGATTTCCTGCTGCTCGTCGATGAAAGCCACGCGACGATCCCGCAGGTCGGCGGGATGTATGAGGGCGACAAGAGCCGCAAGACGGTGCTGGTGGATCATGGTTTCCGGCTGCCGAGCGCGCTGGACAACCGGCCGCTGCGCTTCGAGGAATTCATGCAGATGACCGGCCAGCGCGTCTATGTTTCAGCGACGCCGGGGCCGTTTGAAATCGTCAACTCACGGCCCGAGAACAAGACCTTCATCCCGGTGAAATCGAAAACCGCGGAGGGCAACATCCCCCTGTTTGATTTTAAGAAAATCAAGGTCAAGCCTAGCGGAAACGAGGAGGCGGTGGCGAAATTCGACCCAGCCCGGCGCGGCACGCCGCTGGTCGTGGAGCAGATCATCCGGCCCACCGGACTGCTCGACCCGGTGTTGATCCTGCGGCCTCTGAAAGGCCAGATCGACGAGACCATCGAGCTCTGCCGGCAGCGCGTCGAGCGCCACGAGCGGGTGCTGGTGACCACGCTCACCAAGAAGACCGCCGAGGATCTCGCGGAGTATCTGACAGGCACCGGATTGAAGTGCCGCTACCTGCACTCCGACATCGACGCGGTGGAGCGGGTGGAAATTCTGCGGCAGTTGCGGGCGGCGACTTTCGACATCCTGATAGGAATCAACCTGCTGCGGGAGGGACTGGATTTACCGGAAGTCTCTCTGGTCTGCATTCTCGACGCGGACAAGGAAGGCTTCCTCCGCAACGAGACCTCGATGATCCAGACCGCGGGCCGCGCCGCCCGCCACATCGGCGGCGAGTGCGTGCTATTCTGCGACAAGGTTACGGACTCGATCCAGGCGCTCATCGACATCACCGAATATCGCCGCAGCCGCCAACAGGCGCACAACGAGCAGCACGGCATCACCCCGCAGAGCGTGAAACGGGCGCTGCAACACAGCCTCCACACTCACGAACACGCAAAGGAACACGCGGACAAGCTCAACAGCTCGCTGGTCGCCGACGACGTGGCGACCTACGACAAGCTGCGGGTGATTTCCGAGCTGGAAGAGGAAATGCGCGAGGCGTCGTCGCGCTTGGAGTTCGAGCGCGCGGCGCATCTGCGGGATCAGATCGCCTCGTTGAAGAACAACTCCCCCGCCCCGCCGATGAAGCCTGTGAAATACCCGGCCGGGAAAAAAGGCCGCGGACGGAAGGCTTGAGTGCGGCGCGACAACGCTTCACATGATGATCCGCGGGAAATTCTCTTCGTCCGTAGTCCAGCCCTTCAGGGTGTCTTCGTGCCCCATGAAGACGCCCTAAAGGGCTGAACTACTTACGAAGATTGGCCTATCACGAGTGCCCGTCGCCGCCTTGGTGGCGACGGCGGATCTCCTCTCCCGCGCCATCGAGAATAATCTCGGCCACCCTCACACGGATGGCTGGATCGCGCGGCGGCACGGGACTTCCCCGGCGCTCGCCTTCCAGCCAGCACTCATCGCGGAAAATTTGGGCGACCTCGGGAAGCTCTTCCCGGATCACTTCAGACTCGGTGTCCATAAGGTCGGTTCGGTTTGCGGTTCGATGGACATGAAGCATACGACAATCGCCAAATCCGGTCAAGATGTCGATGCCTGCCAGTTACCGCGCGTCCGGCGCGAGCGATCGTTTTGAAAAATTGATTCAAATCCACAAAGTTTCGCGCTAGAAAAGGCAAAACCCCTTCGTTAACACAGCCATGCCGCGCATCACGATCACCGTTCCCGAGAAAAACGCCCAACCCTACCGGTTCCAACTCGATCGCCAGACGGTCACCTTGGGGCGCGGCAGCGACAACGATATCGCGATCGAATCCGGCTCGGTCTCGGTGCACCACGCGGAAATGCGCCGGGTCGAGGGCGGCTACGAACTCCACGACGCAGGCTCGACCAATGGCATCAAGCTCGACGGTGTCCGCTGCGAGGTGATCCCACTTTACAGCGGTTCGACGGTGAAAATCGGCGACGTCTCCTTTGATTTCGCACTCAGCGACGAGGAATCCGAGGCGCTTGCCCGCGAAAAGCCGAGCGATCCGTCACCGATCACGCGCGAGGCCGAACTGCCCAAGCACGAGGCCGCTTCCGCTCCGGCAAGCTCCGGTGGCGGTGGCTTTGGCGCGGCCCTGATCTTCCTGATTCTGGCGGCGGCGGCGTTTTTCGCCGGGATGGCCATCCGCTATCAGAAGGAAACCGGCGGATCCTTGATCGAGGCGATTCAAGCCAAGGCGGCGGCCACGCCAGCAGCCCCCGCGAAATAACGCCCCCCCCCCAGAACATCACCAGCCGCCGAGGGCATTGTAGAGATTCACCGAGTTGACCGCGCCCTGCCGGGGATGACTCGGAGCGAGACGCAGCTGGCACTTTCAATCACCGCCGCTCGCTATTCGACGGTGACGCTTTTCGCCAGGTTACGCGGCTGGTCGATTTCGCAACCGCGGAGGCGGGCGACGTGATAGGCGAAGAGCTGGAGCGCGACGGCGGCTGGGATGGTGGCGACTAACGGGTGGCAGGGCGGGATGGTGATGAAGTCGTCCATGCACTCGGCCGTCTGATGGTCGCCCTCGGTGACGATGCCGAGGATGCGGGCTCCGCGGGCGCGGCATTCCTCGATGTTGCCGAGCGTCTTGTCCTTGCCGGGAATGTCCACGGCGAGGGCGATGATGGGCGTGCCTTTTTCCAACAGGGCGATAGGCCCATGCTTGAGCTCGGCGGCGTGGTAGCCTTCCGCGTGGACGTAGGAAATCTCCTTGAGCTTGAGCGCGCCTTCGAGGGCGACGGGATACATCGGCCCGCGGCCGATGAAGAAGGCGTGCTCGTTCTTGGTATAGTCGGCGGCAATTTTGGCGATCTTGTCGTTTTGCAGAATCACCTTGGCGACAAGCGCGGGGATGGACTCGATTTCGCGGGCGAGCTTGATGCCTTCTTCACGCGAGAAGCGGCGGCCGCGGCCGAGCCTGAGGGCCATCATCAGCAGCACGGCGACCTGGCAGGTGAAGGCCTTGGTGGAGGCCACGGAAATCTCGGGCCCGGCGTGCAGATAGACCCCCCTGCCCGTCTCGCGGGCGATGGTGGAGCCGACGACGTTGCAAAGACTCATGACGAACGCGCCCTTCTGGTTCGCCTCGCGGACGGCGGCCAAGGTGTCGGCGGTTTCGCCGGATTGGGAAATGGCGACGACGAGATCGCGGCTGCCGAGAATGGGATTCCGGTAGCGGAACTCGGCGGCTTGCTGGACCTCGGCGTGGATGTCTGCGAGATCCTCGAAGGCGTATTCGCCGACGAGTCCGGCGTGGAGCGAGGTGCCGCAACCGATGAGGACCACGCGGTCGAGTTCCGCCAGATCGCGCGGCGAGGTGCCCATGCCGGCGAGCACGGACGAGCCTAGATTGAAATCGAGACGGCCGCGGATGGCGTTGCCGAGCGAGTCGGGTTGCTCGTGGATTTCCTTGAGCATGAAGTGGTCGAAACCGCCTTTTTCCGCGGCGGCGGCGTCGAAGGCGAGCTCGGCGATTTCGCGGGTGACCGGGATGTTGTGGAGGTCGCGGATATCGACGGAATCGGCGGTGACGATGGCGATGTCGTTGTCGTCCAGATAGATGACCCGCTGGGTGTAGGCGACGATGGCGGAGGCGTCGGAAGCGATGATGGTTTCGCCCTCGCCGATGCCGATGACGATGGGGCTGCCCCGGCGGGCAGTGATGATCTTGTCCGGCTCGCGAGAGGAAAGCACGGCGATGCCGAAGGTGCCTTCGACCTGATGGAGCGCGTCGCAGACGGCTTGGAAGAGGTCGCCCTTGTCGCAATCCCCGATGAGGTGGGAAAGGACTTCGGTGTCGGTCTCGGAGTAGAAGTGATGGCCTTTCCCTTCGAGCCGGGCGCGGAGCGAGCGGTAGTTTTCGATGATGCCGTTGTGGACGAGCGCGATGTCGCCGGACTGGTCGAGATGCGGGTGGGCGTTGACCTCGGTCGGCGGGCCGTGGGTGGCCCAGCGGGTGTGGGCAATGCCAGTGGTGGCGCGCTGGAAAAGCTCGGGCGTCCACTCGGCGTGGGCGCGGTCGTTGAGCTTGGCGACTTTTCCAGGTGCCTTGGCGACGACGATCCGTTCGTTATCCAAAATGGCGACGCCCGCCGAGTCGTAGCCCCGGTATTCGAGGCGGCGCAGGCCGTTGATGAGCACAGTGGCCGCATCTGCTTTTCCGATGTATCCGACGATTCCGCACATGATGAATTTGAGATTAGAGATTTGTAATTTGAGATTGCACGTCGTGCTGGACGATTTCTCCGGGACGCGTGGTGGTGTGAGGCCAGAGCTTGCGGCCCGGATAGATGGAGGTGTTGATGCCGGTATGGACGCCGTCGCCGATGATGCTGCCGAACTTGCGGCGACCGGTATCGACGAGCGCGCCGCCGGCCATCGAGCGGTGGTTTTTTCCGTCGTGGCGGAGGTTGGAGGTAGTGGTGCCGGCACCGAGGTTGACCTTCTCGCCGAGCACCGAGTCGCCGATGTAGGAGAGATGACCGACGTTGCTGTGGGAGAGGATGAGGCAGTTCTTGATCTCGACGGACTGGCCGATGTGGCAGTTGTCGCCGATGCTGGTGTTGCCGCGGATATAGCAGTTCGGGCCGATCTTGCAGTTGGCGCCGATGACGACATTTCCCTCGATAAAAACGCCGGGGAGGATGCGGGTGCCGGGACCGATGTGGACAATGCCTTCGATGACCGCGGAGGAGTGGACCTCGCCCTGGATAGAATTTTCCGTGAGGGAGGAAACGTAGAGTTCGTTAGCGCGGAGCAGGTCCCACGGGTAGCGGATGGAATGAGGGGACGAGACGTCCCCTCCCCTTGGGTGCTGCGAGAGCGGAATGTTTCCGATCGGAAAATCCTCGATCCTCCGGGTGAGGGAGAGCGAGCAGGGATAGGTCGGTTCGTCAGACATCGTTCAGCCGATTTCCTCGTGGATGGCGGTCGAGAATTTGGTGACCCATGAGCGAACTTCATCAAGCTCGCGGTGTTCCACCAGAACTCGAATTTTGTTTTCCGTGCCGGAGTAACGGATCAAATGGCGGCCGTTGTCGCCGAACTCGGCGGTGGCCTCGCTCATGAGTTTTTGGAGCTTCGGCAAGGAATCCAACGGCGGCTTGGACGGCACCGGCATGTTGGCGAGCTGCGTCGGATACTCGTGCATCACGTTGGCGAGTTGGGCGAGTGTGGCCTTGCGCTCTATCATCATGCGGAGCACTTGGAGCGCGCTGAGAATACCGTCGCCGGTGGTGACGTGGTCGCCGAAAATGAGGTGGCCGGAATTCTCGCCGCCGAAGGAATAGCCGTTTTTCCGCATGCACTCGATGACGCTGCGGTCGCCGACGGCGGTGGTTTCCACCCGGATGCCCTGTTGCTTCATGGCCTCGATCAGACCGAGATTACTCATCACGGTGGCGACGAGCGTGTCGTGTTTGAGCTTCCCCTGCTCCTTCAGGCCGATGGCGCAAAGCCCGAGAATGCGGTCGCCGCTGACGACTTGGCCGTTTGCATCGGTGAAAATGACGCGGTCGGCGTCGCCGTCGAAGGAAATGCCGATATCGGCGTTGTGCTTGCGGACGAGTGCGCCGGCGGCTTCGGGATGGAGCGCACCGCAGCCTTCGTTGATGTTGAGTCCGTCCGGCTCGTTGCAGACGGTGATTACTTCGGCACCGAGCTCTTTGAAAATGAGCGGGCCGATGAAATAGGCGGCGCCATTTCCGCAATCGACGACGATTTTCAGCCCGTGCAGCGAGATGTTGTCGGCCGTGTGTTTCGCAAACTCGATGTAGCGACCGCGGGCATCGTCGATCCGGTGGGCCTTGCCGATCTGCGCGGGTGGCAACGGCGCAGCCTCGGGCTCGTCGCCCATGATGTGGCGCTCGATGAGGGCTTCGATGTCGTCGGAAAGCTTGTAACCGTCTGGCCCGAAAATTTTCATCCCGTTGTCCTCATACGGGTTGTGGGAAGCGGTGATCATGATCCCGGCGGCGGCTCCCATCGATTTCGTCAAATGCGCGACCGCCGGCGTGGGCATCGGGCCGACGAGATAGACGTCCATTCCCATCGAAACGAGACCGCTGGTGAGGGCGGTCTCCAGCATGTAGCCGGAAATCCGGGTGTCCTTGCCGATGAGCACGCGATTGCGCCTCGGGCCGGAAGAGCGCAGCACGTTGGCAACCGCCTTGCCCATCCGCAGGGCGACTTCGGCGGTGATCGGGAATTCGTTGACCCGGCCTCGGATGCCGTCGGTTCCAAATAATTTCATGAGCTGCGTGAAGGAGTTCGAAAGAACCGGACTGTTCAAAAAAAACTGAACGAATCAAGAAAAAAACCTGTCGGCATGGGAAGTCAACAGCGCTGACCCGCTTGGAAAAACGCGCGGATCACGGCTTGGTAAACCGCACTGCGGGGCACCTTGATCCGGTGCTGGAGCGCGTCCCAAGTCACGTCCCGAAGCGGCTCCAGAGTTTTCCGGGCGATCAACGCCGGCAATACGGTGGCGGCCCGCAAGCGCCTGGATCGCAGCGATTTCGCATAAACTTCCCCCTCGCCGACCCACGCTTCCGCCCGGACCAGCCACCTTGCATGGCAGGCGAGAAGTGCCGCCGGATCACGCGGATCGGCGACCGGCAAATAGCAGCGTCCGGTGGCCAGGTCTGCGGCGAGATCGCGCAGGATGTTAACGAGCTGGAGTCCTTTTCCATAAGCGATCCCCCGGGCCAACAGGTCCGCCTCAGGCACATTTGAAAACCGGTCGCCCAAGGTGAGAAATCCAAGTTTCGTCCAAAAAGCACCGACGCATCCCGCCACCCGCCACGCGTAATCCTCAAGCGCGGCATCATCATCGAGCACCACCGGAGTTTCACCGCTGGCCCCGGCGAAGCGCTCCAAATCCAGCATTTGCCCGCTGATGATCGTCGCCAGCACCTCGCACACCAACTCCGCTTCGGCGGCGGGAAGACTTCGCAACCAAGTGAAAACCTCAGCCGAGGACTCGAGCAAATGCCGCTCCTTGGAATCCGCCGTCGCGTTCAGGATCGACACCGGCCACCGCGGCGCTTCCGATTTCGCAGCGACGGCGCGGCTGAATTGATCGAGGCATTGCAGCCGGGCATCCACGGGGGCCGCAGTGGAATCCGCGAGCGTGTCGCTGGTCCGGGCGAGCAGATAGCCAAGGCTGGCCGCGCCGCGCATCGGCGCGGGAAGCAGCCGCAAGGTCAGATAGAACGACCGCGAAACTCCCTTGAGCACTTGTTTTTCCAATTCACCGGTCACCCGCTCCAAGCAAGGTCTGTCAGCCCGAAATGTCAACCCGCCACTCGACCCGGCACTCGCAAATCCCAGGGAAATCCGGCTGCGATCCGGGGGGGGAGCGGCCATCGTTGCTAACGAAGCGAATGAAGTCCCACGGAGTTCGCCCGATAGGAACAAAATGAAACTCGAACGATGGTCATGAACGGTTGATCTCGATCTCGATGGATTTGCTCGTCGGCGTGCCGCTGCCTTCGGCCTGGCTGCCGGCGGGGACTAACACGTTGGCCTCCGGGAAGTAGGCGGCGGCGCTGCCACGGGGCATTTCATAGGGAATGGCGGTGAAGGATCTGGCGGTGCGGCGCTCGTCGCCCCAGATGCTGATGATGTCCACTCGGGAGCACGGCGGGATGCCCCTTTCCCGCAGGTCCTCAGGATTGACGAGGATGATGCGGCGGGCGTTGGAAATGCCGCGGTAGCGGTCGTCCATGCCGTAGATGGTGGTGTTGAACTGGTCGTGGCTGCGGAGGGTTTGCAGGACGAGTCTGCCGGGCGACGGCTGAAAAACATCCATGGCGGCGAGGCTGAAACCGGCCTTGCCGCCCGGCGTGTCCCACACGCGCCGCTTCGCGGGATTGGGCAGATAGAAACCGCCGGGCTGGCTGACGCGTTGGTTGAAATTTACGAATCCGGGGATCACCCGCTCGATGAGGTTGCGGATGCGGTCGTAGTCTTCCGCGAGCCAGCGCCACGGAACCGGGCTGGCCGCGCCGTCCACGGCCTCTGCAAGACGGGCGATGATTTCAACCTCGCTGAGCAGACCGGAAGAAGCCGGGGCGAGCACGCCGCGCGAGAGCTGGACGACGCCCATCGAGTTCTCACAGGTGACGAATTTGCCCTCGCCGTCGCGCTCGCTGCGGCCGAGGCAGGGCAGGATGAGGGCGGTGCGGCCGGTGACGAGGTGGCTGCGGTTGAGCTTGGTGGAGATGTGGACGGTTAGCTCGCAGTTCCTCAGGGCGGCGGCGGTGTAATCGGTGTCGGGCGAGGCCTGGAGGAAATTTCCGCCGAGGGCGAAGAAGACCTTGGCCGCGCCGCGGTGCATGGCGTGGATGGCGGCGACGGTTTCGTAGCCATGCGCGCGGGGCGAGGAAATGCCGCACTCGCGGTCGAGCGCGGCGAGGAAGGACTCCGGCATTTTCTCGAAGATGCCCATGGTCCTGTCACCCTGGACATTGCTGTGGCCGCGCACCGGACACAGCCCGGCGCCGGGCCGCCCGATCGCGCCTAGCAGCAGGTGGACGTTGACGACCTCGCGGATGGTGGCCACGGAATTCCGATGCTGGGTCAGGCCCATGGCCCAGCAGGTGATCACCTTGCGAGCGCCGCCTAGCAGCGTGGCGGCGAGGGCGCGGATCTCGTCCTCCCCCACCCCGCTCATGCGGGTGATTTCCGGCCACGGGGTCTCCGCGACGAGCGCCCGATAATCGGTGTAATGGCGGGTGTGATCGCGGATGAAGCCGGCATCGACATGGGCGGATTCATTTTCCAACAGGACCTTGGCGATGCCACGGAAAAGCGCGAGATCGCCGTTCACGCGGACGGCGATGAACTGCGAGGCGAGCGGCGTGGCCTTGCCGAGCAGGGCGGCGACCGGGTGCTGCGGATGCACGAAGCCGACGAGCCCGGCCTCCTTGAGCGGATTGATGGAAACGATCTTCGCGCCTTTTTTCACGGCATCCTCAAGCGTGCCGAGCATCCGCGGGTGGTTGGTGCCGGGGTTCTGGCCGACGCAGAGGATGGTGTCCGCTTCGAGGAAATCATCGAGGGTGACGGTGCCCTTGCCGACGCCGATGGACTCCTTCATCGCAAGGCCGCTGGACTCGTGACACATGTTCGAGCAGTCCGGCAGGTTGTTGGTACCGTAGCTGCGGGCGAAAAGTTGATAGATAAAAGCGGCTTCGTTGCTGGCGCGGCCGGAGGTGTAAAACACGGCCTCGTCCGGCGAGGCCAAGGATTTCAATTGCGAGGCGATGACTTCAAACGCGCTGCTCCACGGAACCGCCTCGTAGTGGGTGGCTCCCGGGCGAAGCAGCATCGGCGAGGCGATGCGGCCCTGGCGGTCGTGCCAGAGGTCGCTTTGCGCGGCGAGGTCGGCGATGGAATGACTGGCGAAGAAAGCCGCGTCCGCAAGCTTGCGGGTGGCTTCCGAGGCGAGCGCCTTGGCTCCGTTCTCACAGAACTCGGCCGCCGAGCGCCCGCCGTCCGGGTCCGGCCAGGCGCAGCTCGGGCAGTCGAAGCCGCCGGCCTGGTTCATCTCCAACAGCCCGCGGGCGCCACGGAACGGCCCGGCTTCGCGAAGAATGTGCCGGAGCGACGACGTGACGGCGGGGAGACCGGCCGCCCATGACTTGGGTTCGGATTGCTTGATTTCCTCATGCTCGTTCACCGAACTCCAAAGAAGCTTGGGCATGGCCATCATTCAAGGCGCAAACACGGTCTGACACAGTCATTGGCTGACCCTGATCCGGCCGACACGAAGCGGTGGGCTGGAAAACTCCGGAACGGAGTTCAAGTCGCTGCCGTCCGTCATCAGCCTCGTTTTCAGACGAAATAGGTATCCTCGTGCGAATACGGCGGCGCGCAGCAGCAGAGAAATCGCAACGTCTCGATGGCGCGGATCCGGTGCCAGGCTCCGGGCGGAATCAAAATCGCATCGCCGGGCGCGACTTCGCGCTCGATGCCGTCGATTTCCATGAGGCCGCAGCCGGCGGTGAGATAGTAGAATTCCTCGCTCACCCGGTGGTAATGCCGCTCGATTTCCGCGCCCGCGGGCAGGCTGGCTTCGGCGAGGCTCTGGTTGCGAACCGGGGCGTTGGAAAGATCCAGCAGGCTGCGGATGGTCGAGCCGTCCTTGGTGGTGAATGGCGCTTGCTGCTCGCGGTTGCGGATTTCCATGCGCCGAGGAAATCACCGAACCCGCCGGAGATCAACTGGACATGCGCGGCGCATCTTTCATGCTCCCGCCCATGCCTTCCGTCCATGTCGATCTCGCCGAACGCGGCTACAACGTCCTCGTCGAACCGGGCCTCCTCGGCAACGCCGCTGAAATACTCAAAAGCGCCGGAATCACGGGCTTGCGCGCCGCGATCATCAGCGATGAGACGGTGGCGCGATTTCACGCCGGCACCCTGATGAACTCGCTGGAAGCCGCCGGATTCCGCCCGACGCTGCACACCGTGGCCGCGGGCGAAGCGTCGAAATCGATGACCCAGGCGGAAACCCTCTGCCGCGAAATGATCCGCGCCGGACATGACCGCAAGTCGCTCGTCATCGCGCTCGGCGGCGGCGTGATCGGCGATCTAGCGGGTTTCGTGGCCGCCATTTTCTTCCGCGGCATTCCCTTCGTGCAGATCCCCACCACCATCGTCGCGCAGGTCGATTCCTCGGTCGGCGGCAAGACCGGCGTGAATGTGGGCGAGGGCAAAAACCTGCTAGGAGCCTTCCATCAACCGCGACTCGTCCTCATCGATCCGGAAACCCTCCACACCCTGCCCGACCGCGAGTTCCGCGAAGGCTTCGCCGAGGCCATCAAACACGCCGCCATCCGCGACGCCTCGATGCTCGACGATCTAGCCGCTTTTGACCCCGCCGGCCGCGACGTCCCGGCGGATCTCATCGCCCGCAACATCGCCATCAAGGCGCGCGTGGTGGAAGCCGACGAACACGAGACGCGCGACATCCGCGCCCTGCTCAATTTCGGCCACACCATCGGCCACGGCATCGAGGCCTCCGTGCCCTACGGCGAGCTGCTCCACGGCGAGGCGATCTCCCTCGGCATCCGCGCCGCCTTGTTTCTATCCGAGCGCCACGCCGGACTCTCGCCGTCCGACAGCGCGAAGATCATCGGCCTGTTGGAAAAATACCACCTGCCGCTGCGGCTCCCCCCCGAAATCACGACGGACAAAGTGATGGAAAAACTCGCGCGCGACAAAAAGTTCTCCGCCGGCGCCATCCGCTTCGTCGTCCTCGACGCGCTCGGCAGCGCCAAGGTCATCAACACCGTCACCGCCGACGACCTCCGCGAGGCGGTCGAAATGTTACGCCTACCATGAAAATAATAACCACCGCGTCTCGCAGAAAGTTCATCGCAACAGCAGTCCTAGCCGCCAGTTGGCCGCTCGTCTGCCACGCCGCCACGCCCGCAACTCCGAAAAAGCTCGT
>CAMCUY010000071.1 GCA_945879075.1 Akkermansia muciniphila | reverse complement strand
ACGACTGAGATTCTCACTGGAATTTCTCATTTCATTGGCGACTTGGAATGGAAGATAGTCGCGATCTTCTGCCAGATAAAGCATGCTGCGGACTTCTCCGTTCGAACCCTTGGCGATATCAAGAAAGCGCGCGAAATCGGGATCCGATCTGCGCTCGAATCCCTCGGCGGTGTTGTTCATGACGGAGACTCCGCAGCGTTGGATTTGATCGCGGAAGCCGAAATCACGCGAAGAAATGGAATCGGGGCCGAATTCATCGTAGACGTGGTTTGCTTGTATGCGGGCGTTTTGCCAGATTCTGAGATCTTCGAAGCGTTCAGCGGTCATGGTTTTATAAGCTAGGGAAGAGGAAGAGGCTGCGCGGTCTAAAGGTCTGAAAGTCGAAGGTCGGAAGATGAAGAGGTAGAGGTAGAGGTAGAGGTAGAGGTAGAGGTAGATGAGTGTTTGAATCTTATGACTTTTAGACTTTTGACAGGATATTTTTGAGCAAAGCTCAAAAATATCCTTCTTTCTTGCGGTCTTCCATGGCGGTTTCGGAGCGTTTGTCGTCGGAGCGGGTGCCGCGCTCGGTCTGGCGGGCGGCGGCGACTTCGGCGATGACTTCGTCGAGGTTGGAGGCGGGTGAGCGGACGGCGCCGGTGCAGGTGGCGTCGCCGATGGTGCGGAAGCGGACGGTTTCCCGGGTGACGGTTTCGTGGTCCTGGGGTTTGAGGAATTCGGTGACGCCTAACAACGAGCCGTTGCGTTCGAAGATCTCACGTTCATGGGCGAAGTAGATGGAGGGGAGGGGGATGTTTTCGCGTTGGATGTACATCCAGATGTCCATCTCGGTGAAGTTGGAGAGGGGGAAGATGCGGAAGTGTTCGCCGGGGTTTTTGCGGCCGTTGAAGAGGTTCCAGAGTTCGGGGCGCTGGTTCTTGGGGTCCCACTGGCCGAAGTCGTCGCGGTGGGAGAAGAAGCGCTCCTTGGCGCGGGCTTTCTCTTCGTCGCGGCGTCCGCCGCCGAGGCAGGCGTCGTATTGGTGCTTCTCGATGGTATCGAGCAGGGTGACGGTCTGGAGTTTGTTGCGGGAGGCGTTGGGGCCTTTTTCTTCGACGACGCGGCCGGTATCAATGGACTCCTGGACGTAGCCGACGACGAGCGTGGCGCGGATGAGGTCCACGAATTCATCGCGGTAGCTCATGGTTTCGGGGAAATTGTGGCCGGTATCCACGTGGACGAGCGGGAAGGGCATGCGGGCGGGCCAGAAGGCTTTTTTTGCAAGCCATGCCATGACGATCGAGTCTTTCCCGCCGGAGAAGAGCAGGGCGGGATTCTCGAACTGGGCCGCGGTTTCGCGCAGGATGAAAATCGCTTCGGCTTCGAGTTGGTCGAGCTGGCTGAGGTGGTAGTTGGGCATGGTGGAATAGATGCTGAAAGGCTGAAAACTGAAATGGAGAGGGAAGGGGCGCGGGAGGGGGTAGGCTTGTGGTTGGCTTAGGTCAAGAAATAATTACTAAGTTGCGTTGTATTGTAATGTATCGAGCCAAGACCTGATAAAACCGAGTGGAGGTGGAGAAAACAAAAAACGCCGAAGTCCTTGGACTTCAGCGTTTTTCAACAAACCTGGCAAACCGGAATGTTCAGAGCGGGCGGTTCGAGGCGATTTTTTCGCGGATGGCTTCGAGGAGTTCGAAGGCGGCATCCTCGATGGTGGTGGTTTCGGTATCGAGGACAAGGTCCGGGTTTTGGGGGGGCTCGAACGAGCCGTCCTTGCCGGTGAAGTGGGCGATTTCGCCGCGGGCGGCCTTGGCGTAGAGGCCTTTGACGTCGCGTTGTTCGCAGGCTTCGTAGCTGGCCTTGATGTAAACTTCGAAGAGGTCGTTGCCGAGCAGGCCGCGGGCGAGGTCGCGGAGTTCGCCGCGCGGGGTGATGGCGGAGACAAAGGTGATGACGCCTTGGGAAACGAAGACTTTGGCGACTTCCGAAATGCGGCGGATGTTTTCCAAGCGGTCCTCGTCGCTGAAGCCGAGGTTGGAGTTGAGGCCGGTGCGGAGGTTGTCGCCATCGAGGATGGTGGTGAAGCGCCCTTGCTGGTGGAGGACGCGCTCGGCGGCGTTGGCGATGGTGGATTTCCCCGAGCCGGACAAGCCGCAGAGCCAGACGACGAGGCCGCGCTGGCCGAGCAGGTTCTCCTTGTCCTGTCGGTGGAGGAAGCGGTGGAACTCGGGATGGATGTTCATTGGGGTAGAAGTTGAAAGGCTGAGAAACTGGAATGACAGGGAAGCTCAAGGAATGAAGCGTTTGACCTCAATGTCGCTAAAGCAACGGAAGTGTTTGGCGTTTGCGGTGAAAAGAGGCTGCCCTTGGAGGGAGGCCGTGGCGGCGATGAGCGCGTCCGGAAGGCCGACGCCATGGGTGAGGTGCTTTTCCTCCAGGTAGAGGTCGGCCCGGCTTCCGATTTCCTGACTCAGCGCAATCACGCGGAAACCGCCCTCGACGAGGAAGCGTTTGAGGAGGGTGATTTCGGTTTTGTTACGGCACCCGACGATGAGTTCCATCCGGGTGATTTGGGAAATGAGACGGTTTTCAAGTCCGTCGATCGTCTTGATGGCTTTGGGATTTCCTCTGAGGCACCAGATCAGGACATCCGTATCGATCAGCATGGGCGTGGTTTGCGGAGTCTGGCGACCATGTCGGGAACGGACTCATGGTCGTCCGCCCACATTCCCACGGCCGCGAGCTTTGAGATTTGCGGCCGCCGCGCGGGTTGCTGCTGGCCGAGCGGGATGATTTTCCCTTTTTCCGCGCCCCGGTGGGTGAGGACGATTTCCTCGCGTGCTTCCAGCGCACGGAGAACTTCCTTGGTCCTGTAACGCAGATCCATGACGCTTGCCTTCATGAGAACTGTCTAGTTGGGAATGACTGGTTTGTAAAGCGGGGCTTTGTCTACAGCCCCTTGCCGATGACGAAGGCTTCGAAGCCGTGGGCGACCAGCGCTTCCAAGGAAAGGACGGCTCGGCCGTCGAAGACGAAGGCGGGCTTGAGCATGAGGTCGTAAACGCGCGGCAGGTCGAGGGTGCGGAACTCGTCCCATTCGGTGAGCGTGGCGAGCGCGTGCGCCCCGGCGGCGGCGGTGTAGGGGTCGCTGCAGATTTCAAGGTTCGAGGCGATGAGCTCCGGTGAGATCCCGGCGGCGACCAGGTCCTGATGGATCGTCTCCGCGCTGACTCGCGGGTCGTAAATGGCGAGGTGGGCGCGCTCGTGGAGGAGGTCGCGGCAGACCTGGATGGCGGGGGATTCGCGGGTGTCGTTGGTGTCCTTCTTGAAGGCAAAACCGAGGATGGCGATGCGCTTGCCGTTGACGGTGTTATAGAGCGTGCGGACGATTTTCTCGACGAAACGCGACTTCTGCCAGTCGTTGAGCTGGACGACCTGACGCCAGTATTTGGCGACTTGGGGGAGGTTGAAGGACTCGCAGAGATAGACGAGGTTGAGGATGTCCTTCTGGAAACAGGAGCCGCCGAAGCCGACGGAGGCTTTGAGGAATTTCGGGCCGATCCGCGAGTCCATGCCGATGGCGCGGGCGACCTCGCCGACATCGGCGCCGGTGGCTTCGCAGAGGGCGGAGATCGAGTTGATCGAGGAGATCCGTTGGGCGAGGAAGGCGTTGGCGACGAGCTTGGAAAGTTCCGATGACCAGAGGTTGGTGGTGAGGATGCGCTCGCGGGGAATCCAGTTGGCGTAGACCGAGACGAGGGCCTCGACGGCGGCGTTGCCTTCGGGGGTGATTTCACCGCCGATGAGGATGCGGTCCGGGCATTCGAGGTCTTCGACGGCGGTGCCTTCCGCGAGGAACTCGGGGTTGGACAGGACTTGGAAGGTGGCTCCGTTAGGGGAGTTGGCGGCGAGGATGGACTTGATCGCGGTGGCGGTTTTCACCGGGATCGTGCTTTTTTCGACGATGATCTTATGGCCCTCGGAAACCTCCGCGATCAGGCGGGCGGCGGACTCGATGTAGCGGAGGTCGGCGGCGCGGCCGGCACCGATGCCGTAGGATTTGGTGGGCGTGCCGACCGAGACGAAGATCAGATCCGCGCCGGCGATGGCGGCGCGGATGTCGGTGGTGAAATGGAGGTTGCGGCCAAGCGCGGAGGCGACGACGGCATCCAGGCCGGGCTCGTAAACAGGCAGGGTGTCCGAGTTCCAGGCGGCGATGCGCTGTTCGTTCATGTCCGCGACGGTGACCCGGATGTGAGGGCACTTGGCGGCGATCATGGCCATGGTGGGGCCGCCGACGTAACCGGCACCGAGACAGCAGATGGATTTGATAGGCATAAGAGTGGCTGTTTTTTGATGTTCAGTTTTTTCGTGAAACGCGCTCGCGGAGCATGTGGTAGATAAAAATGGAATTGTAAACAAAGTAACGTTTGAAAAGTCGGCGCGGTTCCATCGCCAAGCGGTAGGCCCATTCGAGGCCGAGTTTTTGGAAAACGGGCGGGGATTGTCTCACTTCACCGGCGTGGAAGGCGAAGGCCGCGCCGATGCCGAAATAGACGCCCTCAGGCAGGCGGTGTTTGTTGCGGGCGATCCAGTGCTCTTGTTTCGGGCAGCCGAGGCCGACCCAGACGAGGTTGGCTCCGGAGCTTCGGATGTTCTCCGCGATACGCTCGAACTCGCTTTCCGGCCACTCGCCGAAGGGCGGGGAGTGGGTGGCGGCGATGATGATGTTAGGGAAATCCGCGGCGAATTTGCGGCTGAGGCTGTCCAGTGTGCTTTGTTTTCCGCCGAGGAGGAAATGCTTGAATTCCGGTAGGCCGTTCGTCGCCTTGAGCGTTTCCAACATCAGGGTTGGACCGTAAACGCGGTCGCTTAGTTTCTCGGCCGCGGCGAGCCGGGCATTGAGCGCCCAGACGAGCGGCATGCCGTCGGGGCAGATCAGGTCGAAGTGGCGCATGGCCTCGCCGAAGTCCGCGTCGCTGCGGGCCAGCGCGGCGACGTGGGTGTTGGCGGCCTCGACGGCGTAGGCACGGTCGTTTCTCTTGGCACGCTCCAGAATCCATGCCACGGCTCCAGCGTAGGTGGTCGCCGCGACGGGCAGGCCGATGATGGGAATGGTTTTCAAACGCGGCAGAGCGGTTCGACGGGACGGAGTTCCGGGGTGGTGGCGATGGCCGCGTCGCGGAGGGCGGGCGCGTCGAACAGATAGAGCGCGTAGCCGCCGTGGCCGCCGCCGCAGTATTTGCGGGCGATGGCGCCGGGGATGTCCGGCAGCGGGTCCATGCCTTCCGCGAGCTGGGTCAGGTGATAGAGGTGGACTCCGTCCGCCAGGCAGCGGATGTCCGCCTGGAGCGCGCCCTCGCGGGCGACCCGGGCGCTGCGGGCGATGCCGTCGTAGTCGCGCGGCTGGTTGACGACGCCGGGGGTGTCGTGCGGGCTGCCGGTCCAGTAGATCGCCATCCGGCCGGTGAGGAAGTCGCCGTTCTGTTTGAAATCAAGCACGGGCGTTAGGCCGGAGCGCCAGACGCAAAGCCCGGTCTCACGGATCACGGCGGGGTCCTGCCAGCCGACGCCGAGGTCGATTTCCGAGTCCACGCCGTCGCGGCCGTTGAGCAGGGCCCAGGCGCCGCTGCCGCCGAGGCCGGCCTGCTTTTCGTAGGGCCACTCGCGCAGGGAGACGAGCGGGGAAATCGCGCAGTTCACCACGAACTCGCCGGGGCGGGAAAAGCGCGGGACGTCGAGCCAGCCGCCGGCGAAATCGACGCGCAAGGGCGCTTCGGTGGGGGCTTGGACCCAGCGGACGATGGAGCTGGTAGAGACCGGTTCGAAGCGCGGCGGGGTCTTGGCGAGGACTGTGTATTCCGCGCCGACCGCGGCGCAGAGCTCGCGTTTCACGGCGCCGTATTTGTCGTCCTCGGTGACGATGAGAAAGTCCGGGCGGATGCGGAGGAAGTCTTCCTCGAAGTCCAAGCCCTCTTTGTGGCCTTGGGTGACGACGACCTCGTCGATCATCCGCAAGCCCTGGAGCAGGGCGCGCTTGTGGTCGTCCGGGATGGACGGCTTGCGCCGCTTGTGATGCCAGAGCACCTCGGCGGAGGCGAACGACACGATCAGATAGTCCCCCAGCGCGCGGGCCTCCTCGAAGAACTGGAGGTGGCCGGCGTGGAGGATGTCATAGCATCCGGATACAAAGACTTTTTTCATGAGTTTATTCCTTAGAAACGGAAACGTGGTGGCCGTGGGATTTGAGCAGCGAGTGGCGGCGGGCGATGTCGAGATCGTGGGCGACCATTTCCGCGCACATTTCTTCGACGGTGATTTCCGGAACCCAGCCGAGCTTTTCCTTCGCCTTGGTCGGGTCGCCTAGCAGGGTTTCGACTTCGGCGGGGCGGTAATAGCGGGGATCGACCTTGACGACGACGTCACCCACGGAAACCGCCGGGGCGAGGTCGTTATTCACGGCGCTGACAGTAGCGATTTCCTGGTCGCCCACGCCGGAGAAGGCGAGCTCGATGCCGGCCTCGCGGGCCGACATGCGGACGAACTCGCGGACGGAAATCTGCTTGCCGGTGGCGATGACGAAATCGTCGGCGGTTTCCTGTTGGAGCATCATCCACTGCATGCGGACGTAGTCCTTGGCGTGGCCCCAGTCGCGGAGGGAATCGATGTTGCCGAGGAACAGGCAGGCTTCGAGGCCTTGGGCGATGTTGGCGATGGCGCGGGTGATCTTGCGGGTGACGAAGGTCTCGCCGCGGCGCGGGGACTCGTGGTTGAAGAGGATGCCGTTGCACGCATACATGCCGTAGGCTTCGCGGTAGTTCACGGTGATCCAGTAGGCATACATCTTGGCGACGGCGTAGGGCGAGCGCGGGTGGAACGGCGTGGTTTCCTTCTGCGGGATTTCCTGGACCAGTCCGTAGAGCTCGGAAGTGGATGCCTGATAAAAGCGGGTTTTCTTTTCCAGGCCGAGGAAGCGGATCGCCTCCAACAGGCGCAGCGTGCCGATGGCATCGACGTCCGCGGTGTATTCGGGAGCCTCGAAGGAGACGGCGACGTGGGATTGTGCGCCGAGGTTGTAAACCTCGTCCGGCTGGACCTCGCTGATGATGCGGGTGAGGTTGGAGGCGTCGGCGAGGTCGCCGTAGTGCAGGCGGAAGCGGGAGTTCTCGACGTGCGGGTCCTCGTAAATGTGGTCGATCCGCTGGGTGTTGAAGAGCGATGCGCGGCGCTTGATGCCGTGGACTTCGTAGCCTTTTTCGAGCAGGAATTCCGCGAGGTAGGAACCGTCTTGTCCGGTGATGCCGGTGATGAGTGCTTTTTTCATGTTTAACGTTGGGGATTTTCAGGGTCGAAGCGAGGTGGGTTTTAATCACTCTCCGGCTTGGATGCGGATCGTCTCGAGATGATGGGGGGAGATAAATAATCCGGTAGCGACAATGGCATCGAGCGCCTGGCTGGCAGACGGGATCACGCCGGCGCGCTTGGCCATGAGGACGAGGCCGAGGGTGCCAATGATTTTCAACCCGATCGCTTGAGCACAACGCCGGGCAGCGAGGTCATCGAGGACGGCGACGGCTCCGGGCGTTGCCTCGGTGAGAGAAATAACGGCGGACTCACCTGCTCCCAAGTCCCATGCCATGAGAAAAGGGGAAATGGCAGGGGCGGGATGAATGAGCGAAGATTGCCGGGCGACCCAGCAGCGAGCGGGATCCGCTGGGTCCTTGCCATACGAGACCTCCCTGGCGACCGCGTCCGGAATCCACACCTGATCGGCAAGTTGCAGAAAGCGTTCCAACAAGCCTGATTTGGCAAGGACGATCAAGGGCGAGGCGTTGAAGACCAGAGTCATGGAAGGGCCGAAAGCAAAGCGATATCATCCTCCACACCTTGGAAGGGGGACACGCTGAGCCGCGAGAGTTGAAGAACGAAATCCTGACGGGATTGCCCCGCCAATTCGGCAGCGCGCTCCTGACTCAGGCTTCCCGTCTCATAAAGTTTCGCCGCAGCCATGAGCCGGAGGCAGGCGGCAAACTCGGCAGGTGATTGTCGCAGTGCGGAAAGCGTGGAGTCCGGGATCTCGAGGTCAACTTTCATGGGGAAATCGTAGGGTATTTCTGGCGTGAAGCAAGGTCTGAAGGTCGGAGGTCATGGGTCGTAGCCCTTCACGCCTGCGGCGTGTCATCAGAGACGCGCCGCGCCGGTGGTGAGGGTGGCGATGAAATCCTGATAGGCGTCGGCGAGGCCTTCCGCGAAGGGGACTTGGGGCTGCCAGCCGGTGGCTTGGATTTTCGAAATATCCAGCAGCTTGCGCGGGGTGCCGTCGGGCTTGGTGGGGTCGGTGAGGATTTCGCCGGTGAAGCCGGTGGTTTTCGCGACGAGCGTGGCGAGCTCGAGGATGGTGACGTCGTCGCCGACGCCGACGTTCACCCAGTCGGGCGGAGATTCTAACGACAATAAGTGGAAGCAGGCGGCGGCGAGGTCATGGACGTGGAGAAACTCGCGGCGCGGGGTGCCGGTGCCCCAGATGGTGACGCTGGCGTCGCCGCGCTGCGTGGCTTCGTGGAAGCGACGGATGAGGGCGGGGATGACGTGGGAGTTCTCCGGGTGATAGTTGTCGCCCGGGCCGTAGAGGTTGGTGGGCATGGCGCTGTGGTAGATCAGGCCGTGCTGGGCGCGGTAGTGCTGGCAGAGTTTGAGGCCGGCGATCTTGGCGATGGCGTAGGCCTCGTTGGTGACTTCCAGCGGCCCGGTGAGCAGGCAGTCCTCGTTCATCGGCTGGGGCGCCATTTTCGGGTAGATGCAGGACGAGCCGAGGAACAGCGCGCGCGGCACTCCGGCGCGGCGGCTGGCTTCGACGAGGTTTGAGGCGATGCTGAGGTTTTCGTAAATGAAGTCCGCCGGGTAGGTGGAGTTCGCGTGGATGCCGCCGACTTTGGCGGCGGCGATGATGACGACGTCCGGCTTTTCCGCGGCGAGGAAATCGAAGACCGCGCGCTGGTCGCAGAGGTCGAGCTGGTCGCGGGTGGCGGTGACGAGCTGGAATCCGCCGAGTTTCTCGGCCTCGCGCACGAGCGCGGAGCCGACCATGCCGCGGTGTCCCGCGATGAATAGTTTGGTCATAGGTTTGATCCGTATTTGGAAATGAGTTTCTCCGCCTCGGCGATGGCCATGGCGGTGACCTGGTCCATGTTATAATAACGGTAGGTGGCGAGGCGGCCGATGAAGCTGGTGTGCGGTTCGGTGGCGGCGAGTTCGGAGTAGCGGAGGAAAGCGGCGCGGGCCTCGGGGGCGGGGACCGGATAGAACGGCTCGTCGTCCGGCGTCCAGTCCTTGGGGAACTCGCGGACGATGGTGGTGGCGTCGATCCGCTGGCCAGTGGCGTGCTTGATCTCGACGATGCGGGTGAACGGCACCTCGGGTTCCGGATAGTTCACCTGCATCGCGGGCTGCCAGAAGCCGGGTTTTCCCGAGATGGGTTCGCGGGCACGCAGTTGTTCCGCGGAAAACGATTCGTGCTCGAAGCGCAGCGAGCGGTAGGGCAGCGCGCCGAAGCGGCGGCCGTAGAACTCGTCGATGGCGCCGGTGAAGACGAGGTGCTTGTGGCTCCAGCGGGCGCGGGCTTGCTCGAAATCCACGCCGAGGTGGAGTTCGACGCCGGGTGAGGCGTTGAGCATCGTTTCAAAGAGCGCGGTGTAGCCGCGCTTCGGCAGGGCCTGGAAGGATTCGGACAGGTAGCGGTCGTCGCGGTTGGTGCGGACGGGGATGCGGCCGCAGACCGAGGCGTCGAGTTCGCGCGGATGACGCTTCCATTGCTTGAGCGTGTAGCCCTCGAAAAACAGCTCGTAGAGTTCGCGGCCGACTTGGGAGATGATGACCTCCTCCGAGTTTTGCGGGTCGGCGATCGGGATCCGCTTTTGCTCCAGCCAGGCGGTGAATTCCTCCGTGGTCGCGGGCCGGCCGAGGTATTCCTCGAAGGTGTTGAGGTTGATCGGAAAGCTCCAGTAGCGGCCGCAGGCGTGGCTCTTGATCGTATAGCTGACCGCGTGCCATTCGGTGAAGGCGGATAGATAATCGACGATCCGCGGCGAGTTCGAGCGGAAGTAGTGCGGGCCGTAGTGGTGGGTGAGGACGCCGGCGGCGTCGATGCCGTCGCGGGCGTTGCCGCCGAGGTGGCTGCGGCGGTCCACGACCACGCATTTCCAACCGGCGGCGGACAGGCGCTCGGCGATCACGAGTCCGGAAAAGCCGGCACCGATGATCAGGAAGTCGGTGGATGAGTCAGGTTTCAAATCACGGGGAAATAAATTCGCCGCCATCACGCTACCGCCCCTGGTCAATCTCTCCGGGATGGAGGGAAACCAGGGCAGGGCTGGTGGCGAGTCTTCTACAGGAAACCAAGAAGGTCAGTCACGTAATCACGTGGGAAGGGCTTTTGTTTTCAATGAATTGGACGTCTGGGAAGCAGGATCGAGAAGAGGTCCATATCGACTGCCTGTGGGTTTCCGAGGAATTCGATGAGGATTTTGACCCGCTCGGTGGCGGAGGGGACGGCGATGACGGTTCCCTGCATCCCTTGGAGCGGGCCGGAGGCGACTTCCACTTCATCGCCGATTTGGATGACCGGACTGAGGGTGACGAGTTCGTTGTGCTCGGCTCCCTTGCGGTTGAGGATTTCGTGTTTGATCGCCTCGACGAATGAATCGGGGACGGGCGGGATTTCCGAGCCGAAGCGAATGAGTCCGCGGATGCCATGGCAGAAAGTGACGGCGCGCTCCATCTCGGCCATGTTGAATTTGGCCAGCACGTAGCCGGGGAACATCGGCTCGACCCACCAGACTTTGCCGCGGCGGGTGGCTTTGCGGTAGCGGAGCCGCGGGCAGAAAACCTCGACGCCTTCGAGTTCGCGCAAATGTCCGGCGGCGATGTGCTCGCGTTTTGTCTGGCACCGCAGGCAGAACCATTCAGGAAGCTGGGATTCGTTGGAGTTCATTGGCCGAGGAGTTTTTGGAGCACGGGAAGGACCCTTCCGCTGCTGCGCATCCATGTTTCCAATCGTTCGACGCGCTCGCCAAGGAATTTCCGGCGCTCGGGGTCTTCGATTTCGCGGGCGCTTTCCGCGAGGCGGCCGATTTTGGTTTTGCCGTTTTCCAGATGCGGGCGGATTTGCTCGCGGATGAAGCCGCCGGCCAGACGCTTGAGCTCGATCGCCGGTTCGTAGTAAGTGCGGCGATCGTCGCCACCGTCGGTTTCGCGGACCGCGCCAAGGCTTTTGAGCGTCCGCAGTCCCTGGCTGGCGGAGCCCTTGCTGATGCGGAGGCGGCACACAAGATCGTCCAGGGACAGGCCGGATTGAGAAATGAAGAGCAGTCCGTAGATTTCACCGATCGAACGGGGCAGGCCCAAAACGCGCACGCCGTCCACGAACATAGCCACCACTTGGAGCTCCAAGGGGTCCATTTCGTTTTGATCTCCGTCCAGCAGAACGCCCATGCGTCGGAACTTAAGGAGCTTCTCCAGAGAGTTCAAACTAAATTGAACAAAGCTACTTGGCCCGCCGTGCAGGGCGGTTGCCCGGAAATCAGCCATGGTCGATGTTCATTGGCGATTTAAGAAAATACTAGACATTGGCCTCCGTTTTGGCAGTTTCAGCCTGCCATGGAAACACTGATGACCAAATCCGCCCTCGTTGTCGACCACCTCGTCCTAC
>CAMCUY010000070.1 GCA_945879075.1 Akkermansia muciniphila | reverse complement strand
AACCTTGATGCCTACGACGCGCAGGCCGATCCCAAGGGCCGCCCCTATTATACCGATGGCGAGGGCGGTCTTGTCATGACCGCCAACGCGCTCGGCCGGGACTTGCCGTTCGGAGTCTATTCCGGCTTCGCCTGCTATCTCAACGAGACAATGAACGGTTTCGAATACCAGGCGGCCGCGCACATGATCGCCGAGGGCATGGTCAAGGAAGGCATGGCCGTCATCAAGACCCTCGACGAGCGCTATGATGGCAACAAACGCAATCCATTCAATGAAGTGGAGTGTGGCGACCACTATGCCCGTTCGATGGCCAGCTACGGCGCGCTCATCGCCATCTCGGGATTCGAACACCACGGTCCCCGGCGTCACATCGGATTCGCGCCGAGACTCACGCCGGAAAACTTCAAGGCCCCGTTCGTCGCCGCCGAGGGGTGGGGGACTTTCTCCCAACGCATTGAAGACGGGACCATGACCGCCGAGATCGATGTCCGCCACGGCAAGCTCGCTCTCGCCACCATTGCACTCGAACACGATGGCGCGACCCAGGTGACCGTAAAACGCGGCGATGCCACTCTTCCCACATCCATCAAGCGCACCGCCAAGCGCGTCCTGATCACCCTGGATGCACCGGTGGAAATCACCGCTGCGGAGAAGCTCGCCATTGTCGTGGACTGAATTCCCCAGGAGTTGCGAGGGTTGCAAGCGAAAGCGTGAGAAGTGGCCACAGGGGTTTCATGGCGTGGCATGGAGGCGGTAATAACGCGGGGTGACAAGGTGACGGGCAAGCGATGAAGTGGATTCACTTCCTTGGTCCTCACCAGACCGCTTCGATCGTCTCCAGGCTCACGCCAAGCACGCGTTTGGCGATGGCATCGAGCGCCTCGCGCGGGCCGGTGAGATGCACGGTGGATTGGGCGTGGGTGTGGGACTCGCCGGGCTTGAGAAACAGGGCGGGACTGGAGGTTTCCAGTTCGTAAAACGGACCGAGCGGCTTGGCTCCGGGTTCTGGCGGGCCGTCGTTATAGGAGTTGAGGAGGTCTCCACCGAAGGGATTGACGTCCTCTTTCCACTGGGAATCGACGTAGGGCCATGAAGCGCTCGCTTCATTTCCAACGGGCCGGATACTGATCAGGGTCAGCGTGCCGGAGTCCGCCTGCCAGCTGCCCGCGACGCCCATGGAGCGCTTCGGAGGAATGCCGAGCTTGCCGCGTTCCCGGCCATCTCCTTTGAAGAACAGCGCGGACTTGCCATATTTGATCCGGGTCTTGGGAATCTCGCCGAAGTAGCCGGTGTTGGCGATGGGTCCGAGTTCGGAATCATCGCCGGGCTTGAACGGGATGACGACGGTGGTTCTCGGTGTTGGCTTGAACATTCCGAGCATCCAGATGGATGGTGCGCCGGTTTCGCGGGTCCATTCGTTTTTTCCGGAATTCGTCACCGAGTTTTTCGAAATGTAAGCGACGGCCTGCACGCCATCCGGAATGGCACCGCCGCCGAGTTCGGCCAGCTCCGTTGCGGTGGCGAGGGTGACGCTGCGTTTCACATCCATCGAGAAAACCGTGCCCGCGCGGTTGGGCAGTTGTGTGGATTTGACGAAGGTGATGCTGTTGGATGAATTGCTAGCGGCGGTTTCGAACGCTTCGGTGTCGATGACCGACGGAGTTTTCCAGTTGGCGAAGGTCTGCTCGACTTTTGGCGGAAAGAACAAGGCGAAGGGGCCGCCTTCCGGACCGAACCAGAGGCGCTCCTCGCCACCGAAGACGTGGATGTGTCTGGCGAGGCCCTCGCGGTCGGCTTCCGGCTGGATGCCGGCCGCGACGACTTCCGGGTTGATCCAGCCGAAGCCGACGCCATCCGGCCCGCTGGCGGTGGAGGTCATGACGCGTCCCTGCCAGGCGGGCGCGATGGCGATCCGCGCGGACCCGGAAGCGAGTTCGATGATCTCCGTGTGTTTTCTGAGGAACGCGACATCCTCCTGATAGGTGGACGCGGCCAGGGAATGACCTCCTATCATGATCATGGCGGAGGAAACAACGAGGTGTGCTGTATTTTTCATAGGGAAGGCGGGTTTGGTAGGTGCGGTGGGGATGAGGTGATTGCAGGGGCAAATGACGCTATGGCACGAAGGCGGGACCCTTCGCAAACAAGCGGAGTTCCGTGGCACCTGCCGCGCAGGCGACGGATGCGCCTTGCTGGAGCAGCGTCCATGGTGCCGGGCTGTCCACATGATAGACGATGGCATCGCGTTCGCGCTCCCACGCGATGTCAGCCCAGCCCACGCCGGGGAACGCGACGCGCCCCTCCGCGGATTTCAGGCTGCCAGGATGGACGGCGATGCGGATCACCGGCCGACCTTCGTGCAGCCCTGTGTCCGCGCCGAGGATGCGGCGGCTCATTTGCCAGGTCGGTGCCCCGGCCCAGTAATGGCAGCGGCTCCAGCGTTCGTCGAAGACCTCCCACCAGGTGGTCGCGCCGCCGTCGAGCATCCAACCCCACGCCTTGCGCCAGATTTCGATGGCTTCGTCCACCTTGCCCGCACGGAGGAGCAGGTCGATCGAGTAGTTCGTGAAATACGGCGTGGCGATCGCGGGCGAGGCTTGTGTCGGGTCGCGCAGACGTTTGCCTGCAGGGTTGCAGGGAAACGAGGAAAGCAACTGCCGCAAGGTCACGGCCACGGCGGCATCGCGGTCCACCGCCCCGATCCGCTCGCCGAGTACTGCCGCGTGATAGGACTCGGGATCTCCGGCTGCTGCTGACCTAACAATAGACCGCAGTGAGTCCGCCTTGTTTTTGTAATCCGCATCGGCACCGTCGCGCCCGAGCAATTTCTGCCAGCGATCCCATGCGTCCACCGCAGCCACCACGTGGGCGAGCACGGCGGGTTCGAGCTGATCCTTCGCGGGCTGTTTGTATCCCCAATCCACGAAGCTCCACGGCAGATGATGGCGGCCGTCCGGTTCGATGCAGGCAAGCAGCGCCTCGATGTTGCGGCGCGCGGGGCCTTCCAGATCCACGAGCAATGCCGTGCCGCCCTCGAGTTCGGCGCAGCGCACGCAGGCGTTGACCCATTGGGCGGCGTAAGTTCCCAGATAGATCAACTCGCCCGGTCCGCAGCCGGATACCAAGCCGTCCTCGCGGGCGGCGGCAGCGGAATGATACAGGGCGCGGCGTGCCGGGGCCATGTTGTTCCATCCGACACCGAGCAACTCCATGCCGGCCAGCGCCACATCGCCGGTCCACTCGCCGCGTTCGCGGACCGAATCGACCGCCGAGTCCTCGGTGGATGCGCGCATCGTCTCGACCCCGACTTTCCAGATGCGGTCAAGGAGTCCGTCATGCAGGGCAAGGCGGCCCTGCGGTTCACCTAACAAATCTCTCTCGCGGAAGCGGACATCTTTCAAATCCGCATTGCCAACGCACGCCAGCCTTACTTCCAGGTATCGGCAACCGAGGGTTTGCAATGGACGAGCCGGCGTGCATCCGGGACCGAAGGCGAACTTCTGCAGAAAGCGAGTGGGTCCGGCCGACCCCGCGACGATCGGCACCGGTCTCCCGTCTGGCCCAAGCCTCTCCGCATAGGCGATGGTGACTTCACCCGCGCAATCGGAATGCACATCGGACTCAAGCGCGCCTATGCGGATCCTGCCCAAATCAAAACGCTGCCAGGTGCCGTCGGGACCGGTTGCCGGGTCCGGTGCCGGGTCGGCCACCATGAAGGCCACCGCCGGGTCGTCGAAGCGGTAGCAATAATACGTGTCGCGGTAGATGCCGTGTTCTTTCGGTTCCGGCACGATGGATGGCCAGACCGGCAGTTGCACCGGCGAAGCGCACGCCGGACCGAGCATGGTTTCCAAGTCTGGCACTGGCACGACTTTGCTCCACCGCGGATCGCCCGCGGGATCCTCCGTGCGCCAATTCCCGGCATGCGGGCTTTGCGTCCATTCCATCCATCCCTGCAGCGGACTGACGCGCAGGCCGGTGGCGAGATACTCTGGCAGGTGGCGACCGAACCATGTGGGCGGGGCTTCAAGGTCGCCGGCAAGATCCACCCATACAAAACCCGGCATGCGCGCGGCAAGGCGAGTGGTGAGCCCTTCGTGCATTGCATGGAGGCTCACCCGGTGAGGTCCGGCGGGGAGCGTGACCCGGCACTCTTGGTATTCAGGCATGGAAGGAACGAAACGCAACGGCCCCCAGGCCAGTTCGCGGTCGTCCACCATCAATCGATAGGCTGCGGGGGCGATTACGCGCAGACGCACTTCACCCGCCCGGGCCAGTTGAAAGTCAGCGACAAATCCCACATGCAGGTCCTGTTCGCGCGGCGGATCCGGGATCCAGAACACTTCGTGCGCCATGCGGATGGCGGGCGGATTCGCCAGAGGCGCTGCCAGTTGCCCGAGCGTGCCGGGGACTCCGAATGCCTCGATCTCGACTTCGGATCCGGAAAGCGCGGTGAAATCTTGTGGGTGGTCTGACATGGGTCGGTTTGTGTGGCAGGAAAACAAATATCAGGTGATCGGCATCCCCGCCTTGGTTCCCGCGCCAGCGATCACCGCAGACGTGCCATGGGCTCGTGGATGCGCAACAGTGCTGCAGACCCCATGGGCATCGGGATCGTTGAATTTGGCACTGGGGCGAAGGCGTGACAGTTCGGAAACGGCGAAACTGCTATTACTTGGACCGGAGGGCCGGTTCCCAGCACAGCCAAGCAGCCATTCCCCATGCCATCATCGAATCCTGCCAATCCGGCAGCCCATCACCAAACACGCCCGGAGGACCGCCTGCCGCTGTCGGAAAAGGCCGGCTATTCCGCAGGCGGAATGTCCTACACCCTCATGGGCAACGCGATTGGCAATCTGGGCAATGTCGTCCTCAACGTGGCCATGGGAATGAATCCATTCCTCGTGGGCTTGCTTATGGCCATACCGCGCTTCATCGACGCCTTGCTGGATCCATTGATCGGCGCATGGTCGGACAACAGCCGGTCGCGCTGGGGACGCCGCAAACCGTTCATGGTCATAGGCGGAATCGGCGCCGGGTTGTTTTTTGTGGTGCTCTGGTGGCTTCCAGGCGGCTGGAGCGAGATGGGCAAGTTCTGGTATTTCCTGATAGTGTCCGTCGTTTTCTACCTGTTCATGTCGCTGTTTGCCGTGCCGTGGGGCGCGCTGGGCCTCTCGCTCACGCCAGACTATCACGAGCGGACGCGCCTGATGGCGGCCAATGCCTTCTGGTGCGCGGCGGCGGCGATCCTGCTTTCGTGGCTATACGCGCTGATCAAGCTGCCGGTGTTTTCTAACAGCATCGCGGGCGTCCGCTGGGTCTCGGCGGGCATGGCGGTGCTGATGGTGTGCCTCGCGCTTGTCGCGGTGGTGTTCTGCCGCGAGAAGCAAACGGCCGCGCAGGCAACGCACCAGGCGGAGCCGGTCCTGCCGCAGATCAAGGCGGTTCTCGCCAACCGCGCTTTTCTGATTCTCGGCAGCATCGTCTTTTTCATGTGCCTCGGCGTGTTCAGCATTTCCAGCCTGCCTACCTACATCGCCATCTATTACATCTTCGGTGGCGACGAAAAAGCGGCCTCGATGCTCATCGGCTGGAACGGCACCGTGTGGCAGGTGGGCAGCCTGTTCTTCGTGCCGCTTGTGGCATTCGCCGCCACCCGGCTCGGCAAGCGCCAAACCCTGATCATCGCGTTGTTCTTCGCGTTGGCCGGCAATCTGATCAAGTGGTTCTGCTATTCTCCGGCGCACCCTTGGCTGTTCCTGATCCCGCCGCTGTTCATTGCCTTGGGTTTCTCCGCGCTCTGGACGATCGCCAACTCCATGCTGGCGGATGTGTGCGACCTGCACGAACTCAGGACGGGAAACCGCAATGAAGGCACCCTGAACGCCATGTATGCCTGGCTGATGAAACTCGGCACCACCCTCGCCTTCGCGCTTTCCGGGCTGCTCATCAACCTAACCGGCTTCCAGCAAGCGCTCGGCGGCGGGCAAAGCGGACACACCATCCTCACCATGCGCCTGCTGGACATCGGCGTGCCGGCGGCGGCCGTGGTGGCCGCCATTGCGCTGGCGTGGATCTATCCGGTCTCGGAAAACCGCGCCTACGAAATCCGCGGAGAACTCGAGCGCCGGCGCGGCACGCTCGGGCGGGCATGAATCGTCGCGGAAGCCCCCCCCTGGCGAGGGCAGGTGATCGGTCGCGGGGATGGCGTTTCCACCTTGATTCTTGTCACCATGGCAAAGGCCGCCCGCATGGGTTACGCTATGGTGGGGGTGTGAATCCGTCTCGAATGAAGAAGAACACCCGCCACGAATCCGCCCCCACCCCTGACTTGCTCCCGCCGCAATGCCTGTCGGAAAGGAATGTCGCTGTCTGGTCGCGCCGCATGAGGATGAGTCTGGCGATCTTGTCCATGGTCGGCTTGGCATCTCCATTGATCGCAGGTTCACCGCTTGATCTCAGCGGCCGTGCCGAGGATGCGGCGGACTGGCGCGATGCGGCGGACTCATCGAGTGTGGCGGAGGCCTTCGGCAGGGGGATGCGGGTCAATGGCTGGCTGCTCTTCGGATCGGACCCGTTGACGGACAACTTCGGCGACACCTCGCACCGGGCCGAGAGTTTGCCGGGATACGTCGCGCAAGTCGCCGTGGCGCAAGGTGCACGGGTGGCGCGCTTCGCCGCATATGCCACGGTTCCCGTGCCGATGGCCGGGCAATCGATTGCGGGAACACTGACCCTTGACGGTGCCGCGGACCAGACCGAGTTGCTCACGGTCCGCATTGGGGCCGGCGCGCCGGCGATGCTGCGGCTTGCGGTGCTGACGGACAACCTGGGCGGGCCCGACTTTGTCCCGCGCGGCATCAGCCTCGCGATCGACGGCAAGGAGGGAGCCGTGGCCGCGGCCGCGCCTAACGGAACACCCGACTGGCTGTTCTGGAATCTGCCACGCTTGAAGGAAGGGAGCGAGATCTCCCTGCGCGTGCAATCGGCCAATGGCGTCGCGGCCATCGGCGGCCTGCTCTTTCTTTCCGCCTCCGCGGAGGTGGCCCGCAAGCCCGTCGCCGCAGGGCCGTTGCCGCTCATTGATCACAAGATCGGCGAGTTCTCGCGCGGGGGCGAATACTTGAAAGACTACTATGTTTTCAAGGATGGTGACACCTTCCATCTGTTTTACAACGTGGGGAATGCCGGCGAATCGCAGCAGTGGTTCGAGCCCGGAAACGAGAAAGCCTTCGGCCACGCGACATCGAAAGACTTCAAGACATGGAAGCACCACCCGCGCGTGCTGGATGTGGTGCCGGGCACCTGGGAGGGCATGGTTGTGTCCGCGCCGTCCATCATCAAGCACGAGGGCGTGTATTACATGTTCTACACGGGTTTTGATGACCGGGTCCCAGGCAGCCAGACGATTGGTCTCGCCACGAGCAGGAACTTGTTCAAATGGCAGCGGCACGAGGGCAATCCGGTTTACGAAGCGCCGCCCTGGGCCGAGCGGCGCGCCGATGGCTGGGTCGATTGCCGTGACGCGCATGTCATCAAACATGGTGATGGGTTCCTCATGTTCACCATGGTCACCACGAAGGAAGGCAAGGGCGCCATCGCGCTCGCCGAGTCGAACAACCTGATCGAATGGAAAGATCTTGGTCCTGCGGTGGAGACATTCAAGGAACCGGAGAGTCCGCGTGTTTTCCAAAACGGGGAACATTTCTACATGTTCATCAGCAGCGCGTATGGCAAACAGTTGCTCAGGGCGGCCAATCCGAAGACCGGCCCGTGGGAACCGGTCCCGTTCCGATGGCCGGCACCCGGCCTGTGGTCCGGATGGGAGGTGGTCGAGGATGGCAACCGCACGATTTTCTCCGCCTTCGAGTGGAAAAGTTTCGGAAACCACATCCGCTTCTGGGATGTGCACTGGAGGGACAATGTGCCGGAGGTGGTTTATTAGTTTCCACAGGGATGTAACCGGCCGGGTTCCACGCACGTGGCACTTACACTCTGATTCTTGTCACCGGGTCGAAGGCATTCTTGGCGAATAGTCCTAGTGTGAAGAAAACACTATGGTCACCATGCAAACATATCTCCATCCGCTGGCAGGATACAGGCATCGGCCGCAATCCCACGGCTCACAAAATCTCCCGACGCGTGCATGCGGGTTCAGCCTGCTTGAGTTGCTGGTAGTGATCGTTGTGGTGATCGTCCTCGCCACCATTACTTTCACTGCCGCCAAGGCTGCCACCCGGGCCGCAAATGCTTCTAAAGCGGTGTCCAACCTCAAACAAACGGGGATACTGGTGATGACCTATGCCTCGGATAACAATAACCGGTTGCCACTTTCCGCGTCGTCCTGGGAATCCATGACGCAGGGGCGCATCACGTGGTTCCAAGGCGATCTCGCCGACTATGGCGGTCTCAAAATCGAGTGGCAGAAGCCCCATTTTCTGCCGGAGATCTTCTATGATCCTTCGCTCAAGCGTGAGCGCGAGCATCCGTGGGGATCGTTCGGAGTCAACACCTCGATCGTACTCGATGAAACCGCCTGCCGGCTCAGATATGGCCACACACAGGGGATTCCGCTTACGGTGATCGCCAATCCGGCCCGAAAGGTCATTTACTGCAGCGCCAGCGCCGGGACGAACTCCGCACGGTTCGACAGCAGTTGGTATTTCAGCGGAGCAAGCTTTGTGCAACAGGGAATGAGTCCCGGCATCGAACACCCCGACCCACGCAATGGTGGAGGCGCCGCATCGCTGTTCGCCGACGGGCATGTCGAGAAACTCGACGTCAAGTCGATGAGCCGGGCAACTCGGCAGCGCTACTTCGTCCTCGATCCTTGAATCAGAGCATGTCATGGCGGCTCCAGAGCTTTTACAAGGATTGGTGGCCGGTCACATGCTGCAGGGGAAGTCATGAGCTCATGTCAGCAAAACCCATTGATAAGATTGCATTGAGCCCACCGTCCTTATGCGTGCGGCGAAACAGGGGCTTTGCCTTGGTGATCACGTTTTCCCTGATGATCTTGCTGACGGTGATCGCCGTGGGTCTGCTTATCCTGTCATCGATCGCCCTCCGCACGTCCCAAGCCGGACGATACCAAAGCGAGGCACGCGCGAACGCGCGGCTGGCCATGATGCTGGCCATCGGCGAGCTGCAGAAGGAACTCGGCCCCGACCAGCGGATCAGCGCGCGCGCCTCCATTCTCGACGAGGACAGCGCGTCCGAAACGCCGGACGGAATCGCCAACCCGCATTGGCTCGGCGTCTGGGACTCGTGGGCCGATTGGCTCAACAACCCCGACATCAAGACGACCTACGACAAGGGTCGTAGCAAGAATTTCCGCCGCTGGCTGATTTCCAGCCCGGACCCGCCGGCAAGCGGCAATTTCTCGTTCGCTCGAAGCCCCGCCCCGGCGGATGCGGTGGAAATGGTAGGCCCATCCGGGCAGGGCAACGTGCCGGCGAAGGCCTCTTGGGTGCGAACCCGCGACAACGGCCGCTTTGCCTGGTGGGTCACCGGGGAAAACCAGAAGGCGAACGTGGCGCTCGCCCCGCCTGAGGCGGGCAGCGACGCGGAGCTCCTGCACGACCGCTCGCACTGGCCGCGCGGGCGGGCCGCCGCACTGGCGGGGCTGGAAAGCGCTCCCGACGATGCCGCTCTGCTCCGGCGCTCCGTCACCCTTCCGACTTTCGGGCTGGGCGCGACGGATGCGGACTTTCGCCGTCACTCCGGGACTTCCAGTCCGGCGTGGACGGCAAGCGCCCGTTGGCGTGCGTCGAATGTCAGGAACTTGCTCGCCCCGAGATGGACGGCGGTGGCGACGTGGAAGATGTCGAGCGTGCGATGGCCGCCCTTGGCGGTTGTTTGACTGGAAACGGAGCGGGAGTGGCGCAGCACGGCATCCATGTCGAAGCTGACGAGGCGGTTGATCCCGGTGGCGATGTCCCTTTCCCAAGCCGCGATCATGCGGTCGGCCTCACGCCGTGCGTAGCCTTTGGTTTTGTCCCGCGAGTGGAGCCAAACTTGAAGTTCAATGGCTTGGAGAAACTCAAATTCCAGCAGGCTGGTGAAATGCAGGGGCTGGTCCATGGACCCACGGATCACATCGGCGACGGTGGAATGTTCCTGAATTCGATAGATTGAGCAGAGAAAGCTCGTGTCGGCATAGTGAGTCATGGTTCGCCAGTTTCAAATGCCCGCATTTCATCCACCTCTTGTTGAGTGAAGAATCGATCACCCCATATGGCTTTCCGTCGGGCTGCAAAATCCGGCAGCGGCGGCATTGGCTTTTCCGCCGCCATTTCCGAGGAAATCCGGGCGATGGGTTTGGAATGCTTGGTGATGAGGATTTCCTCGCCACCAGCCAGCCAAGCCTCGATTTTCGGGAAATCGTAGCGTAAATCCCTGACGGTTGCTGTCTTCATAACGTCACAAATTTGTGATGAAACGGCGGATTGTCAAGATTCGATCATGGCTTGGAGTGCCGCCTCGTCGAGGATGGGGACGCCGAGCTTCTCCGCCTTGTCGCGCTTGGAGCCGCCGCCTTCTCCGGCGAGGACGTAGCTGGTTTTCGCGGAAACGGAGCCGCTGACCTTGCCGCCTTTGGACTCGATGAGTTCCTTCATCGCATCGCGGTCGAGGCTGAGGGTGCCGGTGATGACGAAGGTTTTGCCGGCGAGCGGCAGGGCGGATCCATCGGCCTCGGCGGCGATGGGTAGGTAGTTGTCGGAAACGGGATCGATGCCGAGTTCGGCGAAACGGGCGAGGGCGTGTTGGCCGGCCTCGGATTTGAAAAAGGTGATGATCGTTTCCGCGACGGCGGGGCCGACGTCGCCGGTGATTGAGTATTTCGCGAGAAACTCGTTTTGCTTTTTCGCCGTGGCGCGGGTGTCGCGGAGGAGTTCCGCTAGAATCGGTGAATCGGGGATTTCGCCCAGCGTCTTGTGCAGGCGTGAAAGTTCCTTGGCGGCGGATTCGCCTAACTGGCGGATACCCATCGCGTAGAGCCAACGGTGGAGCGGCTTGGATTTCGCGGCTTCGAGCGCGGCGATGACTTTGGCGGCGTTCTTCTCGCCGAAGCGGCGCGGGGATTCCTCGGTGCCGAGGTTGAGGTTGGCGAGCGTTTCCTCGTCGAGGCGGAAGAGGTCGAGCGGCGTCTGGCAATGGCCGTGGCGGACGAGCGCTTCGGCGACGATTTCCCCGAGACCTTCGAGGTCGAGCGCCTTGCGGGAGGCGAAGTGTTTGATGTGGGTGACGGCTTGGGCGGGGCATTGGAAATTCGTGCAGCGCCAGGCGACGAAGCCTTCCTCCTGGCTGATAGGTCCGCCGCAGGACGGGCATTTCCCGTGGACGCTGTCGTAGAGCGAGTAAGGCCGAGCGCCTTCCGCGTGGTGGATGACTTTGACGATGGCGGGGATGATTTCGCCGGCTTTTTCGACGAGCACGGTCGCACCGAGGCGGATGTCCTTGCGGTCGATTTCGTCCTGGTTGTGCAAGGTGGCGCGGGAGACGGTGGAGCCGGAAATGAGGATGGGTGTTAGTTCGGCGACGGGTGTCAGCACGCCGGTGCGGCCGACTTGGATGACGATGTTGTTGAGCGTGGTCTCCTTTTGCTCGGGCAGGAATTTATAAGCCGCAGCCCAGCGCGGGGCGCGGGAGGTGAAGCCGAGTTGCTCGCGCTCGGCGCGGTCGAGGACCTTGATGACGGCTCCGTCGGTGCCGTAGTCGAGCGCGTGGCGCTCTTGGTTGATGCGGGCGACGGCTTCGAGCACTTCGTCGAGATTGTTGGCGTTGAGGATGGGCTGGTTTTGCGGGATGCCGAG
>CAMCUY010000069.1 GCA_945879075.1 Akkermansia muciniphila | reverse complement strand
AGGTATTCGAGATCCTCGTCCACCACGTCGCCGACGCCGAGCATCAGCACGTCCTCGTTTTTCTCCAACCACTTGTGAAACGCGGCGGCGGTGTTGATGTCCTCGGGGATGCGCTCTTCGTAGAAACGCAGCACCGCCTCGTCGCTCCACAAGCCGCCGGGGCGGCGGAGTTTCTGTTCGATGGCCTCGATTTCCGCGCGCATTTCGAGCACGTGGTCGAGGAATTGGCAGCGCTTGCGCAGGCCGTTGCCGATGATGCCTTCCCGCAGGAAAATTGTTCTAGCCGCCTTGGGATCGACGCGGCCGTAGTGAATCCGCCGCCCGGCGACGACGGGCAGGCCGCCGCAGATCACGGTTTCCTTGCCGTAGACCGCGCCTTGGGCTTCGTCCCAGTGCGCCTCGCCATATTTGCTCTTGCACAGGTGCGGCGCGACTTGCTCGACCCACGCGGGATCAATTCTAGCAACCCGCCGCGCCCACAGCCGGGAGGTTTCGACGAGCTCCATGCCCATCACCCACTCGAAGCGCTTGGGCAGTGCAAACAGGCCGGAACCGGGGAACACCGCGAAGAAGCCGCCGTTCGCGCTGCGATAGGATTTCGACTCGCGGTCCCACACGCCGAACTGCCGCGGCACGCCTGCGAGAAGCGCCTTGTGGAGCGTGGCGTAGTTTGCCGCGCCGGATAGATCATCGCCGATTCCGCCGATCTTGATCTTCCACTCGCGCTCCAACAGATCTGCGAGCTCGTCGCGCACGTTCGCCCACTCCATCACGCGGCGGGCGTTGAGAAAGGCGGGTCCGCAGAATTTCCGCAGGGCGTTGCGCTGCCAGCGGCCGCGGTTGTCGCGGAATTTCGCGAGGTCGTTCCAGAGGCGGAGCAGCGAGATGAAATCGCTATCGCCGTCTTTCCAACGGGCGTGCGCGGCATCGGCCTCGCGGGTCTTTTCCGCCGGGCGTTCGCGCGGGTCGCTCGACTCCAGCGCGGCGACGATGGGCAGAACTTCCGCGAGGCAATGCTCCTTGCGGGCTTCGATGAGCATGCGTCCTAACCGCGGATCGACCGGCAGCCGCGCAATCTGGCGGCCGTAGTCGGTGAGACGTTTTTCCTTATCGAGCGCGTTGACCTCGCGCAGGGTGCGGTAGCCTTCGGAGACGGCTTTGGGTGAAGGCGGATCGAGGAACGGGAACTCGTCGATCTCCGGCAGGTGGAGCGCTTTCATCCGCAGGATCACGCCCGCCAGGGAGCTGCGGCGGATTTCCGGGTCGGTGAATTCCGGGCGTTCGGTGAGCTCCATTTCCTCGTAAAGCCGGACGCAGACGCCGTCCCTAACACGACCGCAGCGGCCTTTCCGCTGGCGGGCGCTGGCCTGGCTGACCGGCTCGATTTGCAGGCGCTGCACGCCTTTTCCCGGACTCCAGCGGCTGACGCGCGCGATGCCGCTGTCGATGACGCAGGCGATGCGCGGGATGGTGAGCGAAGTTTCCGCGACGTTGGTGGCGAGGATGAGGCGGCGCTTGTTGCCGGGATTGAAAACGCGCTGCTGGTCGCCGAGGCCGAGCCGGGCGAACAACGGCAGCACTTCGGTGCCGCGGTATTGGCGGCCGTCGAGCACATCGGCGCACTCGCGGATTTCGCGCTCGCCGGGTAGAAAAATCAGGACGTCGCCATTCGGCTCGACGTCGCCGAGGTAGTCCACGGCGCGGGCGACATGCTGGGCGAGGTCCTCGTCGTCGAAGGGCGGCAGGAAAAATTCCGCGACCGGAAACATCCGGCCGGGCGCCTCGATGACTGGCGCGGGCACGCCGTTGCTAGAGAAGAATTCCGCGAACGATCCGGCGTCGAGGGTGGCGGAGGAAATGACAAGTTTCAGGTCCTTCCGGCGCTCCAACAGGCGCTTCACGTAGCCGAGCAGGAAGTCGATGTTGAGCGAGCGTTCGTGCGCTTCGTCGAGGATCAGGGCTTCGTATTGCTTGAGATCGCGGTCGCCCTGGGTTTCCGCCAGCAGGATGCCGTCGGTCATGAATTTGATCCGCGTCTCCCGAGAGGTGCGGTCCTCGAAGCGGACCTGATAGCCGACGTAATCGCCGAGCGGGACTTTGAGTTCCTCCGCGACGCGCTTGGAAACGCTGGCCGCCGCGAGCCGCCGCGGCTGGGTGCAACCGATGCGCCCACCATCGTCGCCGAGCGCTTCGGCGACCATTTTCGGGAGCTGGGTGGTTTTTCCCGAGCCGGTTTCGCTGACCACCACCACCACCGGATGCATACGGATGGCCGCGAGGATTTCCTCCCGGTGTTCGACGACGGGCAGTTCTTTGGGGTAGTTCCAATTCATCACGAGGCGGCATTGAGGCGGGGCGCGGCGGCAATTCACGACATCCGCCGGGTGGCGTCGATTGCAAACCGCATCTTTGCCGTGGACGCGGGCGGATCGCACCCGCTAGGATCGCCTGCGACAAGACCACCATGGAACAGCTCAATCACCTTTTGGAAAACAACCGCAGCTGGGCGAACGGCATCCTCGCGAACGACCCGGAATTTTTCAAGAAGCTCTCCACCCAGCAGAATCCGGAATACCTCTGGATCGGCTGTTCGGACAGCCGAGTGCCCGCCAACCAGATCACCGGCCTCGCACCAGGAGAAATTTTCGTCCACCGCAATGTGGCGAATGTGGTGGTTGAGACGGATTTCAACGTGCTCGCCGTGATGCAGTATGCGGTGGACGTGCTCAAGGTGAAGCACATCATCATCTGCGGTCATTACGGTTGCGGCGGCGTGCAGGCGGCGCTGGAAAACTTCCGCCACGGGATGATCGACAACTGGCTGGCCGGGATCCGCTCGCTGGCCCGCCGGAACCAAGCGGAACTCGCCGCCCTCGACAGTGTCAGCGCGGTGGACCGGCTCTGCGAACTCAACGTGCTGTCCCAGGCGGACCACGTCGCCCGCACCACCATTCTCGAGGATGCCTGGGAACGCGGGCAACAAGTCTCCATCCACAGCTGGATTTACCGCCTCAACAACGGGCTGATCACCACGCTCGCCCCGCCGATTACCGGGTCGCTGGATAATTCCCATTGATTGATCCGGGAACCGGTGCATCTTGAACGCGTCACAAGTGACGGGGGCGTTCTGGTTTCGACGGGATGTTTGACGCGCTGGTTGCACGTAGAGGTTGATCGGTTGGCCTCTTTAAAAAGCCGCTCAAAACAAATAAATGCAGACTCTAACGAGCTCGCACTGGCCGCTTAATTGACGACCACGTCTGAACCCCGACACCTGCTGAGGGGGAAGGCGAACACTTAGCAGGCTGGGATTAACGTCGGGTAACCGGGCGATTTTCCGAGATCAAACAGGTTTCTAGGACGAGCAACGCTGCATGCGGGCCCAGCCCGTCCGAAACTCCAGACCGCATGCTAAACGTGTAGATGCCAGTGTTGACGGCGTTTCGGACAGGGGTTCGACTCCCCTCGCCTCCACTTTTTCAGAAAATCCCGCGGACCGGAACCGGTCCGCGGGATTTTTTCTTTCGAACACTTGCCATTCCGCGTGATCCGTGCGTAAAAAACACCGCGTGCTTGCCGGACTGACTGTCCGCCCGGAAGCAAACAAGCGTCCCGAATAACTTGGGGCCAACCCACCGGAGGGGTGGTAGAGTGGTCGATTGCGCCAGTCTTGAAAACTGGAGAGCCGAAAGGTTCCGTGGGTTCGAATCCCACCCCCTCCGCCGCTTTAAAACCCTTACAAACAAAGGGTTGCAGCGCAAAGCCTAGCGGAAATAAGGCAAACCTGAACAGGTGTTCAAGTGCGCTGAAATGCGCCTAAATGCACGAATAAAGCCCCCAAAAGTGTGAGCAAAGTGTGAGCACCCACGCGCGCCTGGTCAAGCCGCCACGGCACAAAAACCGCCAGTCCCTTTCGAGACTGACGGTGTTGCCGATTCCACTCGGAACAGGCGGGGCGGGCTGGCGACGGTTGCCGGGCGGGGTGAACAGGTCCGTGCCGGGCCGGATCTGGCGGGAGTTATATTTTGGCCTTGGACGGCGTGACCATCGCGTGCAGGCGGCGAAGCTCGGCCAAGGATGTCGGGATGTTACCTACGGATTCCAACTCGCGGCGGCGAGTTTCGGCCAGCCTCAGGACGGAATCAAAAAAAACGCCTCGCCTCCGCGCAAAAAAAGCCAGCGGAGGCCAAGTGCTTGCCCTGTTGAGGGATGTCATCCTGCGGCTTCACGATACGGAGGCATTCGAGAGCCTCAACGCCGGCTTCCACCACCGCGGCGCCGAACGCCACGCCGCCTTGCGCCTCCTCAAAAATCCCCCTCCAAAAATCAGCTAACCAGACAACCGCCCTGGCCTTGGCCGGATCCCGCACACAAGTCGCTTGATTCCCTCCGCCCGATTCCATTTCCTCACGCGATGCGCATTCTCCTGAGCACCTGCAGTTATCAAGACACCCCCGGCCCGCACCACGACCTGATGGAATCCCAAGGCTGGGAAATCGTCCGCGAGCGCGGCCCACTGCCCGAGGCCCGCATGCTCGACCTCGCCGGCGACTTCGACGCCTTCCTCTGCGGCGATGACGGCATCACCCGCGCGGTCATCGAGAAATCGCTGCCGCGTTTGAAGATCATTTCCAAATACGGCATCGGCCTCGACAAGATCGACATTCCCGCGACCAAGGAGCTCAAGGTGCCGGTACTTTTCACCCCCGGCGTCAATCACGACACCGTCGCCGAGCACACCTTCCTGCTGCTGCTCGCGCTGGCGAAAAATTTCGTCTGCGCCATCGACGGCACCCGCGCCGGCCGCTGGGACCGCAAAACCGGCACCGAGCTTTTCGCCAAGCGCATCGGCCTCATTGGCATGGGCCGGATCGGTCAGGAAGTCGCCCGCCGCGCGCGCGCCTTCGGCATGGAAGTCCATGGCTTCGGCAACTACTGGCCGGCGGAAATCGCCGCCGAATTCCAGATCACCCGCCACCTGTCGCTCGACTCGCTGTTCGACTCGGTGGACATCATCAGCCCGCACACCAATCTCAACGCGCAGACGCTCCACTGCATCAACGCCGAGCGCCTCAACCGCCTGCCCGACGGCTCGTGGGTCATTAACACCGGCCGCGGCGAACTCATCGACCAAGCCGCCATCATCGCCGCCCTCGATTCCGGAAAACTCGCCGGTTACGCCGCCGACGTCCTCGACCAGGAGCCCCCGCCAGCCGACCACCCGCTGCTGCATCACCCGAAGGTGATCATCACCCCGCATGTCGGTTCGAGGACCTTTGAAAGCGTCCCCCGCCAGGCGATGAAATCGCTGACCAATCTGATCAACGCCCTCAAAGGCGAGGGCGAGTGCAACTGCGCCAACGGCGTGATTTGAGCGACTTGCCCAGCTCTTCAGCTTCCTCCGGCCAGCCATTTTCAGCAACCTCGTGGCGCGCCTGTTGCAAGGAAGGAATCCAGAGCCCTTCGCGGGCGATTTGCCCGCCATCGCGCGGATATTCCGCACGGTCCAAAATTCCCTCCGCGAGGTGAAAACAGGCCCAGGCGCGCCATGAGCGGACTTCCGCCCGCGGGCCACTCATTCGACTGGCGAGGTGCTGGAAATGACGAACCGGATTCCCCAGATAGCCGCAGTCGCGAGTGGACGCCATTTCCAGAATCCAGGCCAGCGCGCGGTAGGGACGCGCGCGAACTAACAGCACTGGATCACCAACAGACAAGTCGGCCATCCAGGATTTGTTGAGCTGGAGAATGGCTTGGGCGGGCTTTCCCACGCACCACTGGGACTGCGCGAACCGCAACGCGTCCAGATAGTATTCCGCGCCCTTCGCCTCGCCGTGGCGGCGGGTCAGGGCGAAATCATGGATTTCCGCCACCGCAGGCAGCCACGGACAGGCGGGATTCAGGAAAATTGGAGGGTGCGTGTCGATGCGACCAACGGGTAATTGAATTCCAGCCGAATCTCAACATCTTCACGCTTGCATCTCATCTTGGATCGTCAATTCTCGCCGCCCCATGAGCAATCGTTTAGAAGGTAAAGTCCTTGTCGCACAGGGTGGTGGCCCCACTCCCGTGATCAATCAAAGTGTCGTCGGCGTGGCCCTGGAGGCTCGCAAATTCAGCCAGGTGACTTCCATTTACGGCGCGGTCCACGGCGTCCGCGGGATCATCGATGAAAACTTCCTCGATCTCACCCGCGAGACCACCCACAACCTGGAGCAAGTCGCCGGTACCCCGTCGTCCGGGCTGCTTTCCACCCGCGACAAGCCGGATGAAGATTACTGCGCTCGAATGTTCAAGGTGATGCAGGCGCACGACATCCGCTACTTTTTCTATGTCGGCGGCAATGATTCCTCCGACACCGTCCGCATCGTCAACGAGCAGGCGAAGGAAGCGAATTACGAACTGCGCGCGATCCACATCCCGAAGACGATCGACAACGACCTCGAGGAAAACGACCACTGCCCCGGCTTCGGCTCGGCGGCGCGCTTTGTGGCGCAGGCGTTCTCCGGCGTGAATCTCGACAACCGCGCGCTGCAAGGCGTTTATATCGGTGTCGTGATGGGCCGCCACGCGGGATTCCTCACCGCCGCCTCCTCACTCGCACAGAAGTATGTCGATGACGGCCCGCACCTCGTTTACGTGCCGGAGCGCCATTTCATCATGGAAAACTTCCTCGCCGATGTGGACCGCGTCTATCAAAAGCACGGCCTCTGCACCATCGCCGTTTCCGAAGGGATTTCCGATCCCGACGGCACCGCGATGATCGTGAAACTGCTCGGCGTCGAGGAGCGCGACTCCCACGGCAACGTCCAACTCTCCGGCACCGGCGCGCTCGGCGACCTGCTTTCCAATGAGATCCGCAAGGGCCTCGGCATCAAGCGCGTGCGCTCGGATACTTTCGGTTACCTGCAACGCTCGTTCATGGGCATCCAGTCGGACCGCGACGCCCGCGAGGCCCGCGAAGTCGGCGAGAAAGCCGTGCAATTCGCGATGTGGGACAACGTCGACGGCTCGGTGGTGATCCGCCGCCCGGTGCTCGACTACAGTGTGGACTACGAACTGGTGGACATCAAAAAAGTCGCCGGAAAAACCCGCCACATGCCCGACAACTTCATCAACGCGACCGGCAACGGCGTGACCGAGGATTTCAAGAACTACTGCCGACCGCTGCTCGGCTCGAACCTGCCGGAGCCGCACCGCCTGCGCGCGCCGAAAGTCGCGAAGATCCTGCAGAAGTAAAACCGCCGCACGGAATCTTCAGTCCATCTCGACGCGGTAGCGCGGGATGGACTTGTCGATTTCCAAGCTCCACGCATCGATCCCGCCGCGAAGGCCGTAAGTTTCATTTAATCCATGGCCGCGGAACCACGCGACTTGGTCGAGCACGTTCTGGCCGCCGTGGTCGTATAACAGAAACCGGGTGCCGGGCTCTCCGGCGAAGAGCTGCTGTTGGAGTTCTTGGGTGAAAAATTCCGAACCGGGGATTACCACCGCCTCGTGCTCCTCGCGCGTGCGGAGATCGATGAGACGCAGCCCGGAAATTTGCTCTTGTGCCACGGCCGGCTCCATCCACATCGCGGAGTCGTGGACGTGGCTGGCGAGCAAATGCGCCAGCACCTCGTCCGCCGGAATTTCCGAGCGGGCGCAAAGTTCCGCGAGGGTTTCCTCGTTGGAAAACGCGCAGCTCTGGCAGCCGCCGAGGTGGTAGCGCGCGAAAATCGCCCGCTTGGCACCGGGCAGGCTTTTGAGAATCACGCCCATCGGCGAGTCGGCGGAAAGATCGGCAGCTTGCATCGCAGGCAACCTAGCTGCCCCGCCGGCGAAAACAACCTTATGATCCCGCCCCTTTTTTGGGCGAGAAACGCCGCCTCTTCCTCGTGCGATTGGATTTGCAGCAAGACCTGCACCCCGTGCGCCGCGGCGGAGGCTTTCAGAACATTGCGGATCGCGGCCGCCCCGTTTATCAGGCAAACATCTTTCACTTCAAGGACGCGGCGGAGTTGCAACAGGCGAAATGGTCGGGCTTGGAGAGCCGACTCAAAGCGGACGGTACCGTCACGCATGACTTTTTACCTCAATGCCGTCAAGCCATTGATTCTGCCCAAGGGTGTCTGGCGGGTTTGTTTTTCAATCTGGTAGATGCGCTGAATGAAGAGGAGTAAGGGCAGCGGGATGCAGCTATGCGCGAGTTCTGCCAGAAGGCTCAGAAAAGGTTCTGTAATTTGACTCAGCCAGCTAAAATCCAAATTTCCACCAACTTTGAAAAAATCCGCCGTAGCCGCGCTCAGCGGAAGTGCCGCCGCACCTCGAACGCTGCGTGCGTTTCCAAAATTTCCGACTGCGTAAATCCGGTTTCAAATTCCGGCAGGCGGGTGTCGCCCGCGTGGCTTTCGAAAACATGGCTGACTATCAAGTCGTCGAGCAGAGGCAGGAACGCCGCGTAGATTTCCGAGCCGCCGATGATGTAGACTTGGCCTGCGATTCCCGGCAATTGGCCGAGCTCGTCGGGTCGGCGGATCACCTCCACGCCTTCCGCCGTCCAGTTCGGGTCGCGGGTCAGCACGATGTTCCGGCGCTTCGGCAGCGGGCGGCCGATGGATTCGTAGGTTTTCCGGCCCATCACAATCGGGTGGCCGGAGGTGGTCCGTTTGAAAAACGCGAGATCCTCCGGCAAATGCCAAGGCAGCGTTCCGGCCCGGCCGATCACGCGATCCGGGGTCATCGCGACGATGGCGGTCAGGCGGATGCTCATTTTCAGATGGCGACGGGGGCCTTGATGTGCGGGTGCGGATCGTAATTTTCCAAACGGATGTCATCGATGGTGAATGCGTCGATGGACCTTACTTCTGGATTCAGCCACAAGCTCGGCAAGGTGCGCGGCTCGCGGGAGAGTTGGAGCTCCGTCTGCACCAGATGGTTCGAATAGAGGTGGAGATCGCCGAAGGTGTGGACGAAATCCCGCGCCTCGTAGTTGCAGACGTGAGCGACCATCTTCGTCAGCAAGGCGTAGGACGCGATGTTGAAGGGGACTCCGAGAAACAGATCGGCACTACGTTGATAGAGTTGGCACGACAGTCCGGGGCGGCCGCCGTCGGTCGGTTTGTGGACGTAAAATTGAAACAGCAAGTGGCAGGGCGGCAAGGCCATCTGGTGGATTTGCCCGACGTTCCACGCGGAAACGATGTGCCGCCGCGACTGAGGATTTCCTAGCAACCCGTCGATCAGCAGGTGGATCTGGTCGATGGTCCGGCCCTCCGGCGTGGGCCAGCCGCGCCACTGCTTGCCGTAAACCGGGCCGAGCTCGCCCTCCGCGTCCGCCCATTCGTCCCAGATCGTCACGCCGTTTTCCTTGAGGTAGCGGGTGTTGGTTTCCCCGCGGAGGAACCATAACAGCTCGTGGATGATCGAGCGCAGGTGCAACTTCTTGGTCGTCACGCAGGGGAATCCCTGGCGCAGATCATAGCGCGCCTGCCGGCCGAACACCGAAATCGTCCCCGTGCCCGTCCGGTCGGAGCGCTCCTCGCCGTTCTCCAGCACGTCGCGCATCAAATCGAGGTAAACCTTCATGCCACCGATCAAGCCATGGACTGCGCGCGTCAGGCAAGGACGAAGGATGCCCGCCGAAAGATACCCGCGGCAAGGGTTTCGGGTGGAATCCGGGGTCGTGGTTGGAAAATGCGAAATAAGAGATTTTCGGGTTGTCAAACCCCAGTCGGGCACTCTTACTTCCGCCCCGTCCGCAAGGGCGCAGGAGATCATGGCCCGATAGCTCAGTCGGTAGAGCAGTGGATTGAAAATTCACGTGTCGGCGGTTCAAATCCGTCTCGGGCCACCTTCCTGCTCAAAGAGTTACGCCGATAAAGGCCTAACGATTGAAGCGAGCGGTGCATTTATCCCGCAGTAATCGGGCGGCCTTTCCTGCGGAGTTTCCACCTTTCCCGGCGAGAGTCCTCCACCCTCGCGCGCGCGGGCGAGCTGCCACGGCAACGAAAAAGCCCGCCCCGGTGAAGGTGGCGGGCTTAGGTGCCTGACCACTCGGTCAAGGCGGGGCGGGCGGGCGTCGGGTGCCGATCGGAGTGAACGGGTCCTAGCGGTCCGGGGCCTGCAGAAGTCATTTCTTGGCGGGCGTGACCATCGCGAGCAAGCGGCGGAGCTGGGCCAGGGATGTCGGAGTAGAGCTGACGTCCTCCAGCTCGCGGCGGCGAGTTTCGGCCAGCCGCAGCAGGCTATCGCTCGGGGCAAAATGGTCGGCGTCGATGCCGGCCGCTGCCAAGCCGACGCGTTCAGCGGTTTCCAAGGCCGCAGCCCGCTCCCTGATGATCTCGCAGCGGGCAGCGCGAATGGCCGTGCAGACGCTCGCGATGTCCTGCAGGACTCTCACCTCGTGATGGGACAAGGCCTCGGCAAGTTGCGCGGCGATGCGGTCGTTACCGCTCGCGGCCATGGCGACCAACGCTTGATCGACTGAAATCGTGCCGTTGGTCAATGCCTGAGCGATTTTGGTTTTGGCACCAGGGCCGTGTGATTCGCGGGCGGCGGTCTTCAGACCCCGAATGCGCTCGATGGTGCTGATGCACTGGGTGAGTGCGGCGTGGTCGGCGGCGGGGATTTCGATGTCATTGGTGAGGACGTCGATGAGTTCGGGCGATGTGATAAATTGCATTTTGATAATTAGGTGGGTGGTTTACTTCGGAGAATTGTAGAGTGCGTCCCAGTTAGCAGCGCGGAATTTCTCGCGGCCTTCGGGGGTGGCGATGGCGTTGTATTGCTGGCGGATGGTCGGCTTGCCGGATGGCTTCGCGGTGGTGCGTCGGGCCTGCTTGGCTGCGGCGAGCGAAGCCAGCAGGCGTTGGTTGGTCACCTTGGCTTTTTCGAGCGCGGCGAGCTTGGCCTTGCTGGCGGCGAGCTTGGCCTTGATGGCTTGGGTTTCCGCAATGGTGGCATTCACGGCAGCAAGTGTATCAATGATGGCTTCGTGGCGGGTCCGGCAATGCGGACGTTCGCGCTGGGTGGCTCTATCAAAAGCGGCGGCATCGGCGGGCGAGGCGGCGAGCTTGGCTAAAAATTGGTCGGGTGTTGGGATCATGAGTTGAGCATTTCGAGTTCGGTGGAGAGTAATTTCCGGACGGCGGCGACCGCTGCGGGCGATGGGGTTTTCTGGCCGGCGAGATGGGTGGCGACCTCGCACGCGTCGGCCAGGTTCACGCCGGCGCGGAGCCAGCGGTAGATCGTCCGCGGATCGACGCCGAATCGCTCCGCGTGGCGGTGGATGTTTTCGTGCTTGGTGGCAGTGGGCGACATGACACTTTTGCCGGGCTGTCAAATCGACTTGATTCCGACGGGGTGTCGAGGCGCTTAAGAGCCTGACAGAAAACGCGGATCATGCTGTTTACTTGGCGTTCGGGGCGGCTGGTCATGATTTCGGGATGGTTGAATTATTGTGAATCGAGGTGAGCAGCTCGGTGATTTTGTCCCTCATGACCGCCTGAATCCGGCAGGCGTCGAGTCCTTCCAGCTGGGGCGGAAGGTTGCCGACCCAGCTGAGCAGCCGGCTTCTCATTTCCGCGCCTAGGCGGGTCATGACTTCCGCCACGGCGGCGACCTCGATGACCGCGCCGGATTCCCTGCGGGCGACGATTTCAGAGCGGTCCGCATCTGCGACCGCCCTGCGTCGTTTCGCCTCCAGCAATGTCTCGCCGCCGCCGGTGGGTGCCGGTGATGTGGACTTGGCGCGGGAGCAAGCAAGGCCAGCGGCAACGGCTTTGTCGTCAGCGAGGTCGATTCCATCCAGCCGGAGCTTCCGGATAGTTTCGCGGGAGGTGCCGTGGTCGCGGGCAAGTTGGGAAATGTTCACTGGCGGCAGTGGTTTTTTGCGGGTGCTCATAGTCGGGCGGGGGCTGTCAATCGGTTGGTGCTGGCAGGATGCGAAAAATAACTCTCATGAGGAGAAAAAGCGATGAGGCGGAACCTCGGTCGGACCCGCTGATAGGTAGGGTTCCCATGCGGGGGTGGTGGCATGCCCCGTGCTGCGTCGAGGATGCCCGCTGAGAGGCTCGAGCGTCGGGCGCTTGTCCTCTATCACAAAGCCTCTTCAACGGCCTTGTCGGCGGTCATGCGATGCCCTGCGGCTCGATGGGTAGCAAGCGCCCGCTGCCGATACGTTTCTCTAGCGGAACGGCTCTTCCCCCCTCGAACCTGAGGTTGGCCGAGTTGGTCGGTCAACCTAACGGAATACAAGGATAACAGGCTCTTCGTGCATCCGAGCTCCTGAGCAAGATCGGTCAGTGTGCGGTCGCCGACGCTTTCGAGCCCGGCCAAATGAGCCAAGGCAACAAGGCGGAGTTGTGCCACGCGCAACGGGCGAGGGCCGCCTGGGGGTGGGAAGATGAACCGTAGCAGAATGAGCAGGGCTTGGCGGGGAATTGATTTCAGTCCCGCCGCGTCGAATGTCT
>CAMCUY010000068.1 GCA_945879075.1 Akkermansia muciniphila | reverse complement strand
TCCTCGAGATAACCGAGCTCCTGTTTGGCGGCGGCGTTTTCGGCATCGACGGCGAGCACTCCTTCGAGAAGCGTGCGGGCTTCCGGGTATTTGCCAACCTTGCGGTGCTGCATGGCGAGGGCGACGCTGGCGTCGCTCAGATGCGCGATGTAACTCTGACGGCGGTCCGAAACCATCGGCGCGTCAGGAAGGCGATCGAGCGCCTGCCGGTATTTGTCCACTGCCTGCTGATAGTCGCCCTTGGCGTATGCCTCGCGGCCTTCATTCAAAAGCGCGTCGCCTTGTGCGACCGCGTCCTGGCGGCGGATTATCTCGCGCTGGGCGAGACTGCTGAGACCGGGGCTGCCTTCGCCGGCATTGGCGACCGTAACGGTGGCGGGCATGGAGGATGCCACTGCCATCAACACGAGTGCGGTGTGGCTGGATCGGTAAATTGGCGTTTTTTGCATGGTGAGATGGAGCTTTCTGGCGATGTTTTAGAGGTTTGGAAAGTGATTTGTTGAAAGATTCTATTCTGCGGCTGCGGCGAGGCCACCCTTGCCAATCCGGAACGTTTTGGTCTCCCCGGCGGGATTGGTATATTCGACAGTCACCGACTCGGGAGTCACGATCTTGGCGAGGTAATCTTTCTTCGGGCTGTCGGGTGGAAGCGCGAACTTGGTGTTTTCCTCCACCTTGAACTCCTTGCCGTTGAGGCCGAGCGCTTCGAGCGAGAAAATGGCCGTCCGGTCATATTTCAGGTGCTCGTTCTTCCGCTCTTCCGAAAGCGGCGCAGGGATTTCATAGGTCACGCCCTTTTTGTTCGGACGCTGGTCCTCGATCCGCACGATGGTCACATCCATCTCGATGTTGATCTTCTTGTTGAGCTCCTTGCGGACTTCCGAGCCGAGGAGCTTGAAGCGGTTCATCATCGGACCCTTGGCGAAAAACAGGCCGCCGGGGGCGATCATGTCGGCGGCTCCGGTCTTGTTGACGGCGCCTTTGGTGTCCTGATAGTTGAACGGGAAGCTGCCATCCGATCCATATCCGGGACGAAGCACCCAACCGAGGCTCTCGTCCTTCACATACATCAACTTGGCGATCAGGGAAGGAATCGACTTGGCGCTGTTAGGATCGGTTTTGGCGTTGAATTCCTCGAGATTGGAGAAACCATCCTGATCCGGATCCCGATTCGGGGAATCCGCGAAACCGGGGTCGAGGCGGTTCTCAATCCACCAAGTGTTGGGGATCGGCGGGTGGACGGGCGCGTCCTTCAGCAAGTCGATGGGTTTTTCCGGGGCGAGACTCGAGACAAAAAGCGGAATGCCGGTGAACAGATCCACGGGGCGGTCGCCGTCAAGCGCCTGGTTCCAGGTGCGGTCGAGCTTGAGCGAGGCCAGCGTCTTGGGAATGAGGTCGGCGTCGCGGACGGCGGCGTTGTTGTTTCCCTGCCCCTTGAGGCCGGCGCCGAAATCTTGCTCGACACCTGAAAGCTTGGAGTAACCCAGGAAGGCGAGGCCGAGGGCTGCCGCCACGGATCCGCCGAGGGCGGCTTTTTCGTAATTCTTTGCAAACCAGGACATGGTTGGGAGATGGGCGGTTGTCAGGGTTAAGGAAGTTTCTTCGCGGGAAGAAATTGGAGGACGTCGAGCCGGAGAAAAACCTGGACCTGCTCGTCGCCGAGCACTTGCGCCAAGATCCGGCTGGAATCCGCGGTTTTGGGAGCTTCTGCGGCCGGAGCAGCCGCATCATCGCCCGGCAGCAAGAATCCACCGCCAAAGGCATCCTCTGCGGAGGGCTTGGAAGCGGCGGGTTTGTCAAACTTGGCATCGGCGGTGCGCGGCGGGTCCTTTTTCTCGCTGGTGACGCGCAGCGAGCGGATCACGACGAAATGGTTCTCGGGCTTGGTGATGGAGGAGAGAAACTCGCGCACCGATTTCTCGGGTCCGACGAAGGTGATTTCCAGAGGAAACGGCCGGGTGGCGGCGATGGCGGATGGCGTGAACTCTTTGCCCTCTTCCTCGGGCAGGGCGGGGCGGTGGAGATTCTTCAGGCCGGCGGGCTTCGCCTTGGCCAGCTCAAGCAGCAGGCTCTTGATGGAAGCGAGTTGGTAGTCGAGAACTCCGGTTGTCTTGGCGGGAGCCAACGCGGTTTTATAACCCTCGAAGCCGACAAAAAAGGCTTCTGGAACGGTGGCACCGGCATCCTCGAAGGCTTTGCGGACTTCGGTGTTGGCGGCCAGCACGCGGGTGGTGAATTCCTGGGGAGTGATATTGGTGATTTCCTTGGGCCGGAAAGGCACGAAGGCGGCTTGCAGGGATTCCACCGATTGGCGGTAGCCCTCAAGCGCCTTGCGCTTGGCGTCGCGGTTGGCGGCTTGCGGGTAGAGCGCGAGTTTTTCAAAACCGGCGGCCTCATCAGCGGCGGCTTGAAATTTTTCCTGGGCTTGGGCGTAGCGGCCGGCCCCTTGGAAACCCACGAAAAACAGCAGGAGGGCTCCCGCGAAGGTTCCTCCCCCGAGGGCGACGATGAACTTGTTATCCTTGATCCAACTCATATTTCAGACGGCAAATTGTTGACGAAGATTACTTGATCGCGACTTCGCGGGCCAAAGGCAGGGTGATTTCAAATGGCAGGCCCAACTCGCCGGCCTTGCCCGCCACAGTGATGTTGAGGATTTGATCGTCGTTGAGGACGATCTCGTCGCCTTTGGCATCCTTGATTTTGAAGCGGAAACCGGTGGATTTTTCGCGCAGGTTTTTCAGAAGTTCGGAGACTACGTTTTGGCTCTTGGCGGTCTCGCGCCAGAAGCCTTTGATCCGGACGGCGTTGGCGGTCACCGTGGAGGCAGCAGCTGGACCCGGCCTTTTGCCTTGGACGGGTTCCTCAATTTTAAGATCCATCAGCGAGGAACTCCCATAGGTGGCAGCCGGGAATTCGGCTTTCACGACGGATTTGCCGTTCTGGTCCTTGGTGTCCGGCTTGCCGTTGGCGATTTTCGCACCCGGCGGCGGCGGAACATAACCGTGAAGGGGCTCCAAGTCGGTCACCCACACCGCATCGCTGGCCAGAGCGCCACGAACTTCGGCCAACAGATCCATCCAGAACACGTGGGCGGATTCCACATCGGTGTATCCGGTGGCAATCTGGCGGAGATTGTCCTCCTTTTTCAGAAGTTGATCGATCTCCGTCTTGAGCGGCGACAGCGACTCGCGCGTATCTTCCATGGCTTGAGCCTGTTCCGTCGCGGTGGAGGCGGCGATGTTTTGGAAGGCGGCCCATACCGCCATCCCGCCCAACAACACGGCGGCAGCAGCGATGAGGAATGGCTTGCGCCGGTCCGCCGCCCGCGATTGCTCGACGACATGTGGCACCAGATCGATGTTGATGGCGGATTTGCCGATGCCGCGCAGGCCGAGGCCGACGAGTTCGCCCATCAAGTGGCCCTCTCTCTGGACGTCGGCGGGATCGACACTCTTGCCGATGGTGACGTTTCTGACCGGGTTGAAATACTCGACCGGGAGGTTGAGCTTCTCTTGAAAAAACTCGAGAGTGTAGGGGAGATTGGCTCCACCGCCCGCCAGAAGCACCCGCCGGGGAGCACTCCCGCCGTGCTGACTGCGGTAATAATTGGTGGTTCGGGCGATTTCCGCGGGAAGGCGGGTCAGCGCGTTGCGGATCACCATGGCAAGCGCTGCCACCGATTCGTCCAATTGCTCCGTGTGACCGCCGCTCAGGGCAACAAGGCCGTTGGCGATCTTCTGGTGCTCCGCCTCCATGAAGGGGATGCCGTATTCCTTGGCGATGGCCGCCGTGACCGCCGCACCGCCGATGGCAATGCTGCGGGTGAAGAAGCGGCGGCCTTCGATGTAAAGAAGATTGCTGGTTTTCGCCCCGATATCGATGAGCAAAATCGGCTCTTCGGGGTTGCCGTAGGTGGCGCGGAACGCGTTGTAAATCGCCATCGGGGCGACATCGACTTCCGCGGTGCCGAGACCGCTGTCGTTGACGGCGGCGTTGATTTCATCAAGCGCGTCGGCCTTGATGGCGACGATGACCACTTCCTTCTCGGTCGCGCCTTCGATCAGCTCATAGTCCCAAACGACTTCCTGCAGCGGGAAAGGCACATGCTGCTGCGCCTCGAAAGTGACCAACTGCTCAATGTTGTCGTCTTGCAGCGGCGGGAGCTTGACGAAGCGGGTGAAAACCGACTGGCCGGAAATCGCGTAACGGGTCTTGATCTTGCCGACTTTGAGGCGCTGGGCGAGATCGGCGATGGCCACCCGGGTTTGAGAGATTTTGAAGGCCTCGAGCGCGGGATCCGCGACGATGGTCTCGGAGCCATAAGCCGTGAGGGTCAAGCCGCCGCTTTTCGAAACTTCGAAAACGGCCATGCCGATGCGCTGGGATCCGATGTTGAGTACTACGGTCGTCTGATTGTCAGCCATGATTCGGTAAAGATAGAAGAGAAGGCATGAAGCAAGGGGAACGAAGGGAAATCAGCTCAGCGGCGTTCCACGCTGACTTCCGCATAGCGGTCCCACCACATCGACGCGAAGGGCGTTTCGGTCTTGTTGAGAAGCGGCACTTTGTCGCTGCGCGAAATCTTGTCAGAAGCCGCGTTCCACCATCCGGGTTTGCCCTTGCTGGTTTCCTGTGCGACTTTCTCACCGTTGATGAGCACTTCATAGCCGACGTATTCGACCGCGGACTTGCCGGCGCGGTCGAAGCCGGTGAGCCGCTTGATCGACGACGGCGAGAGATAGACCGAGCAGTAAACTTCTTCTGAAACAGGCACGTTGACGTAGTCGATGTCCTTGGTGAAGAGCAGGAAAGTGCCGGACTTTTCGGCGTTTTTAACCGCGATGTACCACTTCACGGTGATCTTGTCGCAGGTTTTGGTAGCAGGCTCCGGACTGAGGGAGATGTTCAGCTTGGTTTCGATTTCGAGCCAGTCCTTGGGTTTGAAGGCCTTGTTTTTGACTCCTCCAAACTCCGGGGATGGAATATCGTCAAAGGTTGGCTTATCACCAAGAACCTTGGCGGCCTGCCCGGAGGCGCTTCCGACCGAGAGCGCGACGATGAATGCGGCGAGAGTGATCGAAAAAGATTTGCGTAAGAGAACGTTCATGCCGTGTGGGTTTGAAGGAACCTAGTGAGTTGGATTTCGGGTTGACGAGAGAAAATACCGGATTTCGAATAAAATTTGTTTGCTGTAAACACATTCGCTCCCCGCTGTGCTCACAAGCGATTGACGTGCCGTGCTTTGCCACGCATCACTTCGCCATGTCACATGTTGAATTTCTGCTGAAAGAACCGCGGCCGCGGGTGGTGGGGAGCTTGGGAAGCTCACTGGACCTGCGCGAGACCAGCGCTTTGGCGGTCCGGGAATCCTGCGACCTCGCGGAAATCCGGTTGGATCTTTTACACGCCGAGGATACGAAAACCGACCGCACGCGATGGAGCCATCTATCAGAAATTCCGCTGCTATTCACCGCGCGTCGTTTCGAGGAGGGCGGCGCGCTGGCCATCGGCCCGGACGCGCGGATGAGCTTGCTGCGCGGCGCGCTGGACCAGGCGGCGTTGATTGACATCGAAGTGGCGAGCATCCGCGAGATGGGGGCTCTTCTCGAGAAGCTCGCGGAGCGGCAAATCCCGTGGATTGCCTCCTATCACGATTTCAACAAGCTCCCCGCAACCGCCGCGCTGGAAGACGCGGCGAGGCAGGCGAAAGACGCTGGAGCCGCGGTTTTCAAGGCCGCCGCCCAGCTCGCCTCGCCGGCGGATCTCGCACGACTGGCGGATTTCCAACTCGCGGACCACGGAATCCCCGTCGCCACCATGGGCATGGGCCCGCTGGCTCCCGTTTCGCGACTGCTGTGCGCGCAATCCGGCAGCTTGCTCAATTACGGCTACCTCGGAACCACCGCGACCGCGCCCGGCCAATGGGACGCAGCGTTGCTCAGACAGGCCATCGCGCGACTGGCCCCGTTCCGCCTCTAGCCGATCACTTCCACCGGCGCGTCCGGCAGTGCCTTGAGAAACGCCTTGCCGTAGCGTTTCGTCAGGATGCGGTTGTCCAGAATACAAACCAACCCGTGGTCGCGCTCAGTGCGGATCAGGCGGCCGACGCCCTGCCGCATCTTTAAAATCGCCTCAGGCACCGAGTAGTCCATGAACGGATTCCCCCCCGCCGCCTCGATCGCTTCCAGCCGCGACGCCGTGAGCGGATGGTCCGGCACCGCGAAGGGCAGGCGCGTCACGATCACGTTGGAAAGCGCCTCGCCCGGCACGTCAACGCCGGTCCAGAAACTATCCGTTCCGAACAGGACGCTGTGCACGTCGTTGCGGAATTCCTCGATCATCTTGTGCCGCGGCATGCCGTCGCCCTGCATGAAAACCCGCCAGCCCTGCGTCCGGAAAAAATGCTCCAAGCGCTGCCCCGCGTCGCGCATCGTGCGGTAGCTGGTGAACAAGACGAAGGCCCGGCCATCACTCTCTAACACAGACTGGCGGATACCCTCCGCCAGCAGCTCGTCGTAGCGCGGCGTCCCCGGATCGGGCACGGATTTGTAGATTCGGATCTTCATCTGCCGCTGATAGTCGAAGGGACTGCCGATGCACAGCGCCCGCGCGTTTTCCGCGCCCACGCGGCCGCGGAAGTAGCCGAGCTTGGGATCGCCCACCCCGAGCGTGGCACTGGTCAGCACCAGGCTTTTTTTCCCGGAAAACAACAGCGGCCGGAGCTTGTCAGCCACGTTCACCGGCGCGGCGTGGAGGCTGAACTGCTGTTCGTCGCGCCCGCTTTTCTCCACCCAATAAACACTATCATCCGTCGCCTGATCCAGGAAGACGCCGATCGAGCCGTGCGCCTCGCGCAGCCGCCGGGACGCGTCCTGCAGCTCCGCGCGCGTCGATTCCGACTCCACGTCCGCCGCGAGGTTGTCGATTTCCAGCCAGAGATTCCGCAACGGCTCCGCCATCGAGTTAGGCACTATCTCCGTCTCACGGACGCGGCATTCCTTGGAGAAATTCCCGAACTTCGCCACGTCCCCCACCTGATGGAAAAACCGGTCCGCGGCGGTCAGCGCCGACTCCACCGCCGTCAGCGCCGATGCCCGGCGGAACGCTTTCAGCAAGCCCTTGCGGGTCTTCGGGTGATAGAGCCGCTGCAGGTCGAAGCGCAGCCCGGACTGAGACACCCGCAGCCCGAGCTGGATGGCCGCCACCTGCTCGATGGTGTGCGCCTCGTCGAGCACCGCGAAATCGTTGGGAAACAAAAATCCGCCGGTCTTTTTCCCGTCTTCCTCGTCCGCCGGCTCGTCGTCGGTATTGAGCAGTGCGAAGAACAAGGTGTGGTTCACCACGATCAATTTCGCGTCCGCCGCCGCCTTGCGCGCTTCCTGAAAAAAACAATTGCCGCGCGGCCCGCAGTGGCGCGCCGTGCACAGGTGCGCCTCGCTGCACACTTGCAGCCAGACCTTCATCTGCGGCTGGAAATCCAGATCGCTCAGCGTCCCGTCGCGGGTTTTTTCCGCCCACTTGGCGATCGCCTCGAGCTCGTCGTTCTCCGTGTTCGTAAAGAGGTCGGCGGATTGCTCGAAAGCGCGCCGCAACCGCAACGGGCACAAATAATTCTGCCGCCCCTTCAACAGCACCGCCGGAAGCTCATCGCCGAGGATTTTCCTCACGATCGGGATATCCTTACGCACCAGCTGCTCCTGCAAATTGATCGTGTGGGTGGAAATCACTCCCTTGCGCCCCGTTTCCAAGGCGAACCGCGCGGCCGGCAGCAGATACGCCAGCGATTTCCCCACCCCGGTCCCCGCCTCCGCCACCAGCGGATTCGCGCCGATGAGGGCTTCCGCCACCGCCACCGCCAGCTCCTGCTGCTGCGGTCGGTATTCGAAATCGCGTGATTTCGCCAGCAGGCCTTTCCGTGAAAACGCCTCCCGCACCGCATCGCTGAATCCGGGGATCGGTTGGCCTTCGGTCATGGAAATCATCTCCCGGCCATCGCATCCGGCATCGGGCGTTCTGCCAAGCCGCAACTTCGCACCGCACCGCCATAACGCGCTCGACACCCCTCCCCTGCCGCCTCCACTGTCTGCCGGCCGCGGCCGGTCCATGAAATTTTTCCGCAACCATCTCTTGCGATTCCTGCTCCCCCTCGCGCTCGCCGCCGGGGGCACCGCAGTCTGCGCGATGCTCGTCCCCGGAGAAACCGCCGCCGTCAAAGAGCTGCTCGTCAGCTTCCCGGACGCCGATGTTCAAGCCCACCAGGCGCGGCCGTTCATCCTCGCGGGGCTTTGTTTTCTACCCGCGCTCGCCGCTTTCCTTTACGCCCTCGGCAGCACCTTGGACCGCTACATCACCCGCCAGTTCGCCGGGATTTTCACCGTCTGCCTCGCCGCGCTGATGATGATCTGGCTGCTGATGGACATGGCCGACAAGATCGGGGATTTCCGCGAAACGCAGGACGTCATGACGACCATCGGCAAATTTTACGCCGCCCGCTCGCCCGCGATCCTGCTCCTGTTGCTGCCCTACAGTCTGCTGCTCGCGCTGCTCTACGCGCTCGGCAAACTTTCCGGCAGCCGCGAAATCATCGCCATGATCCAGGCCGGCCGCAGCGTTGTCCGGATCACCTTGCCGCTGATCACCGCCGGTCTGCTGTTCAGCCTGCTAGGTCTCGGCCTCAATTACCACTGGGCACCCGCCGCCGAGAGCAACGTCGATAAAATCCTGGCTGAAGCCAGCGGCAAACAAGCCGCCGAGGCGACCCAAGTGCTCTATCGGAACGCCGCCAGCCGCCGGCTGTGGATGATCGGCGCGTTTCCGCAGGATTACCAAATTGGCGAACCGCTTCAAGACGTCGAGATCACCACCACCCGCGAGGACAAGACGCTGGAAAGCCGCCTCTGCGCCAAGCGCGCCTTTTGGGACCGCCCCAGCCGCCGCTGGACCTTCGAGGGGGCCGTCACCGGAAATTACCCGCCCAAACAAGCGCCGGTTTTCGAAACCCACGCCGCGCCCGTCACCATCGACACCTGGAGCGAAACCCCGTGGCAGCTCATCAAGCCCGGCCTCAGCGCCGACCTGCTCGACATCCCCGACCTCAGCAGCTGGCTCAAAGCCTGGTCACAAAACGGCCAGTTCGCCGACCCGTCGCCTTACCTGACGCACTGGCACTACCGCTGGGCGCTGCCCTTCGCCTGCCTGGTCACGGTGCTGCTCGCCACGCCGCTTGGCATCCACTTTTCCCGCCGCGCCCCCGGCGGCGGGATCTTCCTCGCCGTGGTCCTCTCCGCGCTGATGATGCTCATCTCCAGCATCACGCTCGCCCTCGGCGAATCCGGCACCCTCCGCCCGGCGCACGCCGCCTGGCTTCCCAACATTGTCTTCTCCCTGCTAGGACTCTATCTCTTCCACCGCCGGATCTCCGGCCAACCGATCTACCTGATTCTGCGCCGGCTGATACCCGGCAACGACTGAACCACCCCGCTCCCATGGCAATTGCAGAACCCTGGCATGTCCGCTCCCGCGGCCGCGAATGCGCCGCCGCCCAACGCCCCTTCGTCGATGGCGAAACCATCGTCACCGCCCTTTTCCCCGATCCCGAATCCAGCGGCTACCTCCGGCGCGACTACTGCGTGGAGGGCTGGGCTGCCTATCAGGAAACCGGCGACCAGCCCTTTTCCTTCTGGCGCACCACCTACACCGCCGTTCAGAACAACGACGCCGCCATCGCTGCGGAAAAACTCAGCGCCGGGGAAATCCTCCAGCGCCTGGTGGAAGAGAACGAGGACCATACCGAGAACGCCCGCTTCATCCTCGCGGTGATGTTGGAGCGGCAGAAACTCCTGCGAGAGACCGACAGCCAGCGCACTCCCGGCGGCATCCTCCGCGTTTACGAGCACCGCAAAACCGGCGAGGTCTTCATCGTCAAGGACCCGGACATCCCCCTCAGCGAGATCGAAGCCGTGCAGAACGAAGTCTTCATCCTGCTGGAAAACAACGGCCGCACACCGAGCCCGCAGGAGGCTCCCGGGGAAGGTTTGGATCCAACCGAAGAACCCTCCCAAGCCACCGGCGAAATCCCCGAAGCCGCGGACAACGGCCCGACCTGAATCGAGAGCCGCTTTCCATGGTCCTCTCATGGACCGGGCGATCATGACATCGCCCGTCCCAACCGAATCTCCGCCGACCGCCCCTTTTGCCCCATGAATTGGCTTTGCATGGATTGATCCCGTATTCTAGATCCGCGCGAAATGTTTTCCCAAGAACCGATTGAATGGCCGGAGAAAGTCGAGATCCTCATCGATCGCCTTGAGAGCGAATCGTCCGAGCGGGCTCTCAGCCGCGAAGAACGCGCTCTGATGGACGTGTATGAAACCGTTCCGCTGCTTGAAAGCGAGGATGGCTTGCATGGGTTTTGGCAGAGCGGGGTGAATCACCAGCGCATCATCAACTCCTTCGAACTCATCGGTGCGACCACCCTGGTCGATCCTCTCAACGCCAGCCGTTGGTGCGAAACCCGCAGCGAGGACCGCAACGACTATAGCGAAACCGAAGCGGATTACCTCGCCACGGTCGAAGAAGAACTCCCCGCCGGTCTGGACGAACTCATCGACCTCGTGCTTGATTTCATTGAGGAAGAATTGGGATAGAATGCGTTCTCGGGTGGGTAAAAATCCTCCCGCAAAGGCCGGCCGTAAACCGACCATCCATGGCGATTGCCACCCAAAGAATCCGATGCCGGACTCAGGATTTCGGGTCACACCGGGATTCTTGAGGAAATTCTGTCAAGATTTGCACCTTCGTATGTAGGTCACCGCACCGACTGAGAGTGTGCTACAATAACCTTCCCGGAAGTGCTGGTGGATGCCATTCGCAGACCCCACCTGATTCCAACGAACAACCCGAACTACAAAATCCCAAGAGCCCAATTTACTGGTGCTGTACAACGTCGGAATCAGCGGAGAAATGACGGAGGGAGTCCTGACCTTGAGGCTCGATGTCGCCCAACTCGCCACCCCCCCGGAGATGGACCTGACCACCCGCCACATCCTCAACCTGTCGATCATCGCCCTGCGAAAAACCCCCGATGAATACCAACGCCCGCTGACCCAGTCGCTGCCAGTCGTCGTGATCATCGACGGTTCCGACGAGGCCAAGGCCAGTCTGCGCGGGCTTGGCAGCAAGTTCGTGATCGGCGCGGAGGCGGCGGCGAATTGATTCCGTGTTTTCCCTTTCCAACGGGGGTGGGATTCCGCTTTGATCCGGCAGCCCCAATCACCCATGAGCCAAGCCCCAACCGATCCACGTCCTTTCAAACGCGCCATTCTCAAACTCAGCGGTGAAGCCCTCCGCGGGCCGGGCTCCCGGGATAATATCTCCCCGGAAATCGTGGACCGCATCGCTTTGGAAATCCGCGAGGCGGTGCAGGGCGGACTCCAGCTCGGCATCGTCGTCGGCGGCGGGAATTTCTGGCGCGGCGCGAGTGCCTCCGCCCGCGGGATGGACCGCGCGACCGCGGATCATGTCGGCATGCTCGCCACCGTCATGAACGCGCTCGCCCTCGAAGGCGCGCTCGAACACCACGGCGTCACTTGCGTGGTGCAGTCCGCCATCGAGATGAAAAACGTCGCGGAAACCTTCATCCGCCGCAAAGCCGAGAAACAACTCGACGAGGGCAAGGTGGTCATTTTCGCCGCCGGCACCGGCAATCCGTTTTTCTCCACCGACACCACCGCCGCCCTGCGCGCCAGCGAAATGGGTGCCGACGTGATTCTCAAGGCGACCCAGGTGGACGGCGTTTATGACTCCGACCCGCGCCACAATCCGGACGCCGTGCGCTACGAAACGGTGACCTTCCAGAACTGCCTTTCCCAGCGCCTCAACGTGATGGACGCCACCGCCTTCAGTCTTTGCATGGACAACGACGTGCCGATTATTGTATTTGATCTGGCTCCCCACGGCAATCTTTCCCACGCCCTCCGCGGCCTGCCGATCGGCACGCTCGTCCACGGCGAATAAATCACCAATCTCAAATCTATCATGGACCCTGAAGAAGCTATTTTCGACGTCGAAGACGCGATGACCAAGTGCGTCGACTACCTCATCCACGAGTTCGCCGGCGTGCGCACGGGCAAGGCCAGCCCTGCCCTCATCGAAAACCTCGACGTGCACGTCCAAGCCTACGGTGCCGTTTCCAAACTCAAGAGCATCGCCGTCATCAGCTCGCCCGAGCCGCGGATGCTGATGGTGCAACCCTTCGATCCGGCGACCACCCGCGACATCGAGCGCGCCATCCGCGAGTGCAAGTTAGGCCTCAACCCCGCCGCCGCCGACCGCTCGATCCGCGTTCCCATCCCCGAGCTCTCCGAAGAGCGCCGGAAGGACATGGTCAAAATGATCAAACAGCTCGCGGAAGAAGCCAAGGTCCGCCTCCGCGCCGCCCGCAAAGACGGCATGGACGCCGCGAAAAAGATGAAGGCGGACAACGTGATCACCGAAGACGGCCAGAAGACTTTTGAAAAGGAAGTCCAGGACCTCACCAACAAGTTCACCAAAAAAATCGACGACCTCGCCACGGCGAAGGAAGCGGACCTGATGAAAGTGTGATTCCCCGGGACGAGACGTCCCAGCCCGATCTCTAGCGCTTCCCCGCCGTGCTCTATCACTCCACCAACAACCCCGCCTGCCGCGTCGATCTCAAAGAAGCCATCCTGCGCTCGCTGCCGCCGGACAACGGCCTTTACATGCCGGACAAACTGCCCGTGCTCGACGGCGGATTCTGGGAGATCTGGCGTGAGCTCACTTTCCCGGAAATCGGCATCGCCGTGGCGGATGCTTTCTTCGGCGAGGACGTCCCGCCGCAGGCGATCGTGGACATCGTGGAAGGCACCGTCAC
>CAMCUY010000067.1 GCA_945879075.1 Akkermansia muciniphila | reverse complement strand
CCTCGCTGAACGCCCGCTCGTAATCCCGATACAACGCGGATTGCTCCAGCTGCTCCACAATCCGGTCGTCCCGCCAATCTTTCGCGGGTTCCCAAGCTGACATCGGCTCATTCATACGCGTTTTCCTACCTGTGCCATATTCCTGAAATGCGCGTCCGGGTCAAACTTAAAGCGGCTTCGGCGGTTATCCGTTAGGATTCGGCTTGGCTCACGCGAGGACGCCATTGACGACCTTGCTCCCCGGCTTGGTGATGTTGGACAGGCGCTGCGGCGCGCCTTGCGACGGAAATGTCAGTTTCTCGTGATCGAAGCCCATGAGGTGCATCATGGTGGCGTGGAGATCGTGCACGGAAACCTTGTCGGTCATCGCCTCGTAGCCGATGGGATCGGTCTCGCCGTAGGAAACGCCCGGCTTCACCCCGCCGCCGGCCATCCAGATGGTGAAGGCGCCAGGGTTGTGGTCGCGGCCGACGAAGGCCATTGAATTTCCGCCGCGGTTTTCCTGCATCGGCGTGCGGCCGAACTCGCCGCCCCAGACGACGAGGGTGTCTTCCAACAAGCCGCGCTGTTTGAGGTCCTTCAGCAGCGCGGTCATCGGCTGGTCCACCTCCTTGCAGCGCTCGGTGAAGCCGCTGTTGAGCGCCTCGCTCGCGCTGGCGCCGTGCGAGTCCCAACCCCAGTGGAAGAGCTGGATGTAACGAACGCCGCGCTCGGCGAGGCGGCGGGCTAACAAGCAGTTGTTGTCGAAGGATTCCTTGCCGGGCTCGGTGCCGTAAAGCTCGTGGGTGGCCGCGCTTTCCTGCTTCAGGTCGAAGGCGTCGGTGGCGTGCGTCTGCATCCGGTAAGCCATCTCGTATTGGGCGATGCGGGTGATGGTTTCCGGATCGCCGACGTCTTCGGAAATCTTCTGGTTCAGGCGGTCGAGCGTGTCGAGCGAGCGGCGGCGGAGGCCGCGCGAGATGCCGGCGGGATCGTCAAGATAGAGAACCGGCTCGCCCTGCGAGCGGCACTGCACGCCTTGATAGACGGACGGCAGGTAGCCGGCGCCCCAAACGGATTTGCCGGCGTCCGGATTTTTGCCGCCGGACGTCAGGACGATGAAGCCGGGGAGGTTCTGGTTTTCCGAGCCGAGCCCGTAGGTGGCCCACGCGCCGATGGACGGCGCGCCGAGGTTCTGGCTGCCGGTGTGAACGAGCAGCTGCGCGGGGCCGTGGTTGAACTGGTCGGTGTGCATCGACTTGATGAAACACACGTCATCGACCACCGAGGTGAAGTGCGGCAGCCGGTCGGACAGCCACGCGCCGGACTGGCCGTGCTGTTGGAAAGCATATTGCGGACCGAGCATTTTCGGCACGCCCTGGATGAAGGCGAACTGCTTGCCTTCGAGAAATTCCTTCGGGCATTCCTTGCCGTTCAACTTGAGAAGCTCCGGCTTGTAATCGAAGAGCTCGTGCTGCGAGGGCGCGCCGGCCATGTGCAGATAGATGACGCGCTTCGCCTTGGCGGCGAAGTGCGGCATCGCGGGTGCGAGCGGATTGGCCGGGTCTTTTTGCAAGGCGCCGGACGCGCCCCACGCGCGGCCGGTCGCGCTGGCGAGCCACATCGCGCCGAGGCCGGTGCTGCACTTCGCGAGGAAATGGCGGCGGGTCAGGTGTTCCAGTTGGGAGTGCTGGAGCCGGGCGAAGTGTTCGGGGTTCATCGGGTGAGGGCGGAGTCCAGGTTGAGGATCGTGTTCGCCACGAGCACGAGCGCGGCGGTATCCGGAGTTTCCGCGAGCTTGGCGGATTCGGTGGGAGAATTCTGATAGTCGGCGGAGCTGGTGGTGTGGAGCGCGGCGAGCTCATCAAGCATCACGGGCGAGGCGGGTTGCTGGGTGGCGAGCAGGACACCGAACGCGAGCTGCGCCCGGAGCTCGGCGGAGTGGGCGGCCATCCGCTTGGCAAATCCCTGCGCGGCCTCGATGTGGGCGGGGTCGTTGAGGGTGACGAGCGCCTGCAACGGCGTGTTGCTAACAAGCCTGCGGGCGCTGCACAGGTCGCGGCTCGGCGCGTCGAAAGTGAGAAATCCCGGAAATCCGCTAGTTCGCTTGGAGTAGGTGTAAATCCCGCGGCGGTAGCGGTCCTCGCCTTTCGACTCGTTCCATTTCGCCCCGCTGTAAACCGAGCTCCAAACTCCCGCCGGCTGCGGCGGGAAAACCGGCGGACCATGCATTTTCGGCGAAAGCAATCCGGCGACGGCGAGCGCCTGGTCGCGGACCATCTCGGCGGACAGCCGGTTGCGCGGGCCACGCGCCAGCAGGCGGTTGGCGGGGTCTTTTTCCACGAGTTCTTTCGACGCGCGGTGGGTCTGGCGGTAGGTCGAGGACAGCACGATTTCACGGAGCATGGATTTCACCGACCATTTGAAATCGCCTTGAAAGCGAAGTGCAAGATGATCCAACAGTTCCGGGTGCCTCGGCGGCGTGCCGGAGGTGCCGAAATCCTCCGCGGTCTGGACAAGGCCGATGCCGAAAAGCTCGCCCCACAGCCGGTTCACCATCACGCGGGCGGTCAGCGGGTTTTGCGGGCTGGCGATCCAGCGCGCCATGTCGAGGCGGCTCATGCCGTCTTTCGTGGTGTTGTTCGCTAACAATTCCGGCACGCCGGTCGTCACCAGGCTCTCCTTCGACAAGCGGTTGCCGCGGGCGAAAACGCGGGTCTCGCGGGCGGGGCGCTCGAGCATGACCGGGACCATCTTGCCTTCGATCGCCTTGTAGCGCTTGGCCATCTCGTCGCGGGATTTCCAGATGGCAACGCGCTGCGGGTTTGCGATGAGCGCCGACCATTCGGCGCGGTTGGAAACTTCGAGGGCGAAGCGCCGGACCGGGGTGGCTTGATCTCCCGTGGTTTCGCCTTTCTGGGTCATCGCGATTTCCAGGCGCGCGCCGGGGGCGGGACTCACCGCTTTTTCGGGCACGAAGACGAACCAGCGCGGGCCTTCGAGTTTCGGGAAACCGCCGACATTGCCGCCGGGTTCGGGCTCGACGGGATCGCCCAGATGATCGACAAAAACCTCCTTCACCGCGACGGGCGTGACCGCTCCGGCTGGATCGATCAGTCTCACCTCGAACTTCGTGACCAGCGAGCCGCGCTCGGGCCATTTTTTCGGGTCGTCTTTTTCCGGCAGGATTCTCAGCCGCAGCGCGCTGAACGCCGGTGCCGGACCGGACACCTTGTGGACGTTTCCCTTCGGCAAGGTGCCTTCGCTGCGGATCGTGCCGTCGTCGGAAACCGCCAGTTTTCCATGGCTGGGCGCGAAGGTGTCGGGCGTGAAGGGCTTCCAGTCGGCGGTGGATTCCGCTAGATCGTGGCCGGCCCGGTTGAGCTGTTCGCGGAGGATTCGCATTTCGATTTCAAGGGAGGATGCCTCGGCGGACTTGGCGGGATCGGTCGGCACTTTCATGCGCGGGAAATCGTTGTCCTGGTCGAAATCCGCGGTGCTGTTGAAGAAGGCGGTGAACTTGTAAAACTCTTCGTGCCCGATGGGGTCGTAAGGATGCGAGTGGCACTGCACGCAGCCGAAGGTCGTCGCCTGCCAGGTGGTCCAGGTGGTGCTGACTCGGTCGATGACGGCGGCGACGCGGAATTCCTCGTCATCGGTGCCGCCCTCGGTGTTGGTCTGGGTGTTGCGATGGAACGCGGTCGCGAGGCGCTGGTCGGGAGTGGCGTTAGGCAGCAGGTCGCCGGCGAGTTGCTCGATGGTGAACTGGTCGTATGGCATGTCCGAGTTGAACGCGCGGATCACCCAGTCGCGGAAGGGCCAGACGTCGCGGTGCGGGTCCTTTTCAAAGCCGTAGGTGTCCGAGTAGCGGGCGAGGTCGAGCCACACCGCCGCCCAGCGCTCGCCGAAAGCGGGCGAGGCTAACAAGCGATCCACCGCGGCGGCGGGATCGGTCCCGATCGCCGCCAAATCCTCCGGCGCGGGAGGCAGGCCGGTGAGGTCGAAGCTCACCCGCCGCAGCCATTCCGCGGGGCTGGCTGCGGGCGACGGCTTGAGATCTTCCCGGTCAAGCCGTTGCAGGACGAAGCGGTCCAGCGATGCGGACGGCCATTTCTCGTCGGAAATTTCCGCCACCGCGGTTTCCTTCGGCGGGACGAAGGCCCAGTGGCTCTGCCACTCCGCGCCTTCGGAAATCCAGCGCTCGATCAGCGCGACTTCAGCGGCGGCTAACGGCGGCCCGTGCTTTGGCTTCGGCATCACCTCGTCGGGGTCGCTGCTGCGCAGGCGGCGCAGCATGTCGGACTCGGCGGGCTTGCCGGGAACGATCGGATGCTCGCCGGACTTGCCCTTGCCCAGCGCTTTCTCGCGATAAATGAAGGAGATGTTACCTGCCTCCTTCACCCCGCCGTGGCAAGCGGTGCAATGCTTGGTGAGGATCGGCCGGATGTCGCGATTGAACTCCACGCGCTCCGCGCCCGTCGCGAGCGCAGCGGGAAGGACGGACAAAAACAGGTAAAGGGGGCGAAGCATCGTGAAACCTTGCGCACTACGGTCTGGTGGCCGGGACTCTGTCAATCGGATCTCCGAATTTTGCGAAGTTGAAATCTCACGCAATCCGCGATTGGCGAACGCCGGAGCTGGCATTAAGATCCGGCCGTGGCCGACGATCTGTTCAACCCCAATCACCCGATCCAGCTCCAAGGGCAGCTGCTTTTGGCGGATCCGTCGTTGCGGGGCTCCACTTTTCATCGCTCGGTGATCCTGCTGGCGGAGCACAAATCGGATGAGGGCGCTTTCGGCCTGATTTTGAATCACCCGACGGGAAAAATCGTCGGCGACTTGCTGCACGGCGAGGATTTCTCGCCGCTGCGTCAGCTCGCGGTGCACGAGGGCGGGCCGGTCGCGTCGGACCAACTGACGTTTTCCTCGTTCTGGTGGAGCCAAAAGCTTGGCCTGCGTTGGGCGCTGCGGATTTCCGCCGAGCAGGCCGTGACCCACGCCCATCGGCCGGGGCGGATCGTGCGGGCCTTCGTCGGCTACTCGGGCTGGTCTGCCGGGCAGCTGGAGAACGAACTTCGCCGCAGTTCGTGGATCGCCACCCGCCCGCAACCGGACCTGCTGGGCCACGAACATGACCGCAATTTGTGGTCGGAGCTGCTGCGCCATCTTTCCCCGCTCCACCGCATCCTCGCCGAGGCTCCGGATGATCCGTCACTCAACTAGCCGCCGTTTTTTCCAATCCATCATGTCAGACCCGTCTCTCACGTTCAGCCCCATTCCTGAAATCATCGCCGAAATCGCCGCCGGCCGCCTGGTGATCGTCGCCGATGATCCGTCCCGCGAAAATGAAGCGGACCTGGTCGGAGCCGCATCGCTGTGCACGCCGGAAATGGTCAATTTCATGGCCATTCACGCGCGGGGATTGATCTGCGCGCCGGTCACCGCCGAGCGGGCGGAAGAGCTGGAACTGCCGCAAATGACCCGCCGCAACCGGGAGGGTCATAAAACCGCGTTCACCGTGAGCGTCGATGCCGCGGAGGGCATCACCACCGGGATTTCCGCGGCCGACCGCGCGTTGACCATCCAGCTGCTGGCCGACCCGAGCGCGGGGCCGGATGCGTTCGTCCGTCCCGGCCACGTCTTCCCGCTGCAAGCCGTGGCGGACGGGGTGCTCCGCCGGACCGGACACACCGAGGCGGCGCTCGACCTCGCCGGGCTCGCCGGACTCCCGAAGGCCGCGGTGATTTGCGAGATCATGAACGACGACGGCACGATGGCCCGAGTCGGCCAGCTCGGGGACTATCAGAAGCGCCACGGCCTCAAGGCCTGCACCATCGCCCAGCTCATCGAATACCGCAGGCGCTCCGAGAAGCTCGTGGTCCGCGAGCAGACGGTGAAGATGCCGACGGATTTCGGCGAGTTCGACTGCCATCTCTATCGAATTTCCACCGATACCAGCCACCACCTCGCCATGAGCCGGGGTGTCATCGATCCGGAGAAACCGACCCTCGTGCGGGTCCACTCGGAGTGCCTGACCGGCGATGTTTTCCAGTCCCAGCGCTGCGATTGCGGCGGCCAGCTGGCCGCGGCACTGGAACATATTTCCAAGGAAGGCGGCGTGCTGCTTTACCTCCGCCAGGAGGGGCGGGGGATCGGCCTGCCGGCGAAGATCCACGCCTACAAGCTCCAGGAAGAAGGGCTCGACACCATCGAAGCGAATGAAAAACTCGGCTACGGCTCGGACCTCCGCGACTACGGCATGGGCGCACAAATCCTCTACGACCTCGGTGTGCGCAAGATGCGCCTGCTGACCAACAACCCGAAAAAAGTCATCGGCCTCGAAGGCTACGGACTGGAAATCGTCGAGCAGCTTCCCATCAGTTTGCCGTCAAATCCGCACAACGAGAAATACCTCGAAACCAAGCGCGCGCGGATGGGCCACACGCTCTGACTTTGGCAAAGTCTTTGTTGCGCTTTCCCGACTCATCCGCAGACTCCCGCCATGGAACTCGACCTTATCGACGTTCAATTCGACCTTCGAAACATCAAACCGCGTGAGCTTGAAGAAGCTTTCGAGGATCCTTTTGCCGTGCGTTTCCTGCCGGACAACGAGCGCTCCGACGGCGCTTCCCGCTACTACGCGCTCGGTCGCACAGTGGCGGACCGATATCTGTTTCTATCGTTCAGCACGGACGGCAAATCCGCCCGCGTCTTTGCGGCCCGCGAAATGTCGGAAGCCGAACAGAAATTCTACGATCGCAAATACGCGGAATTCCGCTGATTCCTTTTTATCCCATGCAAGCCGTCACCCGCTGGACTGAAATCCCCGACTTTGCCGATGAGGCCGCCGAAGCCCGTTACTGGGAAACCCACGAGCTGGACGGCCGGCTGATGGCCACCTCCGTCCACGAGGCTGACTCACGCGAATCCACCACCATCACCCTGCGTTTCGACCCGCGGATGCTTTCGCGGATCAAGCGCATCGCCCGCGGCCGCTTTCTCAACTATCAGTCGATGATGAAGCAGTGGCTGGCGGAGCGGCTTGAGGACGAGATGCGCAAGCTCTGAGGATGACGCGGCTTCCTCGAAATCCGAAATTCTGGCTGGGCGCGTTCCTGCTCTGGTTCGCCGTGTTATGGACTTTTTCCTCGTTCCCGGCGCAGGAGGGATTTGCTCCGCCGATCGATCATTTCGACAAGGTCACGCACTTCGGTTACTTCTTCGGCGGCGGCGGATTGTTGAGCGCCTGGCTATTCCGGCTGCGACCGGACCCGCCGGATTGGAAGGCGATTCTATTGACCACGATCCTCGCCATCGCACTGATCGGCGGACTCGACGAGTATCATCAGACCTTCACGCCGGGCCGCAGCGGGAACGATCCTTACGACTGGCTGGCCGACGTGCTCGGTGCTGCGGCAGGCGCGTTTGCCTTCAAGCGCTTTCATCACCGGTTGAAGTGAAATTCATGCCGGGATGTGCCGGTGTCGCGCTTTTCATCTTTCAAATCCGGGGACGCGGGGCTAAGCCAAAACCTACATGAGCATGAACCAACTCGATCAATTGAAGCAGTTTACGACCGTCGTCGCCGATACCGGAGACTTCGAATCGATGAAAACCTACCAGCCGCAGGACGCGACGACCAATCCGTCGCTCATCCTCCAGGCCGCGGCCAAGCCGGAATACCGCCATCTCGTCGAGCAGGCCGTGAGCGAGTTGAAAGCCACCGGCGTCACCGGTCCGGCGCTGACCGAGGCGATTCTCGACCGCATCTTGATTTTGTTCGGCTTGGAAATTCTCAAGATCGTTCCCGGCCGTGTTTCCACCGAGGTCGATGCCCGGCTTTCCTTCGACACCGCGGCGACCATCGCCAAGGCGCACCAACTCATCGCCGCCTATGAAAAAGAAGGTCATTCCCGCAACCGCATCCTGATTAAGATCGCCTCCACCTGGGAAGGCATCAAGGCGGCGGAGTCGCTTGAAAAGGAAGGCATTCACTGCAATCTCACGCTGCTGTTCTCCTTCGCCCAGGCCGTCGCCTGCGCCGAAGCCGGGGTGCAGCTCATCTCGCCCTTCGTCGGTCGCATCCTCGACTGGCACAAGGCCGCCACCGGCAAGGATTTCCAGGGCGACGAAGATCCCGGCGTCATTTCCGTCCGCGCCATTTACAACTACTACAAGAAATTCGGTTATAAGACCGAGGTCATGGGTGCATCGTTCCGCAACAAGGGCGAAATCCTCGCGCTCGCCGGTTGCGACCTGCTCACTATCAGCCCCGGTCTGCTCGCCGAGCTGCAAGCCTCCGACGAGCCGGTCATCCCGCGCCTCACCGCCGCCGAAGCCGCCGCCAGCGATTTCAAAAAACTCAGCCTCAACGAGAGCGACTTCCGTTTCATGCTCAACGAAGACGCGATGGCCACCGAGAAGACCGCCCACGGCATCCGCGCCTTCTCGGCGGACATCGTGAAGCTGGAGAAGCTCGTGGAGGGCATGATCTGAAACGTGTAGCGGCGATCACCGGTCGCCGCGAGACATCTTCACCGAAGCCATCCATTCGCGGCGACCGGTGATCGCCGCCACAATATTTCCTATTCTAGCGGCGAGAGCAGGTGGGAAAGCGTTTCGGCGTCGATCTTGAGCTTGCTGGTTTCGTCGGAGAGCAGGGCCTCGACCAAGGCGGATTTGTGCTTCTGAAGGTCGAGGATGCGGTCCTCGATGGTGCCGCGGCAGACGAGCTTGTGGACGAAGACGGGCTTGGTCTGGCCGATGCGGTGGGCGCGGTCGGTGGCTTGGTTCTCGGCGGCGGGGTTCCACCACGGGTCGTAGTGGATGACGGTGTCGGCGGCGGTGAGGTTGAGGCCGGTGCCGCCGGCTTTGAGCGAGATGAGGAAGACGGGGGTTTCGCCTTCCTGGAATTTTCGGACCAGCGAGGCGCGGTCCTGGGTCTGGCCGGTGAGTTTCAGGTAGGGGATCTTTTCCTTCTTCAAATGCTCCTCGATGAGGGCGAGCATGGAGGTGAAGGTGGAGAATAACAGGATGCGGCGGCCCTCCTCGATGAGAGTGGGCAGGAGCTCGGCGGTGAGGTAGTCGAGCTTGGCGGAATCGGTGACTTTCTGCGCGGCGGGCGACTTGAGAAGCTGCGGGTGGCAGCAGATCTGGCGGAGCTTGAGCAGGGCGTCGAGGACGATGATGTGGGACTTGGCGAGGCCCTTGTCGGCGATGGCGTCGCGGACGCGCTTGTCCATGGCGGCGCGGACGGATTCGTAGAGGTCGGTCTGTTTTTTGGATAGATCGATGCCGTGGATGATCTCGGTCTTGGCGGGGAGCTCGGTGGCGACCTGGTCCTTGGTGCGGCGGAGGATGAGCGGGGAGACGCGGCGGTTGAGCGCGAGCTGGGCGTCGGAGGAGCGGTCGCGCTCGATGGGCCGGCGGAGGTGGGTGTTGAAGGTTTTTTCGTCGGATAGAAATCCGGGCATCAGGAAACGCATGAGGCTCCAGAGCTCGCCGAGGTGGTTTTCCATGGGCGTGCCGGAAAGGCAGATGCGGTGGGCGGCCTTGAGTTTGCAGGCGTTCTGGGCGGCGAGCGCCTTGGGGTTTTTGATATACTGGGCCTCGTCGAGGATGAGCAGGTGCCAGTCTTGTTTGGCGAGCAACTCGAAATCGCGGGTGAGCAACGGATAGGAGGTGAGGACGACGTCGGCCTTTTTGATCTGGCCGAACAAGGCGGCGCGCTCCAGTCCCTGGAGGACGAGCACCTTGAGCTTGGGCGTGAATTTCCCGGCTTCATCGGCCCAGTTGGGGACGACCGAGGTGGGAGCGATGACGAGCGATGGCAGGCCGGGTTTTTTTGCGCGCTCGGCGGCGAGGTGGGCGAGGGTCTGGACGGTTTTGCCGAGGCCCATGTCGTCGGCGAGGATGCCGTGGAGGCCGTGGGCGGCGAGGAACTGGAGCCAGCGGTAGCCTTCCGCCTGATAGGGTCGGAGCTCGGCGCGGAGGGTATTGGGGATTTCCGCCGGCGGCAGGGCGGTGATGTTCTTGAGGCTGTGGCCGAGCTTGGCGAGGGCGCGGGTGGTCGCGGAGGAATCGATGGCCAGCGTGTCGGCCACGCCGGCGGCGGCGAGGCGGTCCATCCGGATCGGGCCGTCGCCTAGGGTGTTGCCGTGGAAGAGGTGGCGGACTTGATCGACGATTTCCAACAGCCGGCGGGCGGGAAAGCGGATGAAACCATCCTCGGGATTTTCGCACGGCAGGGTGATGAACTCGGGCAGATCCGGGGTGTCGGCGGACGGTAAATCCTGGAGGATCGCATCGGCGATGATGGGGATGAGGCTGATTTTTTTACCGCCGAGTTCGAAGGAGATGTCGAAGCGGAACCAGTCGATGCCGTGGTCCGGATCGGCCTCGATGGCCGGGAAGAATTCGCTGGCGTCGTGGGCGGTGAGGCCGGACTTGGGATCGATCTCGATGGTCCATCCGGCGTTGCGGAGTTTCTGCATTTCCGGGCTTTCCAACAGATTCAGCCAGGCGAGCTGCGGGGTGGGCAGCGGCACGGCGGGGACGCAGGAATAGAGCGCGGCGGTGTCGAGATGCACGGGCGCGAGGATTTCGGACAGGGCGATGAAGCCGACGTTCATCAGCCGCTTGGCCAAGGTGTGCTCGGCCTTGAAATTTCTGGGCCAGACGACGCGCTTGTCGTCGCGGATTTCCGCATGGCTCTCGGCGTGGCCGCTGGCGAGCGGCGAGAGGAGCGGGCTGTCGGTATAACGAAATGAAAGCTGGCCGATGGTTATAGTCTGCTGGTCCCACCTGCCGCCGAGGACGCGGGAATGGATGCGGAGGTGGGGTTGCGGCAGCGAGGCGGGGCGGGTCTCGGTTTGGAGTCTGACCGGCGCGGGCAATGCGGCGGAGGAAATGGCGGAGAAACGGGTGGAGATAGCGGCGAGACTATTCGCGGAAACTGAGGGGCCGTTTTGCCAAGCGGCGAGCACGGCGCCGGGGAGCTCGCTTTCCAGCAGGCCGAGGGTGGTGGTGGCGGTATCGAAATACCGGGGCGGCTGGGTGGGCAGGATGATGATGTCGGGGTTTTCGCAACGCAGCACCGGCCGGGCGCTGCCATCCGGGGAGAGTTCCCAAGTGGCGTCCACGGCCACGGCCGGGCCGAGGGTGACCGGGCGGTAGTCGGACGAATTTTTTGTCCGATAGGATTCGACTCCGTAAAACAAGCGCCCGGTCGCGCTGGCGCCTTCAAGGATGTCTTCCCAGCCGGAGCCTTGGAGCGGCATGTCGTTCCAGAGATGGAGCCTGCGGTAGCGCTGGTGATAGAGCGAGGCGACGACGAGGTCCTCACGCACCATGTATTTGGGCGGTTTGGAGGGGTCGGCGTTGGCGCGGGAGTCAGAGATGGCGACGCGACCGTCTTTCTGGCGGGTGCCGACGCGCATGACGAAGTTGAGCCTGGAGCTTTCCCGATAGACCGGCTGCTCGAGACAGTAGGCGAGGAAACGGTTCTCGGGTTTGGTGACCGGCGCGGCGGCATGGGCGCGGCCGGCTTCGGCGGCTTTTTCAATTTCCCTGAGCCACTCGCGGAGTTCGGGCGCGAGCTGCGGGGTGGCGCTGCTGGAAGCGCTTCCGCGGTCCTTCGCGAGCTGGAATGAAATCAGGGAAAGCAGTGCGGCGGCGTGCTTGCAGTCATACTCCACTGGGCAGGAGCACTCGGGCGCGGCTCTCCAAACTCCGTGGTCTTCATTAAACATGATGTTGGTCACATAGGGCCTTGGCGCGGTGCCGTGAATACTGGCCGCGATGTAAACTTCGCGCTCTACCGGATCGTAGTCGACCGTGACTTGTTTGATGAGCCGCTCGGAAATGTAGGCCTTGCTGCGCAGCAGGGTGGTCGGGTTGAACTCATTTTGCCACTTGTCCGCGATGATCCATTCACGGAGACCCGGGGCTTGGTTGAGAAGGGAGAAATCGAGTGACATGGACGATTCTTGCTTGCGAGGGACGGCTCGTGAAAGCCGCCCCCGCGGGGGGAATATCGACCGTGATGGCCCGGATCGTCAATGCCTGAACCTGAAGCCGGTGACAGGAATTCAGGGGGCTGCTTCCGAAATCGGGCGCGCGATTTATTTCGGATGGTGCTCGGTGGCGGAGTGGTTCTTTTTCATCAGCGTCCTTCATCGCCCCGATTTGAGTTGCAGCGCGTGAGGCGGGGGCATTTCCTCCGCCTGTTGTCTTTGGAAAATTCAAACCACGCCGTCCTCGCTCCTCCGCTGAATTTCAGCGTCACCTGCGAGCTGGATTACACGCTTCAGGATCCCGCGACTTTTCTCTTCGCGATCCAATGCCTGAAAGCGGGCGGGCAGCAAATCCTCGGCGAGTCGCTGGTCACTGATCCCGGCCTGCCGGTGGAGGAGTTCTGCGGCGGGATGAACCGGTTTGCGCGGATCAGGGCCACGGAGGCGGGGACGTTGAAGATTTCCTATCAGGCGGAAGTTCGCTCGTCGTCGCGCGTCGTCGCGGTGGGTGCGCTGCGCGCGGACGGCCCGGACACGCTGAGTCCCGAGGCGATTCCGTTCCTGTTCCCGAGCCGCTATTGCCAGTCCGACCGGCTCCGACAGCAGGCGCAGGATCTTTTCGGGCATTTGAAGACGACGCACGCGATCGCATCTGCGGTGAGCGATTGGATCTTCGAGCACGTTTCCTACGTCGGCGGGAGCTCGGGTGAAACCTGCTCGGCAATCGAAACCTTCGAGCAACGCCAGGGCGTGTGTCGCGACTTCGCGCATCTCGGCATCGCCTTCTGCCGGGTGCTCAACGTGCCGGCGCGCTACGCGACCTATTACGCCTATCAACTTTCCCCGCCGGATTTCCATGCCTGCTTCGAGGTCTTCATCGGCGGCGAATGGTTCGTCTTCGATGCCAC
>CAMCUY010000066.1 GCA_945879075.1 Akkermansia muciniphila | reverse complement strand
ACCTTTTTGCAGACCTGGATGGAACCTTTTGTCCAGCGATGCTGCTGACTCTTGAATCCGTCCATATCCACCGGTAGCTCGGCGGGTGTCTCGACATCGTTGAGGAAAATGAAGCGCCAACCTTTCAGCTGGGCGCGATAGCTGAGATCCATGTCCTCAGTGAGGGTGTCATGCTCCCAGCCGCCGGCGTCGGCGATGCAGGATTTCCTCCAGATACCGGCTGTGCCGTTGAAGGTGAAGAAACGCCCGGAACGGTTGCGGGCGGTTTGTTCGAGTTCAAGGTGCCCGTCGAGGAACATCGCCTGGATGCGGGTGAGAACGTTGTAGGTGCGGTTGAGGTGACCCCAGCGGGTCTGGATCATGCCGATCTTGTCGTCTGAAAAATAGTGAATCGTCTTTTTGAGGACATCCGCGTTCGGGACGAAATCAGCGTCGAGGATAAAGAGATAGTCGCCCTTCGCGGATAGGGTCCCGTTTTCCAAGGCCCCCGCTTTGTAGCCGGTACGATCCGTGCGATGGATGTGCTCGGCATCAAATCCCTGCGCCACGAGGCGCGCGATCCCTGAGTGGCAGATTTCGACGGTATCGTCCGTGGAGTCGTCGAGGAGCTGGATTTGGATTTTGTCCTTGGGATAATCGATTTTTGAGACGGAGTCCAAAAGGCGATCCACCACGTGCATTTCATTGAAAACGGGGAGTTGAATGGTTACCAGCGGCAGTTCCTCGAACTCGCGGAGAGGTACAGGCTTGTTGCGCGAGTGCTTCAGGTAGAGGAAAATGATCGCGAGGCGGTGCGAACCGTAACCGGCCAAACCGATTAAGACGGTAATGTAAGCGAAATACCAGATAGGTGATGTGATGTCCATTAGACTTGTTGAGATGAATTGACAAGGCCAGTGGATAGTTGCAACTGGCGGAAAGGGAAGTCTGACATCAAAAAAATTAATTTAAACGAAGCTTATTATTTACCTGACGCGGATGTCAACGAAGCTGTAGTAAAATGTCAAGTTCAGAAATGGTTTAAAAAGCCTACTGAAAGGGCGAGTAGTTTTTCTGTGAGAGCAGACTTCCACCGGCAAGCACAGTGCGATTGATACTACTTGGTGATCAGCATGATGTCCTTAAATTGGACTTTCATGGGGGCACCTTGGTGCATCTGAAGGCCGATGACGCCCGCCTTGGGAGCTTCAGCGGTTTCGTCGGTCACATCTACGGTGAGTTTCCCGTTGATGTATTGCTTCACATTGTTGCCTTCGGCGACGATCTTGTATTCGTTCCAGTCGTCCTTCTTGATGGCGGCCTGGATTTCGGCGGAATCTCCTGTTTGACCGGTGACCTCGACTTTCGGCTTGTTAGGGTTTTCGCCCTGTTTGATGACGACCTGTTTGCCGCGTTCGGCGAGGATGCCGCGGCCTTTTTCCTCGTAGAGGATACCGCTGTATTTGTCGCCGTATTCGAAATCGGCTTGGTAGCCGCCGACGATGAACTTGGCGGGGTCTATGACCTTGCTGCGGTATTGGATGCCGCTGTTGGTGTATCTCTTGCCGTCGCCGGGCGTCATTTTATACTTCAGCGTGAGGGTGAAGTCGGAGGGTTCGCCGCCTTTCCAGATGATGAAGGTGTTGTGCGGGACGGGGTTCTCGGGGGTGGAAGCTCCGGTGATCGCTCCGTCCTGGACAGACCAGAATTTCGGATCGCCCTCCCAGCCGGTGAGGTCGGTGCCGTTGAAGAGCTTGGTTTCCTCCGCAGTGGCGAGGGAGGCAAGAAGGGCGAGGGTTAGGATCGATTTCATGATTGCTGTTAAACGGTTTCGTTAGGTTTATTATTTCAGGCGGACGGCGTGTTTCTTGGAAAGTTTCAGGACATCGCCAGGCTTCAGGGCGACGGACGCGGCGGGATCAGCGAGTTTTTCGCCGTTGAGCTGGACGGAGCCGGACTGGATGAACTGTTTGCGCAGCTCGCCGTTGGATTTCTCTATGCCGAAGGCAGCCTGGAAAGCGAAGGCGGTGAGGCTGAGGACAGTCGTCACGCCGGGGAGATCCGCGAGGTTGATCACGGGAAGCTCGGCGGCGGTGAGATCCTTTTTCGAAAAACGCGTGTCCCAATCCTCGCGTGCAGCGGTGCCCGCTTCCGCGCCGTGGTAGCGGGCGGTGAGTTTCTCCGCGAGGGACTTCTTCGAATCCATGGGATGCGCCGAGGGATCTCGTTTCTCGCCGAGGAGGAGCAGGTAATAGCGATCCATCAGCACGTCGGAGACAGACATGATCTTGCCAAACATTTCCTGTGGCGGTTCGGAGACGCCGATGTAGTTGCCGTATGATTTCGACATCTTTTTTACGCCGTCGAGGCCTTCGAGTAGCGGCATGACCATGACCACCTGCTGCGGCTGGCCCTCGGCCTTCTGCATGTCACGGCCGACGAGGATGTTGAAAAGCTGGTCGGTGCCGCCGAGTTCGACATCGGCGCGGATCTCGACGGAGTCCCAGCCCTGCATGACGGGGTATTGGAGTTCGTGGAGGCGGACTTCCTGGCCGGCGTCGAGGCGGTTGCGGAAATCCTCACGCTGGAGCATTTGCTGGAGGGTGACGCGGGCGTTGAGTTTCAGGATTTCCTCGTAGCTCATTTTCCGGAACCAATCGCCGTTGTAAACGATCTCGGTTTTTTCGCGGTTGAGGATCTTGAAAGCCTGCTCGGTGTAGGTGGCCGCGTTCGCCAAGACCTCGTCGCGGGTGAGCGGCGGGCGGGTGACGGAGCGCCCCGAGGGATCGCCGATGGTGGCGGTGAAATCGCCGATGAGAAGGACAGCCTGGTGGCCGAGCTGTTGGAACTGGCGGAGTTTCTCGATGACGACCGTGTGGCCGAAGTGGATATCCGGCGCAGTGGGATCGACGCCTAGCTTGATGCGCAGCGGGCGGCCGGAGCTGAGCTTTTCGAGCAGTTCCTTTTCGGAGAGAACTTTCGCAGTGCCCGCCGTGAGCTGGGCGAGCTGTTGTTCTGGGTTGAGTGACATGCGTTTGGGGATGGAATGCCGCAAACGGGGCGACGGGTCAAGGATCACTCCTCGTCATTGCCGCCAGCGCCTTGAATGCTTTCGATCTCCTTCAGCTTGTTGGTCGCTCGTTCAGCGAGGTCTTTCACCTCCTCAAAGGACGAATTTTCGGCAAGGTTCTGGATGATGGTAGAAACCCACGGTGCGGGTTTGATGTTGACCAAACCAAGGATGAGTTTTTTTTGCTCTTCCTGTGTTTTTGCCTCCCCGCTGAGCAGAGTCCAATTTTCCTGAATTTCGGATTTGTTTTCGGATTTGTTTTCGGAGGCGTATTCCAAGGCGGAATTGAAGGCACGGGCATGGATGGTGAGGTCCGTGGTGGTTTTAAGGAACCCGATAAGCGTGGTGTATCCATCCCGGTCACCCCATACACCCAGCGCGACGATCGCGGCGATCTTATCCTTCATCTCAGCGCTATCGAGGTTCTGTTGCACCAGTTCCAGTGCCTTGTCCCCGCCGATCCGTCCGAACAGCCTGAGCATTGTGTGGCGCGCCAAGTCATTCGGAGCGGAGTCATAGGCGGTGGAAACGGCAGTGCCCAATGCTTCCTTGGATTTGCTTTTCTCAATGATTTTCGCGGCGTTCTCCTCTGCGGCGTTAATGATGACTATCTCCTTTGTGGTATTGATGACGTCGAGCAGCTCAGCGATATGGCTGTCGTCTGCCATGAAACGGGTGGCCTGGATGGCGGCTTCCGAGGCCTGCACATCTTTGGTAGAACGAGCGAATTTCATCAGCGTGCCGATGATCGCTGGGTTGTTCCGTTTGCGTAGGACATCCCGGAGCAAGACGATCCTGATATTGGGAACCAGTTCCTGAGTGGTAGCGACTTCCGCGATGCACGCGTCCACATCCGTGCCGTCAGTTGATTTTGCGAGAAAAAGCGCCGTGTATATTGCCACGCGTTTATCGTTGGCACCGACGTCGGTGGCTGTGCGGAGAAGGATGTCCAGCTTACGTTTATCTACGGGGACTTCCAGCTCACCCTTCTCAACGCGGCTAATCATCTCGTTGTAGAGTTTCGCCTCGGCATTTTCACCGCTTCTCTTCAGCAAAAACACGGCCAAGCCCACGGTAAGAACCCCAAGAAGAGCGGCAATACCCATTTTCAACCCGTTGGACAGGCCTTTTTTCTCGGGTGGCACAACGACCGGGACAGTACGGGAAACCGGGGGGATCTGCGATGTAGTAACGGGACTCGCCTCGGGTTTTGCGATGGTTGTGAGCTTGGGTTTGGAAAGGGTAATTGATGCCGACGAAGCGACCGGTATCACGGCCCGCTTCAGGATGGTGGAAGCGGGTTTCAACACTTCAGGGAGGGGTTCGGCGGGCGTAGCCGGTGTGACCTCGGGCTGTGTGATTGCATCGGTTAGCACCGCAGCAGCTACGGGCACGGATGCTTCCAGAACCTGTGTCGTAGAGTGAATGCTAGGTTTTGATCCAACAGGTGGAGCTAGGGACTTTGGTATGGATGCCGTCTTGAGAGCTTGGGTCTGCGGCACTTCCTTGACTAGTTCGGGGACGGGAACCGAACCGGGGATGACCAAGCGTGGGCGTTTGGGCGGTGCGGCAACCACCGTCGGCAGCCCTGTGCTAAGAGGTGGCGAAGATTGCTCGTCATTTTCGACAAACACCCGCAAGGAATCGCGGGCGCTGGCGGGCCGATCCGCGGGATCGCGGTTGATGTGCCACATGATCCAGTCGCAAGCCCAGAGCGGAATGCCTTCGCGGACTTCTTGGATAGGCGTGACATGGTGCTGAAGGTGCGCGGCCATGACACCAGCTGCGGTATCGGAGTCGAAAGGATACATTCCCGTTAGGGCGTAATAGTAGACGCAACCGATCGCGTAGAGGTCGACCTTGAGATCAATGGGAACCCGCTCGAACTGCTCGGGGGCCATGAAATAGATCGAGCCGAACACACCATCCGATTGGTCGATGGTCTGCAGGAAGGGCTTGGGGGAAAGTTTTGACAGCCCGAAATCAACAATTTTCACCTGAAATTTACCTGATGGCAGCCATGTCAGCATGATGTTGCCCGGCTTGAGGTCGCGGTGGATGAGATTGAGTTCTTGAGCAGCGATCAGCCCCTCCAAGGTCTGCATCGCAAGCTGGCGGAAATCCGCCCACGTAAAGGAAGCTTTCATGATCGCATCCTCGATCGTGTCACCCGTGAGAAGCTCCATCACTACGAAAGGCCCGTCGTCGTCATTACCCACATCATAAACAGTCACGATGTTCGGATGCTGGAGGGAAGCAAGAGCGCCGGCTTCCTGCATGAGCTGACCGGTCGCCTCCTCGGAGAGCGTCTCATCGTCGGCATTGGTGATAATACGCTTGATCGCCACCTCGCGGTTCATGCGCAGATCATGGGCCCGGTAGACCGCCCCGAGCCCACCTTGACCGATCTTTCCCTTGAATTCGTATCGTTCTTCCATGCGCTGGGATTTAGTTTCGATGATGAGTTGACCTCTCAATTTGCGGCTCGAGTGATCATTGCACGCTTGCGACGTGACTCGATCCAACGGTCGTATTGCGCGGAAGTTTTCTTGCGGCGGACACGCTCCTCAACCATCGGGCGGACGGTGGAAAGCGCGGGTGCGGGACCAAGGGATTTAGAAATGACCACGACGATGGTGAATCCGCGAGGATCAAGCAAAGGGCCGATCGTTTGGTTCTCAGGGGCGTCGAACAGAATGGCGGAGAATTCCGGGGAAAGATCAGTGCGGGGCAGGTTTTCCTGAAGACCTCCCAGCTGCGCGAACGCGTCTTTGGAATAGGTCTTGGAAAGTTCCTCAAAGGATTTCCCTTCCTTCGCCTGCCTTGCGATATCCTCAGCAAGGGCGAGCTGCGTCTCAGGGCTGGCGATGGGATTTTCGGGATCCGAGGCGGGAATGAAAATTTTCCGGAACGAGATCTTGTCCTGGGTCACATCGCGAAGGGTGGATTTCACCTCGTCGTATTCGTTCTGGATCTCGTTGGGCAACGGTGGCGGGGCATCGGAAAATTGCTGCGCACGCATCGCTTGGACGACCATTTTTTCACGGGTCATTTCGCGATATCCATCCATTGTCATGCGTGATTTTTTCAGCTCCTCGCGAAACTTCGCTTCGTCGCTGTTGTAGAGCTCGCGGATTTGGCGCTTGACCTCCTCATCGATGAGATTCGGGCGTATGCTCGCACCGATCTGCTTGAATTCATCGAGAATGATGCGGCGGTCGATGAGTTCCTGGAGGATTTTTTCGCGAGCCTCAGTGAACTGCTTTTCGAACTCAGGCCCCCGGCGCGGGAACTGGGTGGCGAGTTGGGCGTAAAGGGGAGCAAGCATGAAGGCCACTTCGTTCTTGGTGATCACGCTGCCGTTGACCTTGGCGGAGATGCCATTGACCTCGATGGCTTGTGAATGAGCAGGGAGCACTCCCATAAAAAGCGGGGCAAGAAGTAAGGCTAGATTGCGGATCATTTCGGTTTTAAAATCTTATTTGGGTGTAATGGAAGTGCGGTTACGATGGGAGTTTTCCGCTTACGGAGGAAGATTGCAAGCGGGGAAACGAGACTCATCTATCCCAACTGCCGCGCGGCTTGGAGAGTGTTTTTCATCAGCATCGCGATGGTCATCGGGCCGACGCCGCCGGGGACGGGGGTGATGGCCGAGCAAAGCGGGGCGACTTCCTGATAGGCGACGTCGCCGGTGAGGCGGAAGCCGGATTTCTTGCTGGCGTCCGGCACGCGGTTGATGCCCACGTCGATGACGACGGCGCCGGGTTTCACCCAGTCGGCCCTGACCATTTCCGGACGGCCGACGGCGGCGACGAGGATGTCCGCGCGGCGGCAGATGGCGGGCAGATCCTTGGAGCGCGAGTGGGCGATGGTGACGGTGGCATTGGAAATCTTCGAGACGAGCAGCAGCGCCATCGGCTTGCCGACGATCATGCTGCGGCCGATGACGACGGCTTCGGCGCCGTGAGTGTTGATGCCGGAAACTTCGAGCAGTTTCATGCAGCCAGCGGGTGTGCAGGGGACGAAGCCGCTCGGGTCTTCAAGCACGAGCTTGGCGACGTTTTCCGGGTGGAAGCCATCGACGTCTTTGCGCGGGTCGATCTCGCGGATGACGGCCTCCTCGTCGATGTGCTTGGGCGGCGGTGATTGGACGAGGATGCCGTGGATGGCGGGATCGGCGTTCAGATCGCGGACGACTTGGAGCAGTTCCTCCTGCGTGGTTTCTGCGGGGAGTTCGATTTTCAGCGAGTGGAATCCGAGCTCGGCGCAGGTGCGGGTTTTCGAGCCGACATAGACTTGCGAGGCGGGATCGCTGCCGACGAGCACCACGGCGAGGCCGGGCTGGATGCCTTTGGCTAACAATTCAGCGGTTTCCGCGCGGCACTCGTCGAGCACGGCGGCGGCTACGGATTTTCCATCGAGGATTTGCGGGGAGTTCATTTGGTAGAAAATGGGTCAGGCGTCATCGGTGCCCGCGAGAAGGACGGCCTGGACCCGCTCGCGGTAAGTTTCGAAGGCAGCATCATCAAGCTTGGGCGGGACGACAAGCATCTCGTCGAAAATGACGGTGACGCGGCTGAACGGCTTGGGAATGACCAGGCGGTCCCAGGTTTTCAAGCGCCAGGCGGAGGAGTAAACCGCATGGATCGGCACGATGGGTGCGCCGGAGGATTCCGCGAGTTTGACGACGCCGGCGTGGAATCCATAACGCGGGCCGCGCGGGCCGTCCGGGGTGATGCAGACGTCGAGCCCGTCCTTGAGCGCGCGCTTCATGCCGATCAAGGCCGCCACCGCGCGCCGCGAGGACGAGCCGCGAACCGCGCCGATGCCGAACACGGCCATCGCCCGCGCCAGCAGAGCCCCGTCCTTGCTCGCGCTGGTTAGGACGACGGATTTGCGGGCGTTTCCGCCGGTCCGCCACCAGATCGGCGGGAGGGTGAAAATACGGTTGTGCCAGAGGGCGAAAATGACCGGGCCTAGCGGATTTTCCGGAGTGGTGACGCCGCAGCGGTCATGGACTTCGTAGCGGAGGGTCTTGGCCCAGCCGCGCATGAACCAGCCCGTGACGGAGCCGAGGATTTCCGCCTTGCGGTTTCCACGGATCTCGGTGCTTTTGGCCTTGCTCATCAGTTAGCTTAAAGGAAGCCAGAGGGGTGAAGGGTGTCCACGAGGTATTGCTGGCGCGACATCAGTTCCTGATACATCTCGTGCGCCTGCGGGTCCGGGTCGCAGCGTGATTCCGAATCGCCGGCGACCAGATAGCTGCCGATTTCCTCGAAGCCAACGGCTCCCTGGCGGCTGGAAACGGGCACCACCGGCGCGCCAAAAACCTCCGCTAATAACTGCTGCACCGCGCGGTCCACCGCGTCGATCCATTGCGCCGGATTTTTGCTCGCGGTAGCCTTCCGGCAGGCCTTCGATCCAGGCCTGCGGAACCCACGCCTCGCCACGCCTCCCCGCGGATTCCAGATTCAAGACCACGGCTCGGGTGCCGCCGTGACCGATTTCAATCCCCAGAAAGTGCATGATCGTTGTTGGCGTCCGCCGGGCGAACAGCGTGAGTTTCGCCACGGCAAGCACTTTGACAAGCCCCGCCGTGCGGAAAACCGCAGGCGCGCAGGGTGATTCGCGGGCAGTCGGAAAAGCACTTGGCAATCAGAGTTTGCCCGCGGTGGTTTTCAGCGCTCGAGGATCTCGACTTCGTAGCCATCCGGATCGGTGACGAAGGCCATTTTCCGGCCGCCGGAGGAGAATTTCTCGCGCCAGGCGGAGGGCCAGATCTCGATGCCGTCTTGTTCGAGTCGGTCGCAATACGCGATGATGTCCGGCACGCCGAGCGCGGTGTGCATCAGGTCTTCCGGGCAGGTCGCGGTGTATTCGGGCGAGTGGCAGAGCTCGAGAAAAACGTCGTTTCCGGGGAGTTCGAGAAAGGCGAGGCTATTGCCCTCCGGCGAGGTTTTGGACTCGCCCGGCGTGTAGCCGAGGGTTCTGTAAAAGGCGATGGAGCGGTCGAGGTCGCGGACGCGGATGCGGGTGTGGAGAAATCGGATCATGGCGCGGCGACTCTGGACGAAAACCGCGGCTTTGCCAAACGACAATGGCGGCAATGCCTAGGGCGGCTACATTAGGACCGCCAAGGCCGACGACATGATGAAATCCGCGATCAATTCGCCTATTCGCTGCGCCAGCTCGATCCCGCCTGCCTCGAACAACTCCTCTCCCCAGCGTAGCCGCAAAGGCCGGTAGGACCGACAAATCCGGTTGTCATCGGCATTCCAGATTGTTACGTTCCACCAAAACCCGTGCTGACTTACTCTCCAATCGAACACCCTTTTCGAGCGCCTGCCTTTTTGCAGCGGGTCTTCGCGTGGATGATAGTGGGGATCATGGCGGCCGGACCCGCGCGATCCGCCGCGCCGGCCACCGGCTGGGATACCACGAAAATCGAGGGCCGCGAGTATGTCTCGGTGGAGAGCATCAAGCGCTTCTATGCCTTCGCCAAAATGACCCGCACGGGCTCTTCGGTGGTCCTTGAGAACGCCAAGGTCGAAATGAAACTCGAGGTCGGCGGCAACGAGTGCCTGATGAACAATGTCAAATTTGTCTTCAGCCATCCGATCGAAATGGTGGGAGAGAAAAACTACGTCTCGCGCATCGACCTGGCGAAATTGATCGATCCGGTGCTGCGCCCGAATTTCATCCGGAACGCCGACGACTTCCGGACGGTGGTGCTGGACCCCGGCCACGGCGGCAAAGATCCCGGAGCTACCAATCCGCTAGGCACTGAGGCGATTTACAATCTCAAGCTCGCCGGGATGGTGAAAAAGCAGCTTGAGGCGAAGGGCTTCAAGGTGGTGATGACCCGGAACACGAACGAGTATCTCACCCTCCAAGAGCGCGTGAACTTCGCCAACGCCATCAAGGAAAGCGCAGTTTACGTCAGCATCCATTTCAATTCCGGCGGCAGTTCGGCCCGCGGCATCGAGACGTTCACGCTCTCCCCGCCGGGCGTGCCGCACTACGACCACGATTTCAAGGCCGCCGACTTGCAAACCCGCGCCGGTAACGAGCACGACTCCGCGAACATCGCCCTCGCCACCTCCGTCCACGGCTCGATCCTCCGGCGGCTCGGGACTAACACCTTCGACCGCGGCATCAAGCGCGCCCGCTTCAGCGTGCTCTCCGGCGTCCGCCACCCCGCCATCCTGCTGGAGGGCGGCTTCATGAGTCATCCTTACGAGGCCCGCTTGATCGAGAACGAGGCCTATCAGAACGCGCTCGCCGGCGGAATCGTCGATGCCATCGGCAAATACCGCTACGCCGTCGCGCGCAAGCCAGTTGCCGCTCCGGCGAATTGATCCGTGTCAGCCGCGTCTCGCGCCGAGGATCGCCTCGGTCATCCGCAGCGCCTCCACGTTTGGCCGGACGGAATGCACTCGGTGCAGCATGACTCCTTGTTCACGCGCGTTGGAAGTGATCGCGACGGTCGGCCACTCGCGGGCGGCGAGGTCGTCGGTGTTGAGAATCCGGCCGATGAAGGATTTCCGGGAAACGCCTAGCAGAATAGGCCGCCCGGCCGTGGAAATTCCGCCGAGCGCGCGGAGCAGCGCGAGGTTGTGGTCCAGGGATTTCCCGAAGCCGATGCCCGGATCGAAACACAGCGCCGCCGGCTCGATCCCGGCCGCCGTGAGCGTCTCGAAACGCTCGGCGAAAAACTCCCTCACTTCCGCGACGACGTCCGCATATCGCGGTGCCGACTGCATCGTTTGCGGGCTGCCCTGCATGTGCATCACCACCACTCCGCAGCCGCTGGTTGCGCAAATCCCCGCCATTTCCGCATCCGCCAGCAGGCCGCTCACGTCGTTGACAATGTCCGCCCCGGCGGCAAGCGCGGCCGCGGCAACCGCCGCCTTCGAGGTGTCGATGGAGATCAGCCCGTCCCACTCCGCCCGCAGCGCCGCGACGACCGGAGCCGTGCGGGCGATTTCCTCCACCGCCGCGACCGGCAGCGAGCCCGGCCGCGTCGATTCGCCGCCGATGTCAATGATCGCCGCGCCCTCGTCGATCATCCTGCGTGCGTGGCCCAGCGCGGTCCCGACGTCGAAATGGTCGCCGCCGTCCGAGAACGAATCCGGCGTGACGTTCAAGATTCCCATCGCCTGCGCCTGGTGGGTGAGCTCGAGCGTGGCGCGTGGTGTTTTCCAAATCATCGTTCAATTGGCGGCTTGCGGCGTCCGCCCGGGAGCTCTACTTTGCGCCACATGAACCCGCTGGCAACTTGGAAAATCCGCGCGATCGCCGCAGGGCTCTTCGTTTCACTGCCTTGCCACGCCAACGATGCTGCAGCCGTCGATGGCCCGAACGTCCGCTGCATGAAGCACGAGGACGGCTCGCGCGCAGTGTTCACCCGCAGCCCGGACAGCCGGACCCTGACGAAAAAGACCTTCACGCCTAACGGGACACTCTGCATGGTGACCACTTACAAGATGGATTCGAACGCCAACCCGCTCGGCTGCAAAATCCGCGACGGCCAGAACAACGAGATGTTCAAAGTCAGCTACGGCTACCACAAGGTGACCGGCCTGCTCGTCGAGGAGCTCATGTTCGACTCGCGCGTGCGCCGGCTCAATCCGGCTAACGGTAAGGAGCTGCCGGTGCAGCGGATCGTTTACCTCTACGATGCGGAAGGCAAACGCAGCGCGCCGATCGTTTTCAACCTGCTGCCCGGAAAAACCTTCGAGCAGGTCTTCGGCGTGAAGTCCTCCGCGCTCGAGTCGAATCCCTTCAAGTAAGCCGTGGCCTCTCCCCAGACCTTGCTTCCCTGGCTCCTCGGCGGGGTCATCGGCGCGGCCGGCATCCTCCAGGGGCTTCATTGGCGCTCGTCGAGCAATACCGCAGATCTAGCGGAACTGGAGAACCAGCTCCGCATCGCGGGCGAGGAAAACGAAATGCTCCGGCGCGAGAACGAATCGCTCCGCTCGCTCGCGCAAGGCGGCGGCGAGCTCGCCGTGCCGCAGGAATTCATCGACCGCACCGAGAAGGAGTTCGGCCTGCGCTTTCTATCCAGCCCCGTCGTCCACCGCCTCGCAGGCGAGGAACTCCGCGGCCGGATCATGGCCGCCATCGAGAGCCGCTACGGCCCGGCCGGCATCGACGACCGCCAGGAGTCCTACAAAATCATCGGCTGGCTGCGGCCGGACGACGACCTGCTCTCCCAGCTCGCCGCCGTCCGCGCGGTCGGGGCTTTGGCGTGGTTCGACGACGTCACCGGCGAGGGTTGGGTGACCGACGGCTTCGATTTGAAAAACATTCCGGACCAGGCGGCGCTCGTCCGCTTGCTCGCCCGCGTTCTGTTGCACCAGCATTTCCCGCCCGCTCCGGCTTACCCCGGCGACGACGCCGCGCGCGCCCGAGAAGCGCTCCATCAGGGAGCCGCCGCCGGTTCGGAGGCGCGGTTTTACGCGATGAGCGCCCGCACCATCGGCTTCATGCCGATGAAGGAAAACGCCGAGGCCGTGCAGCTTCTCGCCAGCCTTTCCCCGTTTCTCCAGGGCCTGACCACCTTTACCGCATCCGAGGGCAAGGGCCTCGCGGACACCCTGCACGTGCAAGGAAACGACAAGTTTCAAGCCGCGTTCCGCAGTCCGCCACAGACCACCCGCGCGATCTTTTTCCCCGGCGAGCCCGCCGCCGAACCCAAGGCACTGGAGCTTCCCGCCGTGCCCGAGGAGCCTTTCCTAACCGAGACTGCCGGCCAGCTCGGCCTGCGCCTCTGGCTCGAACCGCTAGGCGACATCGGCGCGGCTTCCGAGATCGCCGCCTGTTGGAAAAACGACCGCTACGTCCTCTTTCCCGACGGTGAGGCCTCGTCCGCCGTGCTCTGGGACATCGAGTTGGAAACTCCCGAAGCCGCGGACAAGCTCCAGGCCGCGGCTTCCCAGCTGGCCGTCGCGCAGGAAAAACGCCACTTGAAAGTCACCCGGCCGTCGCCCGTCCGCGTCCGTTTCCTCAACACCTTCGAGGCCGCCACCGCCACCGCGCTCGGAGCCGAATAACCGCTCATGATTGCCAAACGAGTCATCTTCGAAGGCCGCGTCCAGGGCGTCGGTTTCCGCTACACCGTCAAGGACCTCTCGCGCGGCTTCGATGTCTG
>CAMCUY010000065.1 GCA_945879075.1 Akkermansia muciniphila | reverse complement strand
CAACGATCAGGTGATGGCGGAAGCTTACAGTCTGACGGTTCCCATTCATCGCGATCCGGCGGATCTGGTGCTCATCGCAACCGCGCGGCTCGAAAGACTCACCGTGGTGACCACCGATCGTAAAATTCTCGATTATCCGCACGTAGCCACGCTCTCGTAAGGAGCTCTCCGCATTTCGCCACTCGCGTCATTTCCGGAATTCCATCGAGCCGGACGATGTGGCCGCCCTTCACCACGCCGGGCCCTGCTGGCGGACGGCTTCGTAAAGCACGATGGCGACGGCGGTGGATAGATTCAGGCTGCGCGTGCCGCCGGGCGCCATCGGGATTCGCAGCGCGTGGTCGCCGGCTTGTTTGACAAGTTCTTCCGGCAGGCCGCGGGTTTCGCGGCCGAAGACGAGATAGTCGCCGGCTTGGAATTCCGCCTGCCACGGCGAGGTGGTCGCCTTGGTGCTGAGAAACCAGAACCGCGCGTTGTCGTCCGCCGCGGCGCGCAGCTCGTCGAAGGATTTCCAGACGCGCAGCTTCACATCCTGCCAGTAGTCGAGGCCGGTGCGGCGGACGTATTTGTCTTCGAGGGAAAATCCTAACGGCTCAACCAGATGCAGCTTCGAGCCGGTGGCAAGCGCGAGTCGGCCGGCGGCTCCGGCGTTGTGGGGGATCTCGGGCTCGATGAGGACGATGTGGAACATGGCGGCGCTCTTACGATGGCTCCCGGCGTCTCGCCAAGGTGATGGACAGTCCGAGAACGCCGATGAAAATGAGATAGAAGGCGAGCAGCTCCAGGTAGCTTTTGCAGATCCGCGGAATTTCCGGGGAGAAGGCGGCGCCGAGCGCGGCCTTCCAAAACCGCGAGCTGCCGATGACGTGGTTGAACACGTAGATGATGAGCAACGCCGAGCCGATCAGCCCCGAGCCGGCGTGATTTCCCATGGTGGAGAAGAAATGAAACATGACCCGCCGGTGGCGATAGATCGTGACGAGCGCGTATAACAAAATGAAGCCCACCGTCCATCCTTCCGGAAAGTTGATGCCCATGATTCCTGAAATGAAATCGTCGATCTCGCCGACGAAGGCGGCGAGCAGGCCCAAGGCAAGAACCCGGCAGACCGGCCGGTTTCGTCCGGCATGGGTGGACGCGCCGAGGATCACGGCGGCGGCGGCGGCAAGCAGCAAGGCTTGCAGCAGCTCGACCGTGCCGCGCTCGATAGGCACCGAGGGCCGGTTGGGCAGCCAGGCGGGCAGCAAAATGGCCACCGAGCCCCCGCAAATCAGGACCACCCGCAGGAGGGTGGAGGACCAGGATGAATTTCGCTGCGGTTTGAGATTTTCGCCGGGCATCGGCCCGATGCCTAAGGGTTTCGGCGCTTGCATGCAAGGCTGATGCGGACCTGCCCGCCGGGCAATGGAGGACGCGCGGAGATTTTGTGATCGACCGGAGCGGCGGGAATGAAGCTCACTCGCCAAGGAATTTCCGATGCGCGACGACTCACCCAGCGATACCGCGATGCTTGTGGCGCGGAGCATTCTCCTCGCTTCGAAGGATCCGCACCTCCGCCGCCTCGTGGCTCCTCGGGAAGCCGAGATGCTCGAGCGGATTCTCGCAGCGGCGGCGCACAGGAAGTGGTTTGAGTTCTCCCTGAAACACGGCTGGGCGCGGCGCGCGCTCTTCGGGTTGGAACGCGCAATGGTGCCGGGCATCGTCGCGCACTACCTGGCGCGGAAGCGGCGGATCGAACTCGCGGTGCGCGAGGCCTTGGCGAGCGGTATCCGGCAAGTGGTCGTGGTAGGTGCCGGCTTCGATACGCTGGCAGCACGGCTTTCCCAGGAATTCCCCGGCACTCTTTTTCTCGAACTCGATCACCCCGCGACGCAAGCGGTGAAGCGCCACGCGTTGAGCCCGACTCTGAATCTCCAATTTCAGGCCGTGGATCTCGGAACTGAGGCGCTGGCACCGGCGGTAAATGCCAGCCCGGATTTTTCCAACACGCGCTCCAGCATTTTCATCGCAGAAGGCCTAACGATGTATCTCGGCACCGCACGAGTCGGCGTGTTACTCCGGAGTTTCGCCGAGCTGGCCGGACCCGCTGGCCGCGTGATTTTCACCTTCATGGAGCAAGGTGATGACGGCGCGATTTGCTTCCACGGCGAAAACCCGGTCGTCTCACGGTGGCTCCAATCCCGCCGCGAACCGTTCCTTTGGGGGAGCCCCCGCAATGCCTTGCCCGCGTTTCTCGAAACCTATGGGCTCGGTGGCAGCGTCGTCATAGATGACCATGATTTGCGTGCGAAAATCCTCGCGCCCCGCGAACTCGGAGAAATCCCGCTCGCCCGAGGCGAATGTCTCTGCCTTTGTTCACCGCTGATCCGATGAATGACGGCGTGCTCTGCAATGACATCCACTCGAAACTGAACCTCACCCGGGTCGCGCGGATTCTTGTTCCTGGCTCGACCGGAGAGGTCGTGGCCTTGGTCCGCGACGCCGTAGCGACCGGCTGGGCGGTATCAATCTGCGGTGCCCGCCATGCGATGGGCGGGCAGCAGTTCGGCGAGGGGACCTTGCTGCTGGATTGTTCCAAGCTCATCGGGATCGGCCCGGTGGATCGAGAGCGCGGACTTGTCGAAATCGGTGCCGGGGTGAAATGGCTGGAGCTTGTCGAAGCCCTTCATGCCCAACAGCCAGGAGCCGGACCGGTCTGGAGCATCCGCCAGAAACAAACCGGCGCGGACGGTCTCACGCTCGGTGGCTCGCTCGCCGCCAATGCCCATGGCCGCGGCTTGCAGATGCGGCCGATGATCGACGACGTGGAAGCGTTCACCCTCGTCAATTCCAGCGGCGAAATTCTCCGCTGCAACCGCAGCCAGAATGCCGGACTGTTTCGCCTCGCGATCGGCGGCTATGGCTGCTTCGGGATCATCACATCCATCTGCCTGCGGCTTGCTCCCAGGCTGAAGCTCCAGCGGCTCGTCGAGATCACCACGCTCGACGAGCTCATGCCAAAGCTCGACCGGCGGATCGGCGAGGGCTGTCTCTATGGCGATTTCCAGTTTTCGATCGATGAAAACTCGCCCGATTTCCTCCATCGCGGCGTCCTTTCAAGCTATCGGCCGGTTGACTCTGACCACCCAATGCATGACACGAGAAAGGAGCTGGGAAAAAGCGAATGGGAGCGGCTGATTCACCTCGCCCACCATGACCGGGCGAGGGTATTTGAGGAATATTCCAGCTACTATCTCGACACTCACGGCGAACTCTACTGGTCGGACAGCCACCAGCTCAGCGTTTACATCGACGACTACCATTGCCGACTCGACCATGAATCCTGCGCTGACGTGGCCGCCAGCGAAATGATCAGCGAACTCTATGTCCCGCGAGACCGGCTGGTGGACTTCATGAGTGCCGCCGCCAAGCTTCTGCGGGGCTGCGGCGTGCCGGTGATTTACGGCACCGTGCGCCTGATCCGGCGTGATCCTGAGAGCTTCCTGGCTTGGGCGCGCGAGGACTTCGCCTGCGTGATTTTCAATCTCCACACCGAGCACAACGAGGCCGGCATCACCCGGTCTGCGGCAGCCTTCCTGGCTTTGATTGATGAGGCACTGGTCCTCGGTGGATCGTTTTTTCTCACCTACCATCGCTGGGCCCGCCGCGCCCAGATCGAGCAAGCCTACCCGCAATTCGCCGAGTTTCTCCGGTTGAAGGAAATTCACGATCCCGGCCGGCTTTTCCAAAGCGAATGGTGGCGGCATCACCGGAACCTTTTCGCCGAAACATGACCGTCCACGAGCCCGCCACCTTGCTGACGGATTACCTGCTGACGGCCCTTGGCATCGGCCTCGCGTGGCATTTACATCGCCAGGTTTCCCCGGGAAACCCGGCTGCCCGCTGGTGGATCTGCGCGCTGCTTGCCATGTCGGCCGCGGCCTTTGTCGGTGGCAGCTACCACGGATTCGCACCGAATTTCCCACCTGCAGTTGCTGCCGCCTGGTGGAAACTGGTGCTCTGGATCATCTGCTTTCTCGGCCTAGGCATGGGCCTGAGTTTGGTGCGTGAAATCGTGCCGGCCGGCCATCAATCTCGCTGGGATCGCTTCCTCGCCGCCAAGTTCATGCTCTCGGTGGCGGTGATCGCCGCCCGCCCGGAATTTTTCGTCGCGATGATCGACTATGGCCTCGCGATGATCGCGTGGGCGGTCGCGGCCTTGCGATTCCGTCGTGTGTGGAGTGGCTGGATGCTTGCAGCCGTCGGATTTTCCGCGCTCGCAGGGTGGGGCCAGCAGAGCGGTTGGAGCATCCCGGGCCGCCTGAATCACAATGACCTTTACCACCTCATCCAGTCCTTGGCGCTCGCAGGATTCTACCGCGCCGGACGGCTGCTCGGCGGACTTACGAACGGGGGATAAGTCCTGTAAGTCCTATGATTTTGCAGCCTCCAACCGGGAAGCCACCGCCCTGAACAGCCGGAGCTTGCCGTAACTGAGGCGGCCTTCGAGCTGTTCGAACACCGGCTTGAGCGATGCTTCGTCGTAGCCTTCGAGGGCGGCTTGCATCTGTTGTTCCTCGGCGGCGGTGTAAAAGGCGCGGGGATCGAGCGGCTCGCCGTTTTCGATGGCTTGGGCGAGGTGGTTCTCGATGGTGGCCTCGGCGAGGCCGCGGGTTTCCACGATCTGGGCGATGGACTTGCCGCTTTTCCAGAGTTCGAGGGTGAGCTGGGCGGTGCTGTTGAGAATCCCCGGCCCGCGGGGCTTGGGATCGGGCGCGGCGGCGGGTGCGAGCGGGGCGAATTCCTGGGGCGAATTTTCTGACAGCCAGCCGTGGATCGCGGCGAGAATCGCCTCGCCGTAGTCATCACGCTTTTTATCGCCGACGCCGGGGGCGCGGAGCAGCGCCGCGTCGTCTTGCGGATAGTCGCGGCTGAAATGGCGGAGCGTGACGTCGGAAAAAACCACGTAGGGTGGCACGTTGCGGGCGTCGGCCAATTCCTTGCGCAGGACGCGCAGTTTTTCGAAAAGACCGGGGTCGCAGGGGATGTCGCCGCTGCGGACGGCACTCGCTTTCGGCGTGCTGAGCGCGCGGGTGAGCATGACGGTTTCGCGCTTTTTCAAGGCGTCGCTGCCAAGCTGGCTGACGCTGACGGTGGGGAATTTGTCCGTGCTCGCGGCTAACAAACCGAGCCGCAGCAACTGCCTGCCGAGGTCCACCCAGTAGGGCCGCGGCTGGTCCCTGCCGATGCCGTGGGTGGTGAGCGCGTCGTGTTTCCAGCGCTGGATTTTCTCCGACAGGCCGCCGGTGAGGACTTCGGAAACGTGGTTGAGACCGACGCTGAATCCGCCTGCCTGGCGGATGCGGAGGACGCAGCTGAGGAGTTTCTGGACATCCGTGGTGGCGTCCCATTTCTCGCGCGGGCTGAGGCAGTGGTCGCAGCCGCCGCAGTTTTCCGCGGGCCAGGTTTCACCGAAATAGCCGAGCAGGCCGATGCGGCGGCAGGCGTCGTTCTCGGCGAAGTGCGTCATCTGGTCGAGCTGGCGGTGGGCGACCTCGCGCGCCTGCTCGTCGGGGATCTCCTCGAGGAATTTCAGCAGCTTCATCACGTCGCCGCGGGAGAACAGCAGCAGGCAGTCGGCTGGCAGGCCGTCGCGGCCGGCGCGGCCGGTTTCCTGATAGTAGCCCTCGATGTTTTTCGGCAGGTCGGCGTGGATCACATAGCGGACGTTGGGTTTGTTGATGCCCATGCCGAAGGCGACGGTGGCGCAGACGATTCTGGCCTCGTCGCGGAGGAAGGCGTCCTGGTTTTTCGCGCGCTCCGCCGGATCGAGCCCGGCGTGATAGGCGACGGCGGAAAACCCCTGCGCCCGCAGCGTCGCGGCGAGGGCCTCGGTGCTTTTCCGCGACTGGCAGTAAACGATGCCGGAGTCCTCCGGCCGGGCGTTCGCAAAATTACAAACCTGCGCCGCCGCGCCGGACTTGGCGACGACCTGGTATTTCAAATTCGGGCGGTTGAAGCTCGCGAGGAAGACCTGCGGGTCGCGGAGTTCGAGTTGTTTGACGATGTCCTCGCGCACGCGCTCGGTGGCGGTGGCGGTGAGGGCGAGTACCGGGATGTTAGGAATCAGCTGCCGCACTTCCTTGAGGCGGCGGTATTCCGGGCGGAAATCGTGGCCCCACTCGCTGATGCAGTGCGCCTCGTCCACCGCCAGCGCGGCGATTTTCCAGCCCTTCAGGCACGCCAGGAAATCCGGCAGCATCAGCCGCTCCGGCGCGACGTAAAGCAGCTGGTATTCGCCCGCGTCGAGCGCATCGAGACGCCGCCGCGCCTCAGCTCCATCCAGCGACGAGTTGAGAAAAGTCGCCGCCACGCCGCTGGCTTCGAGTTGGTCCACCTGGTCCTTCATCAGCGCGATGAGCGGCGAGACGACGACCGTTAGGCCGTCGCGGACGAGGGCCGGCAACTGATAGCACAGGCTTTTCCCTGCGCCGGTGGGAAGAATGGCGACCGCGTCCCGGCCCTCCAGCGAGGCTTCCATGATCTCCCGCTGCAGCGGACGGAAGCCGTCATAGCCGAAGGTCTGCTTGAGGCGGCTGGATAACAGTTGCTGGCTCATGGCGACAGTTGAAGCTGATCGCTTGAACAGGTCAAGATGGAATTGGCCGGACCCGGGAAATCAGTGCGCAAGCCTGCAACAAAGCTTCAAACAAGCCTCTTTGGCGGGCATCGGTGCCGAGCGATGATTGACATTGATATTCAGGACGATCGCACAAAGATCCGACCATAACTCATGAAGAGCGGGCTTCGTTGATTAAGAAAATCCTCTTTGTGGGGTTGGTGATTGCGATCGTCGCAAGGTTTTGAATCTACCAGAAACCCGCCGCCGCATGTAATCATCATCTCAGGCAAGGAAAAGGCTTTCGAATTCCAAGGCCTTTGAAAGGCCCAGGTGGAGCGGAAAGTGGATGAAATTCTCCGCGGCCTCAAGCGGATGACCAAAGATTGGCGGCCCCCAGTCCCCGGAATAAAGCCGATCGGGAGTTAGAAGCAGCCCTCCCGCTGTTGTTTTGCCACCAGGGCCCATGGGGCTTCGACTTGAGGTCGGGATCTTCCATCTTCGGCACATCCCGCTCTTTACAAGCCGGATGATCCCTGCCACACACCTCGAAATTTGGCCGCCCGGCGGCCTCTTCCGAACTTCACACGACCATGCCCAAAGACACCTCGATCCGGAAAATTCTCGTCATCGGCTCCGGCCCCATCGTCATCGGCCAAGGCTGCGAATTCGACTATTCCGGCGTCCAGGCCTGCAAGGCGCTCAAGGAAGAAGGCTACGAAGTCATCCTCGTGAACTCGAACCCGGCGACAATCATGACGGATCCGGAATTCGCCCATCGCACTTACATCGAGCCGATCACGCCCGAGGTGGTGGAAAAAATCATCATCCGTGAGAAGCCCGATGCCCTGCTCCCGACGCTTGGCGGCCAGACAGCGCTGAACACCTCGATGTCGCTCTACAAGTCCGGCACGCTCGACAAACACGGCGTCCGGATGATCGGCGCCAAGGCCGAGGCCATCGACATGGGCGAGGATCGCCAGCTTTTCAAAGAGGCGATGATCCGCATCGGCCTCGACATGCCGCGTTCCGGCATCGCCCACACGATGGAAGATGCGAAAAAGGTGGCTGAGGAGATCGGCACCTTCCCGCTCATCATCCGGCCGGCGTTCACCCTCGGCGGGCAGGGTGGGGGAATCGCTTACAACCGCGAAGAGTTTGAGGAAATCATCCACCGCGGGCTCGATCTTTCGCCGGTGACTGAGGTGCTCATCGACGAGTCCCTGCTCGGCTGGAAAGAGTTCGAAATGGAAGTCATGCGGGACTGCGCCGACAATTGCGTGGTCATTTGCTCCATCGAAAACCTCGACCCCTGCGGCGTCCACACCGGTGACTCCATCACCGTCGCGCCCATCCAGACGCTCACCGACCGCGAATACCAGATCATGCGCGACGCGTCGTTCGCGGTCATTCGCGAGATCGGCGTCGAGACCGGCGGCTCGAACATCCAGTTCGCCACCGATCCGAAATCCGGCCGGATGATCGTCATCGAGATGAATCCCCGCGTTTCCCGCAGCTCCGCGCTCGCCTCGAAAGCGACCGGATTCCCCATCGCTAAGATCGCCGCGAAACTCGCCGTCGGCTACACGCTCGACGAGCTGCCTAACGACATCACCCGCGTCACGCCCGCTTCGTTCGAGCCGACCATCGACTACGTGGTCACCAAAATCCCGCGTTTCACCTTCGAGAAATTCCCGACTGCCAATCCGGTGCTCACCACCTCGATGAAATCCGTCGGCGAGGCGATGTCGATCGGCCGCACCTTCAAGGAGTCCATGCAAAAATGCCTGCGCTCGCTGGAAACCGGTCGCTGGGGCTTCGGCTTCGACAAGAAGGACCCGCAAAACCCGACCCGCGACGAGATCACCCGCAAGCTCCAGATCCCGAATGCCGAGCGCATTTTCTGGCTGCAAACCGCGTTTGTAAACGGCTGGACTCTGGAGGAAATTTTCGACGCCACCGCCATCGATCCGTGGTTCCTCGGTCACCTCAAGCAGATCGCCGAAGAAGGAATGGCCCTTGCATCACTCGACCTCAAGCGCGCGAAAAAACTCGGTTTCTCCGACCGCCAGATCGCCATGGCCAAGGGCACTTCCGAAGACGAGGTCCGCGCCGAGCGCAAAGCGAAAGGCATCGTCCCCGGCTACCGCCTCGTCGATACCTGCGCCGCCGAGTTCGAAGCCTACACGCCGTATTTCTACTCCTCCTACGGCGACGAAAACGAAGCCCGCCAGTCGGACAAAAGGAAAATCATCATCCTCGGCGGCGGGCCTAACCGCATCGGCCAGGGCATCGAGTTCGACTACTGCTGCGTCCACGCCGCCTTCGCGCTCAAGGAGCTCGGTTACGAGACCATCATGGTGAACTCGAACCCCGAGACCGTCTCCACCGACTACGACACTTCCGACAAACTCTTCTTCGAACCGCTCACGTTAGAAGACGTGCTCAACATCTGCGACCAGGAAAAACCCTTCGGCGTCATCGTCCAGTTCGGCGGCCAAACCCCGCTCAACCTCGCCGCCGACCTCGAACGCCACGGCGTCCCGATCATCGGCACCTCGCCGAAGTCGATCGAACAAGCCGAGGACCGGAAATTTTTCTCCGCCCTGCTCGACAAGCTCAACCTCAAACAAGCCGAAGCCGGCACCGCGACGAACGAAGCGGAAGCCATCGTCATCGCCAACCGCATCAGCTATCCGGTGCTCGTCCGCCCGTCCTTCGTGCTCGGCGGCCGCGGCATGATGATCGTTTACAACGACACCGAGCTCTCCCGCTATATGCGCGAAGCCGTCATCGCCTCGCCCGAGCGCCCCGTCCTCGTCGACCGCTTCCTCGACAATGCGACCGAAGTGGACGTCGACTGTATTTCTGATGGAGAAACCTCCGTCGTCGGCGCGATCATGGAGCACATTGAGCAAGCCGGCATCCACTCCGGCGACTCGGCGTGCGTCATCCCCGCATTTTCCCTCTCAGAATCCATCAAGGCGGAAATCACCCGCGCCGCCATCGAGCTTGCCCGTGAGCTCAAGGTCCGCGGCCTGATGAACATCCAGTTCGCGGTGAAGGACGAGCAACTCTACGTCATCGAGGTCAACCCGCGCGCCTCCCGCACCGTGCCTTTCGTCAGCAAGGCCACCGGAGTTTCGCTCGCCAAGCTCGCCGCGAAAGTCATGGTCGGCGAAAAACTAGCCGACCTCGGCTACACCCAGACCATCATCCCGCCGCATTTCTCGGTGAAGGAAGCCGTCTTCCCGTGGAACCGCTTCCCCGGCATTGATATCGTGCTCGGACCGGAAATGAAATCCACTGGCGAGGTCATGGGCATCGACGCCGACTGGGGCATGGCCTACGCGAAATCGCAGATCAGCGCCTTCAACCCGCTGCCCACCGAGGGCAACGTCTTCCTCTCCGTCGCCGACTTGGACAAAAACCGCGCCGTGCAAGTCGCCCGCGACCTCGTGGAGTTAGGTTTCAAGATCTTCAGCACGGGCGGCACCCACGCCCGCCTCACCGCCGAAGGCATCCCGAGCACCCGCTTGTTCAAGCTCCATGAACAAGCCCGCCCCAACGTTCTCGACATGCTCAAAAACCGCGAGATCCACTTCGTCGTCAACACGCCGAGCACCCACGAAGCCCGCGAGGACGAAATCCAGATCCGCTCCACCGCGATCGCCCAAAAGATTTCCCACGCCACCAACCTCTCCGCCGCCGAAGCCTCCGTGAAGGCGATGCGCTCGCTCAAGACACGGGAATTCACGGTGAAGAGTATTCAGGAGTATCACGCTTGAGGCGGCGGTAAATCACGTCCGTGGATGGCGCGCCCGGAAACTTCCAAAGGCGGAAATGATTGATTCGCAGTGGACCAAGCGCCGCTGTCCGGCGATGCTCGCGGGATGAGAAACGGCTCGGGATGGATACGGATCGCGGCGGCGGCGCTCAGCGGCTTGCTGGTGGCGGGCCTGGTTCCGCCGTTTGATTTTTCCGCGCTGGCGTGGGTGGCGATGCTGCCGTTGCTGACGGCGTTGAGCAAGGTGGAGGGGAGGCGCGCGGGCTGGAAGGGATTCGCGCTTGGGTATCTGGCGGGGGTGCTCTGCTGCCTGATCCAGCTCCAGTGGCTGGCGGTGGTGTCGCCGCTCGGGATGGTGCTGCTGCCTTTATATCTGGGGATTTTCTGGGGACTGTTCGGGGCGTTTGCGGCGAAGCTTGGGAGGGCGGACCGTGCTTGGGCGAGCTTGCGGGTGGCGTTCTGTCTCGGGACGGTGTGGGCGGGACTCGAATGGCTGCGGGGTTGGTTGTTCACGGGGTTCGGCTGGAACGGGCTGGGGGTGGCGTTTCATGAGGCGCGGGTGATGGCGCAGGCGGCCGATTTGCTGGGCGTGGCCGGGCTTTCGCTGGTGCTGGTGTTTTGCCAATCGGTCCTGGCGCAAGCGGGCGGGCAGCTGCGGCGGCGGCAGCGCGGGATGCGCTGGGATTTGGCGGTCGCGGCGGTGCTGGTGATTTCCATGTATGGCTACGGCAAGGCGCGGATCGCCAACGAGGAGCGTGCGGAATCGCTGCGGCTGAAGACGATGTTGGTGCAGATCAATATCCCGCAGGACGCGGCGCGGGTGTTGTGGACCGACCTGCAAGTTCACCAGGCTTATGAGGACGAAACCTTGAAGGCGCTCGATGCGATGAAGTCGCCGCAAGGCGAAATTTCCCCCAAGTGGCCGGACTGGGTGATGTGGCCGGAAAGCGCGCTGACAGGTCGGATTCTCCGCACGAACGAGGGCGAGTGGGGGACCTGGCAGATCAATCTCGACACGATTTCGCAGGTCCGCACGGCAGGTCCGTTTTCGCTCATCTACGGCGTCAACGAGTTGGAGGCGGAGAAATCCGGCGACGAGCTGGTGATGAAAACGAAAGGGCGCGCCTACAATTGCATCGCGGTGATGTCGCCGGAGAACAAACTCCAGACCTACCGCAAACGGCATCTGGTGATTTTCGGCGAAACGATTCCGTTCGTGGACTCGATCCCGCTGCTGAAAAAAATCTACGAGCAGCAGGCCGGCGTCGAGTTCGGCGGCTCGTTCACGCCGGGCGAATCGGTCGAGCCGCTGCCGATTTCCGCAGGCGGGACAGTCATCGGCGCAATCCCGACGGTCTGCTTCGAGGACACCGTGGGCCGGTTGGTGCGGAAATTCGCGAGGCCGGGGCCGCAGGTGATCATCAACGCGACCAACGACGGTTGGTTCAAAGAGTCTCCGGCGGCGGCCCAGCATTTCGCCAACGCGCGCTTCCGCGCCATTGAGTTGCGGCGGCCGATGCTGCGTTGCGCGAACAGCGGCGTCAGTGCGGCGCTTGATTCCTCCGGCTCGACCGCCCACCCGGACACGGGCGCGCCGCAGGTGCTGGTCGATGCGAAAGGCAGCCATTTCACCCGCGGCTCGCTGCTCACCGAGTTGAAAATCCCGCTTCGTCCGAGCTTTTCGCTGTTTGCGGTGATTGGCGACTGGGGCATCCTCGGACTGGCGGCGACGGGGCTGATCGTGGCGGTTTTCAGCCGGAAACCAAGACAGCCGGATGCGGGAAATTAGGTGCTGCCGGGTCTTTTTTGCTTGTCGCAGCGGCTCCGCCTGTTTGGTTCCACAGGAATTCGGCAGCTTTCCGCAGCGGAAAAGTCGTGTTTCGGCACACAATCCGCTGTCCTCAGCCCGCTCCCTTCCCTTGATTTCTCATGATTTTCCCTGAAACGCTCCCAACTCCTTTTGAAGCCCATTCGATCGACCGCCGCCGCGTCATCGGTGGCCTCGGACTTGCCGGCCTCGGATTGCTCGTCTCTTCCGCTTCGGCCAGCGCCGCCACTTCCCACAGTGGTTCCGCGCCGAAAGTGACCGTCCAGACTCAAGCCCGCCAGGGCATCCGCCCGGAAAGCCCGCGGCTCGACTTGTCCGGAGTGCCTGAGGAATGGGTGCGCAAGCAGGGCTCCTCGCTCCCGGAATACAGCCGCTACCTCACCAATCTGAAACTGAAGAGCATCTCGCCGCAGCAGGTGATCGAGGCTCACGCAAAGTCGCGCGGCTCGATCTGGAACACCTTGCCGCCGAAAACCTGGTGGACACGCATGGGATACACGCTGCGCGTCGCCGACCGGGTCGCTCTCGAAATGAATGTCAGCGAGGTGGAAATCATTTCCGCCTACCGCTGCCCGGCTTACAACGCGCATTGCGAAGGGGCGAAGTCCGGCTCGTGGCACCAGGCGAACGTCGCCGTGGACGTGAAATTCCCGGGGCGCGCCTCCCGAGTCGCCGCCGCGGCGCGGAATCTCCGGAACCGCGGTCTGTTCAGGGGCGGTGTCGGCGGGTATTGGAATTTCACCCATATCGACTCGCGCGGCGAGAACATGGACTGGTGAGTTTGCGCTTCATTTGAAAAACAGAACGCCGCCCTCCCCCCCCGGAAAGACGGCGTTCCTTTTTTTGTCCTACCGCGACCCTCACTCGCGGATCTCGGACAAACTTTTTAAACACACAACCAACACCGTCAGTATTCTCCGGATTTCCACCATCGAAAGCGGAGTTATACCAATTCTCTAAATTAATATGACTCCACTGTTTTGTTCGAAGCGTTTACTTGATTAAGCAGCCAGCTTCGACCTACCAACCGCAACACTGCTGCAGCGTCATCCCAATAGCGCTGCAGGGCGGGTAAAGTCGCTTCCCTCAGTT
>CAMCUY010000064.1 GCA_945879075.1 Akkermansia muciniphila | reverse complement strand
CGCGAGGGCGCGTGTGCTCCCCTTCCGCCGCAGGCGGACGGAACTTTTTCTGAGAAATGAAAGCCCCCGCTGGGTCGTCCGCATGGCGAGTGACCGGAAATTGCTGGCTCCGAAGCAATTCGAATTCAGCGCCCTCCAGCTCAACGAATGCGGCCGGATGGTGGGCGGCTGGCTCAAGAGCTGTGGCGGTGGTTTCCAACCACCAAGCCCATCCTCGACAAATCATCCATCTTGAGCCAAATTCCCCCATGCGCTATCCAGTCATGCTCGAACGCGTTCCTGAGGAGGAAGGATTGCCCGGTTATTTCTACGCCCACGTTCCCTCGCTCGGCCTCACCACGAACGGCCACGGCATGGAAGGTGCGCTGGACTCTGCGCGCGATCTGGTAGCCTTGTGGAACGAGGAAAAACGCTTCAATGGCGAACCGGTGACCGACGTCTCCGAGGCGATCCTCGCAACCGTGGAAGTTGCCTGAAATGCCGACAAGGCGAAAGAAGTGCTGCGCAAGCTGAAGCGTGCCGGTTTTGAGGAAAGCCGACAGAGCGGTTCTCACCTGGTTCTGCGACACGAAGACGGGCGGCAGACCTATCTGCCGATGCACACTGGTGACGTGCCTATGGGAACTTTTCGCTCCATCCTGAAGCAGGCAGGCCTCATTGAAGAGGAATTCCGCGACCTTTGAATCCGTGGCCCGCACTTTCCGGAACCTCACCTGCAAGTCTGCTCGCTGGAAAACGTAATGGCTGCCGCCCGCGCCGCGATGCAGGGGAAAATGAGCGGCCATGCCGTGCCGGAAACGCGCATCGGTCCAATAGGAAAAGCGCCGGGGGCGGCTGGTAGCACAAGCGAAGGCCGCCTCCGGTTAGGGGGCCTTCATATGGAGGAAAAGAAGAGGAGATGCCGGGGGTAAGTGCGAGTGACGCGGGAAATCAATCGCCGCCCGGCAGGCCGAGCAACTCGATGAGGCGCTGCAGGTCGTCGTCGCCGTAATACTCGATTTCAATTTTACCTTTTTTCGAGGAATGCTGGATGGCGACGTGGGTGGCGAGGTGCTCGCGGAGGCGGTTGGTGATGGCGCGGACGTGGACGTCCACCTCGCGGGTGACCGGGCCTTTTCTCGCCTCGCCGGGCTCGTGGGAATCGCCGTTGAGGTAGGATTGGGCGAGTTTTTCGGTGGCGCGGACGGTGAGCTGGCGGCGGATGATCTGGTCGGCGGCGAGCAGCTGGGTATCGTGGTCCTTGATGGCGAGAATCGCCTTGGCGTGGCCGACGGTGAGGCGGGCCTGGGCGACGAGCATTTGCACGTCGAGGTGTAAGCCGAGCAGGCGCATGGCGTTGGCGACGCTGGCGCGGGACTTGCCGACGCGAGAGGCGATTTCATCCTGCTTGAGAGTGAATTCCTCGGCGAGGCGGACGTAGCCGGCGGCTTCTTCCATCGGGTTGAGGTCCTCGCGCTGGAGGTTCTCGATGAGCGCCATTTCCAGCACGTCGCGGTCGGAAGCCTCGCGCTCGATGACGGGCACGGTGGTTAGACCGAGTTTTTTCGAGGCCCGCCAGCGGCGTTCGCCGGCGATGAGTTCGAATTTCCCTTCGACCATCCGAACGATGAGCGGCTGGATGATGCCGTGCTGGCGGATCGATTCCATCAGGTCGTCGAGGGGCGATTCGACGAACTGATGGCGAGGCTGCAGCGGGCTGGGGACGATGTGGTCGAGAGGCACGTCGCGGACGCGTTTGAAGTCGTCCGGCGCGATCAAGGCGTCGGTTATCGATGGAGCGACACTTTTTTTAATGAGTGCTCCGAGTCCTTTTCCGAGTGCCTGTTTCGCCATGGGGGCGGGAGCATTACGCAAAGCCGCCGGGAAATCCAAGCGGAATTCAGCCAAGCTTGACGGGAGGCGGGACAGCGGCCATCCATGCGGCGTGAAATTGATGTTTTTCGTTCCTTCTTTGGTGGTCGTGGCGCTGGCCGCCGGCCCTGTGTCCGCGCAGGGCGGCCCGCCGCCGCTGGCTCCGTTGCCGAAGATTGCAAAGGAGGAAATTGCTCCCGCGCCCGTCCCGGCCGCGCCGGCGGATGTGGTGGCTTCGGCCGTGGCCGCGGTCGCGAGCCTGGGCGACGAGGTGGTGATGGGCCGCTATCAGGTGGCGGTGGAGCGCATGAACCCGCTGTGGAAGGAGCGCACCGCTAACCGAATGGGTGGCATGAAAAAACTCGAAGAGCAACTCGCCGGGGTGGCCCGCCAGATGGTGCAGCAGGGGATCAGCATGATTTCCTTCAAGCCCCAGGGCCAGCCGCGGTCATACGAGGTCGGGCCCGGCAAGAAGGTGGAGATGGTCAACGGGGTGGAGGTCGAAAGCCTGATTTTCACCAAGTGGCTGGTGTTGGTGCCGACGGCGACGAAGTTCCGGATCATCCGCAAGGGGGAGACGAAACCGCTGGTGATCGACAGCATCGGCTTTCAAATTGCGATCTCGGACAAGGGCCGCAACGACTGGACTTTCATCGACGGCTCCGGGCTGACGGTGAATGACCTGCGCGGTTTGTTCGGCACCTTGCCGCAGGATCTCCAACTTCCACCTTTGGAAAAACGCGAATCTCGTTAGTATCACGGCCATGGCATCAAAGAAGAAGGTTGTTTCGGAGGAGAAGGTATTGAACCGCAAGCTCGTGGCTATGTGGAACCGGGGACAGAGCAAATACTGCGAGGTTCGCGGCTCGGAAATCCACGGCCGCGGCGTTTACGCGACGACGTTCATCCCGAAGGAAACGAAGATCATCGAGTATGTCGGCGAGTTGATCGACAAGGAGGAAAGCGAGAGGCGCGGGAATTCTCAGCACGCCAAATCCCTCGAAACGGGGGATGCTGCGGTTTATATTTTCACGCTTTCGAAAAATTACGACCTCGACGGCAACGTGCCATGGAACACGGCGCGGCTGATCAACCATTCCTGCGCGCCGAACTGCGAGGCGTGGATCGTGGGGCGGAAAATCTTCATCCACTCGCTCTGTGACATCAACACGGGCGAGGAGCTGACCTTCGACTATGGCTTCGACGTGGACTGTTATGAAGACCATGCCTGCCTCTGCGGCAAGGAGGGCTGCATCGGTTATATCGTCGGCCGGGCGCAGTGGGTGGAGCTGGAAGCGCGCTTGAAGGCGAAGGCCTGAGCCGGTCACCACGTCTTCATTCGCAGGGCGATCAGGGCGAACAGCCCGGTATCCATGTCTTGTTTGAAAAGCCGGTCGCCGTCAGGCTCGGTCAGGCGGATGTCGTTGCCGACCGTGGCGCCCGCCCCGGCGGTGAGCCAGAAATTTCCTGACAGGCGGCGGCTCGCATAGACGCCGAGACGGTAGGACGAGTGGTCGATGGAGTGGGATTGGCCGCCCGCGTCGTCGATGTTCCAGATGCCGCCGCTGGAATCGCCACGCAGGCTGAAGAGCCAGTTTTCATCGAAGGAAAAAGCGGCGACGAACGTCGGGCTGTAGAGTCCGACGCGGAGCTGGTCGTTGACCATCCAGTCAAAGCCGATGCCCGGATAGAAACGGGTGTGGCCGTTGAGATTAAGGACTACGGCACCGAAGCCGAGGGTGAATTTCTCATTGAAGCGGTAGCCGGCGCCGCCACCGAGATCGAAGGTGAAATCATCCTCCCCGAGGTCTTGGAAATCCGTGGCGAGCTCGGCCCGCGCCCAGCCGCCGCAGATCCAGGGCGAGCCATCCCGCATCGAGATGGCGAAGGCGCTGAGATTGAGGGAATGCAGATCCTCGTCGCCGATGGGGAAGGCGGCGGGCGTGTCGCTGAAGTCGAGAGCCGTCGCTTCGTATTCGAAAAACGGCAGGATCGTGAGTCCGTCCGCCGGCGAGATCGGCTTGGAAAGCACGGAGCGGAGCTCGAAGCGCGAAACTGACAGGCTTCCCGGACCGTCGTCGAAGTCCATTTCCCCGTCATGGGCGAAGGTGGCGCGCGCGGCGTCGAATCCGGGGACGGCCGGCTGGGCGGAAACCGATAGAAGGCAGGCTGACGAGATCGCGGCGGCGGATACGGGGATTTTCAACATGCCGCATCTTGTCCCGGATGCCGCGCAGCGCAAGCTCGTGAATTTCGAAATGAACGGGGCGTGATGACGCTCAGCCTTGCATCAGCCTGATGCCCCACCAGATCAAGGTGCCGGTGGCTGTCAGGAGAAGTAAGAGGAGCACCAGGCTGCGGCTTTGGTCGCGCAGCATGTTGGTGGCTGCTCCGCGGGAGACGATATCGCTGTGGGCCTTCATCCGAATGCGGTCCTCGATTTCGGCGAGCGGCGGCATGGTGCACTCCCGGTCTTTTTGCTCCTGGGCCAGCTTCCTGGGGATTTCCGCGCACTCCTTCTGGAGGAGGAGAAGCCGTTGTTCCGCCTCGCGGAGTTGGCTCAGTTCCAAATCTTCTTTGAGAAGGGTGCTGCGGCTCATGGCGTGCGGAGTGGCTTGGATTATTTGGCGAGGTAAACGAGAAGCGCCAGTCCGCCGAGGACGACAAGCGGAAGGTTGAAAGCAAATCCGTTGCGCAGGTTCATCACGAACTCCGAGCTGCCCGCGCGGCGGCCTCCGGCGGCGCGGCCGCGCTTCGTCGAGGTCCGGCCGAAAATCGCGCCGCTGCGGCTGCCTTCGAAATGCGCTGCGGCCTGGTCGTATTCATCCGCCGCGATGTCGATGGTCATCGAGGCTTTTTCCAGCTTCTCGGAAAGTTGGTCGCGGCTCCAGCTCTCGGGATTGAATTTCTGGATCTTGTCGAGGTGCGCGGCGAAGCAGACCCGGCACTGTTCCAGGTCCTCCGCCTCCTGGCGCATTTCAAACAACTCGCGGTCGATTAGAGTGAGCGAGGAAGTGAGCCTTTCGGTGAGTTCGACTTGCTGGGAAAGGAAGCCGCGCTTGCGGCTGGTGAGCTCCTCAAGCTCGCTTTTCTTGCGCTCGAGTTCCTCGCGCTGGAGCTGGATGCGGTCGAGTTCGTCCTGCGCGTCCTTGAGTTTGCGGTCGTAATCCTCGTCGCGGCTGGAGCTGCCTGCGGACGACATTTCCATTTGGGTCGAGCGGATCTTGATGTGGTGGGTGTGTTCGCCGTGTGCTGCCATATGTTGAGAGGGTGAAACAGTTGCAAGTCCCTTAACCGAAATCATTTCCCGCATCCAGCGAAATATTTCAGCTTTATTGACTAATTTTAGGGCTTGGTGGCTTTTGAAGAAAGTGCGCAACCGTCGCGGCAGTCGGGAGGTTTAAATGCCACATGATCAATAAATCCTGGGCTGTTCCTGTTGCGGTGTTGGTGGTGGGGACTGCCGGCGGTTATATTTCCGGAAAAATTTCGGCCTCGGGCGGGGATTCTGCGGCTATTGAGAATTCGGCGCAGCGGACGCGCTCGTCCACTCGCGCGGCCGGTTCCTCTGCGGGTGAGAATGCCAGGAGAAGCCATTCCGGCAGTAGCGTTGGCCAAATCGCCCGGATGCCCGGCAATTCGAACCGCACCCAGGCGCTTCTGGATTTTTATGCCGGCCTCACTCCGGAGCAACTCGCGGAAGAGGCGGGTAAACTCGAAAGTCTTCCGATGAACGAGCGGATGTTGGCCTCGTTCCTGTTATTCGGCCGGTGGGCGGAAGTCGATCCCACGGCGGCGATGGCGTTTTCCAGCACCATGGGCATGGCGGGCGGCTTTGTCCGTCCGACGATTCTCCAAAGCTGGGCCAGCGTGGACCCGGTCAACGCCGCCAAATACTTTGCCGCAAATCCGCGCGAGTTCGCCATGATGGACATGATGGGCGGTGGCCGCGGACCGATGGGTGGGCAGGGCGCTTCGTCGATCATCGCCAGCGAGTGGGCGCGTCAGGATCCTGCCGCCGCGCTGGCCTGGGCGGATTCCCTCACCACCGGCAAGGCCGCCGCAATGTCCGCCGTGGTCGGGGAAGTCGCCAAAACTGATCCCCGCAAGGCGGCGGAGATGCTCGGAAAAATGGATCCCGCTGACAGGGCTGGAGCCTATGCTTCGGTGGCCACCCAGTATGGCGCTCTTGATTTCGGTGAAGCCCAAACCTGGATTCGCGGCTTGCCGGCCGACGAGCAAGCCGCGGCGCTCGCCTCTGCGATTGGCGGGCTTTCTAACAAAGATCCGGCCGCAGCGGCCAAGCAGGTGGCGTCGATGGAAGCGGGCGATGCCAAAGACCGCTTGATCTCCGACGTGGTGGAGGATCTCGCGCGGAACGACCCGCAGGCGGCGGCGGATTTCCTCAAGGAACAAGACAGCGAACAAGCCCAGCGCGACGCAATGCGGCAGTTGATGCCGGCCATGATCGGCAAGAATCCAATTGCCGCGCTGGCGTTCGTTAATTCCTACCAACCCGGTCCGGTCCGTGACAGCGCCGCGCAATCTTACGTCTGGAGTAATAACACCGGGGCGCCTGCCGATTTGATCAAGGTGGCGGAAACCATCACCGACGAGGGCGATCGCAACCGCTCTGTTGGAATCGCGGCGATGCGCTGGATGCGTGAAGATCCCGAGGGGGCCAAGGCGTATGTGGAGGCTTCGACCACGCTGTCGGACGATGCCAAGAAAAACATCTTGGAAGGCCGCGGGATGTGGGGCGGCGGTCGCAGGGGCGGCCGTAATTAACAATGTGCCCTGTCTGTTTCAGACGGGTTTCCACCTATTCCGAAATCTCCAGTTTCAGATCCTCCGAGTTTCCTCTCAGCTCGGGCGCATACATCGCCTCCGCGTTCGCGGGCAGGGCTTTGTAAATCCCCGGAGCCTCGGCGCGGAGTTGATAGCGCAGCGTATGCGTTCCGCGCGGCAGGGCGCGGATGAAGAAGTCCACCGTCCGGTCGCGCGGCTCCATGTAGGCGCTGAATCCGTCACCACCGCCGACGTAGCCGCTCAGCGCGTCGAGCGCTTCGAGTCCCGCAGCCTTCGCATCGGAGAAAACCAGGTATTCGTAGTCGTTCTTGCTTTCGAGGATCAGCTCCACTTCCACGCGGTCGCCGGATGCGAGCTTGGCCCCGTCCGCCAGCAGCTCGCGGCGGAATCGCTCGACCTGTTGCTTCGCGACCAATCCAGTAGAGTCCGGCACCTCGGTTTCCTTTTCCAAGGCGATGAGCTTGGAAATCCGCCGCTGCACCTTCACTTCCAGTCCGGCGGCGCGGAGCTTGTCTTCAAGCGTGAAGACTTCCAGATAGGCATTCGCGTAGAGAGTCCCCCTGCCGGTCTTCCGCAGTTCGATGTCGTGCTTGCCGGTGGTCACGGCGTCACCCGTTAGCGTGACCGTGCCATCGAAGGTGAAGAGATTCTCACGAGTGATGGAAACTTTGCGCAGCGATTTCCCGTCGAGCAGCACATCAACTTCCATCTCCGGCGCATCCTCGCCGCTGGCTTTGAAATAACTGGCGATAGCCTCGATCGCGAACGCCGTGTCGCGGGTGGATTCCCAGTAAGTCGCGTGCTTGCGGTTGTTCACCAGATACTTCACCAAGCCGCGCGTATCCGCGTCCTGCGGCTTCACGGCGGCGAGCAGCTTGAGATACCATGCGTGCGCCTCGACCTCGCTGCCATACCAATTCCACCAGTAATTCGTGTTCTGGAGGTCGAGGTAAGCCGTCTGGTTTTCCGCGTCCCGCTTGAGGTATTGGGAAATCATCTTCATCACTTCATCTCGCCGCGCCTCGTCGCCCTTGCGGTGATGTTCGAGTCCGAGCAGGCACTTGGCGTAAACCGGCAGGCCGACGCGGTCCCGATAGAGGAAAGCCAGCATCGGCTCCGAGTCGCGCTTGGCCTCGCCGAGAACGAGCCGGACGAACGCGTCCATCGCGTCGCACGTGGATTTCTCGTATTTGTTCGAGTCCTTGATCTTCTTGCCTTCCTTGCGCAAAGCCTCGCGCTCGACATGCAATTGCAGCGCCGCGACCTGTTTCCGCTCGTAGGCCATCAGCCAGGCGATGCCGGAATTCAACATGGCATCAGGAATCTTCGCGCCGTTGGTCTTCGCCACTAACAATCCATGAACCACCACCGCAGTGGTGTGTGGATAGGAATGTTCCCCGTAGCCGGAAAACCAACCCCAGCCACCGTCGGCATTCTGCATGGACATGAGTTTCTCAATGCCCTTCGCGACCATCTTCTCCATCTCCACTTCGTCGAAGACCGGGTTCGTCTGCCATTGCTTCCACTGCGCCGTGCGGTCGGCGGCATTGCCGAGTTCCTGCGGATTGAGGTTGGTGCGCTTCGCCTTCACCTCCGCGAGGTTGATCTTGAGATCGCGCAGCATCTGTTGGGCGATCACAGCGGGTACGAAACGGTTCAGCGTCTGCTCGGTGCAGCCGTGCGGATAGCCCGCCAGATAGGGAATCGCATCGACCACCGCGCCGGCGATGGTCGGTGAAAACCGCACGGTGAGCTTCGATTGAGCCGGCCGCCGTTGCTCCGGCACCTCGATCTGGATCGTGGCGGAATCCGCCCCCGGTTCGACCGCGCGGCTCCACGCGTCCTGGCGCGACATGCCATGGACCAGCACTGGCAGCTTGCGCTCGACGGCATCGCCATCGTCGCCGGAATCCGCACGCATGCGGAAGGTCGCCTCACCTTCGCGCAGCGCTTTGACCCGCCAATCGACGCGTGCTTCCGAGCGCGCGGCGATTTCCACGGTCCGCGGCGCGCCGTCGATGGCTTCGAGGTTCTTGCCATCCAGCTCGAGGGAAACCTTCACCGTCTTCGGCGCGTCGTGATCGTTCTGGACGACCGCGCTGAAGACCGACTCGTCGCGTTCCACCAGGAAACGTGGAGCCTGCAGGCGGACCAGCAATTCCTTGGAAGTGATGATTTCCGCGCTGCCCTCACCGACCTGGGTGCCTTTGCCAAGCACCCAGACTCGGGCTTTCCAAGTGGTCAGATTGTCCGGGAATTCCAGCGGAATCTCGGCGCGACCCTCGGCGTCGGTCTGGATCGCGCCGGACCATTTCAAGAGGTCGGCGAAGTCCTTGCGGACGAGGATGGGATTGGCGGCGGGTGGGGATTCTCGATCCATTTTTTGTTCCGGAGCTGCGGACGCGGCCATCGCCATCATTGGAGCAACACCAGAAGAATCGCTAAATGGATCACTCTCCATCATCTTGGACCTCGCGCCGAAACCACCGCCTCCCATGCCCTTCGCCGCATAGCGTCCCTCGTCGCCAAAACGACCGAGCGACTGCATCCCGACGGTTTTCGGACGCAGCAGATTTCCCGGTGAATGGGGAATCGAATCGGCACTCTGTGACGGGTAATAGCTGTTCTTCCACGTCCAGAAATTCTCGTGGATCTTCCCGACGTTAGAGCCGCCGGTGATCGCTTCGAGCGATTTGTCATACACCGTCAGCACGGCGGTGCCGGTGACCGGCTTGCCCTCGGCATCGCGCAAGGTGACACGCAGGGCGGAAGTTTCGCGCGGTTTCACCCGGCTCTTGGCGGGTTCGAGCGTGACTTCGACAACCTTGCTAATCGGCGGAAGCAGGATCTGCCGGACCGCGGTGTGGATCTTCGCACCATGAACGCTGACGCCCTCGATGAACATGTTCGGCATGTCGCGCAGATCAAGCGGAACATCGACTTCGAGGCTCTTGCCATCGAGCTGGATGCGGCGGGCCTCGCGTCCGGCGGAGCCTGCGATGTGGAGGAAGAGCCAGACGTTGGCGTTGTCCTTGTCGCTGTTCACGCGGAGTTTCGCCGTCTCGCCGGGAGCGTGGGACGGCTTGTCGGCGATGATTTCCAGCGGGCCGAAATGCCAGTCCGCAGGGTCGGCGCGGCCGGGGCCGTGGACGTTGAGAATCGTCGCGCCTTCCACCGGATCGCCGTCCTTGATGGAGAAGCTGGCAGCCAGGCGGTATTGCCCGGTGGCGGGCGCGGCGAAGCGTTGTTTCACTTCACCTTGCGCGTCGGTCTCTACCGGAAACGACTGAATTTCCTTCTCCTCGATCCGGCCGTTTTCGCCGCTGGTGAGTTTTAGAATAACGAGCTTGCCCTTCGCGCCGACGACCGGCTTTCCTGCCAGAGTTGCGGCGGAAATCGTCGCCTCCACCTGCTCCCCGGCACGGGTGTGACCGCGGTCCGTCCACACCACGACCTCGAACGGCTTGCGCGCGGCGATCACCGAACCGGTGCCGCGGTCCTCGCGCCGCGACGCATCCACCACGCGGGCCTCGATGGTGTATTTCGCATCCATGTCTCCCTGCACCAGCTTGGCCGGCGCGGTGTCGATTTCGATCTTCGCGGTGCCATCGGGACCGATGGGCACATTGCGCTTGATCACTAACTCATCCGGCGTCCAGCGGTTCTCCTGCCACCACGGCGGATGCGGCGGGATGCCGCCCCATTTTTTCCATGTCGGATGCCAGGAAGCCTCACTGCCGTTCCACCAGGCGCCGGGGCCATACAGCCAATCCCAGCGCCAGACTGGGAACCAGCGCTCGCCGATCGAGCCGCGTTTCACGATGATTTCCACGTTGGCATTGCGCACCGGCGAGCCGTGGAAATAGGTTGCTTTGACGGTCGCCGTGAATTTGTCACCGAGTTTCACCGGCGCATCCGGGGCCTCGACTTTCACTTCGTATTCCGGCTTGCGGTATTCCTCCACGCGCAGGCTAACGAAAGAGGAAATCCGCTCGCCGATCCGGAAAACTGCGCTCCAGTTCCCGAGCACCGCGTCCCTGGGAATGATGACTTCGCTCTCCACCGCGCCGAGCGCGTCAGTCTTGAGGTTCTGGAGCTTCAGCACTTCCTCGCCACGACCGTTGGAGAGGATGAGCGTGCCGGATTGGTTCGCGTAGGCGTCTTCGTTCGGCTCGAAGTAACCGACGTTGCGGAAATAGAACTTCAGGTGCGCCGTGTCGCCGGGTTTGTAAAGCGGACGATCTGAGATGCCGTAACTGAGATCGCGGTTGCCGTTTTCAAGCTGGGGCACATCGATATGATAGGGCTGGAACCCGAAAAACGCGGTGGCCCGTCCTTCCTTGCGGGCGATGGCGAGCCACTGGAGCTCACTATCATAGTCACCGGGCTTGAGTAGGGTTTTGCCATCGTCATCGGTCGTGCGATTGAAGCCGGCAGTGCGAACGTCCAACCGCCGGGCGAGAGGATTTTTCCGTTCGAGGTGGATGGTCCGGTAGCCGAAAAACTCGATGTCCGCGCCCGCCACCGGCGCGCCGCCCGCGGCATCGGCGACCCACCACTGCTTCTTGCCGCCCACGTCATTCTGCACCAGCACGGAATCCACGATCCAGACGAGCGTGTGGAACTCGTTACCACCGTCCATTTTTCCGCTGATCCACCACGCGCCGGCCTTGTCGAGCGGGACCTCCAGATCGGCGCGGGTGTCGCGGTGTTTATCGCGCGGAGTGAGTTTCGTGTCCCAGCTCGCGGCGGTTTTGCCGATGAACTTCGACTGGTTTTCCTGAATGAGACGGCTGGCGATCTGTGAGGGATTGAGGCGCTGCCAGTCCAGCTCGCGCGGGTTGCTTTTCAGATAGTCGAGCGTGTCCTTGAGCACCGCCTCCATGTCCACGGGCGCGGCGGTTAGCTGGATGGCGGAGGCGTTGCGGAACACCAGCGGCAGCTTCGGTTTCACTCCGGCGGGCACGGTCTCGGAGGGCTCGAAGCGCCCCCAGTTGCCGGTGATTTGTTTGAGGAGCTCCTTGCGCGAGCCGTTGGTGCCGGGGCCGTGCTTGGCGATGGTTTGCTCCAGCACTTCGCGGGCCTTGTCGTATTGGCGGCGATTGAGGAAAACTTGAACGAGTCGGTCTCCGGCCTGCTCGTTTTCGTTCATGATCGAGCGATAGAGCGCGATGAAATGATGGCTGGCAGGCAGTTTGAAACGGCGGACGCCATCGGAGGTTTTCGCGAGACATTCGTCCTCGGCCAGCGTGTCCATTTCGAGAACCCCCTTCGCGCTGTCCGGATCATGCTGACGCCACCAACCGAAGAACGAGAGGGTTTCCGTGCCGAATTGGGAATTCGCGAAATCCGCGAGATCGAGCGTGACGCTCGCCGTCGTTTCAGGCTTGAGCCGGATCTTTTCCGCAAGGGCGAAACGCCAGCGCTCGCCGTCGTTTTTCGCGGCCTCCCAGGATGCGGGAGCCTTGTAGAGCACCGGTCCGTCCTTCCCCCACGGTGCGCCTTCGGTGCCGCCTTGCGGTCCCGGCTCGCCCCATTCGGGGAGGGTTCCGATAGGCGTGAGAGTCTGGAGTTTCCAAGCCTCTCCGCGTTGAATCATCGAAAAAACCTCCCACGCCCGATAGCGCTCGGCGTCGTTTTTGGATTTACCGACGGCCTCGCGGAAAAGCTGGAGCGAGCGGACCCGGTCGCGATAACTCGCGTCCACCCATGCACCGGCGGATGCCTCCGGAACCTCATCCGGCCCCATCGACCGCCTCCCGTAAAACCGCTCACCGCCGCGTTCGAACTCCCCGGCGACCAGCCGACCGGAATGCGATGCGGACTGATAGGAGGCCGCCGCCTGTACCAGCAGCATGGCGTTGTCCGGGTGAGTTGAAATCGCGCGCTCGACGAGTTCGTCAAGCTCGCCCCAAACGTTTTGTCCCCTGATCAATCCGACGGCCATGCTCAGGTCCAGATCGGATTTCTCGTCAGAGATCGGCATGAGCTTTTCCCGGTATAAATCCAAAGCCTCCCGCCACATCCCACGTTCCGCGAGTTTGTCGCGCTCCTTGCGTAGGGCATCCGGGTCCTGAGCCAATAGCTTGAGGAGGGTGAAAAATGCGACAAGACAGATCCATGCCAAAGTTTTCATGACGCGACTATGACACCCCAAATGGCGATTTTTAGAAGAATTATTTACGCCCCGGCCCGTCATGATTATTTCTCCATCATGAAGCTCCACCTTGTGATGACGATGAATCCTACCAAAGAACAACCATGCGGGCGGTGATCCAGCGGGTGTCCGAAGCCTCGGTGGAAGTCGAAGGCCGGATTGTTTCCCGAATCGGCGGCGGGCTGCTCGTCCTTCTCGGCATCGAGGAGGCCGACACGACAGAGGATGTCATCTGGCTCAGCGGCAAGGTCGCGAAACTGCGGATTTTTTCCGATCCGGAGGGCAAGATGAACCAATCCGTGACCGAAGCGGGCGGAGAAATCATCGTCGTCAGCCAGTTCACGCTCCATGCTTCGACGAAAAAGGGCAACCGCCCGTCGTTCCTGAAATCCGCCGCCCCCACGGTTTCCAAACCGCTTTACGAACAATTTTGCGCCGCCTTGGAACGCGAAACCGCCAAGCCCGTCGGCCGCGGGATCTTCGGCGCGGACATGAAAGTCGCGCTCATCAACGACGGCCCCGTCACGATTTTGATCGATAGCCGGGCAAGAGAATAAGCATTCGCT
>CAMCUY010000063.1 GCA_945879075.1 Akkermansia muciniphila | reverse complement strand
AGCTCGGCGTAAAGCGCGGCCGGCGTGGTCGCCGCACTGGTGACTCGCTCCTCCGCGAACCCGCGACGCTCGGCGAGCAGGCCGTAGTAACAGACGGTGACGGTCATGGGGTTTTGGCGGTGGCCCAGTCTTCGGGCGTGTTGGCGTTGTCGAGCGCGCGCGGCGTCACCGGCTCTAGCAAGCGGCAATCGTTGCGGATCAGGATCTTTCGCGGGCAGCGGAAATCATCGGCTTGGGCCTGCACGAGCACGGGCAGCGCCGCTTGCGAATAAAGCGTGCACAGCGGCTCTGGTAGCCCGTCGAACTCGCTGCGATAGGCGAGGAATTTCTCGTCCGCTTGTTTCGAACCGATGAGATGAACGAGCGTCGCCGCATCCAACCGCGGCAGGTCGCAGGCAAGCACGAGCCAGTCGGCGGCCGGGTCCAGGCGCATGCCGGCGACGATCCCGGCGATCGGCCCGAGACTGGCGCCTTCGGGATCGCGGACGATTTCCGCGCCGTTCAGACCGGCGGGGATTTCCTGATCGTGGCGGAGGGAAATGGCGATCGTCTCGCAGCCGGCCTCGCGCAAAAGATCATGGCAGCGCCGCAGCAAAGTCCGGCCGTCCGGATGGACCAGCGCGGCTTTGTTCCGGCCCATCCGCGAGCTGCGGCCGCCGGCCAATACGAGACCGCGGAGTTTTGGTTCTGAGGTCATGCGTGGAAGTCTCCGGACTTGCCGCCGGTTTTGGAAATGAGCCGCAGATCGTGGATGCGGATCGCTTTGTTCATCGCCTTGCACATGTCGTAAACGGTGAGCGCCGCGACGCTGGCTCCCGTCATGGCTTCCATCTCGACGCCGGTTTTACCCGTGGTGGAAACCTCGCAGCGGATGGCGACTCCGGTCTCGTTAGGAATGATTTTAAACTCACAGTTCTCGACCGGCAGCGGATGGCAAAACGGGATCAGCTCGCTGGTTTTCTTCACCGCCATCGTGCCGGCGATGATGGCGGTCTGGAACACCGGTCCTTTCGGCCCTTGCAAGTCGTTGTTTTGAAACCTCGCGATGATCTCCGCGCTCAGCTCCATGCGCGCCTCGGCGACGGCGGTGCGGCGGTTCGCGGATTTCCCGGTGATGTCCACCATCGTCGGCTGGCCCTCGCGGACGTGGGTGAAATTTTGATCGTTAGAATTCATAGCCATGGGGTGAATGGGAAGGCGGCGGAAATGGCGTGCGCCTCGCCGCGCGGAGGCAGGGTGACGAATCCGTCACTGTTGAGCAAGCCGATGAAATCGCCGCTGTTGCCCGTTGCCGCGGGTTCGGCCCGGCCATCAGCGCGGAGCGTGACTGGCAGATGGCGCGTGAAGCCGGGAAGCTGCAACGCGCGGTCGTCCATGACCACGCGTCGGGCTGATCGGCGCGGCAGGCCGGATGCCGCGGCGAGCGCCGGAAACACGAACGCGTGCAGCCCGGTCAGCGCCGAAACCGGATTTCCCGGCAGCGCCATGATCACCTGCCCGCCCGGACCGATCCAGCAGCCGGCGGGTTTCCCCGGACGTTGCGCCACGCCGTGGAAAATCTCGCGGCAGCCGAGGTCCGCGAGGAGCGAGGGGACGAAATCGCGCGCGCCCTTCGAGACAGCCCCCGTTAGGATCAGCCAGTCGTGGGTGGCGAGAAGTTTTTCGATGACCGGCCGCGCGGTGGAAACCTCGTCATTCAGCACCCCGACATGCCGCGGCGGATAGCCGCCGCGCTTCAGCGCGGCAGCGAGCGAGTGGGCGTTGGACTGGCGGATCTGATGGGGAGCGGGAAACTCGTCCACTCCGACAAGCTCGTCGCCGGTCGCGATCACCGCGATTTCCGGGACGCGTGAAACTTCGAGCCAGGCCGCGCCGCAGGAAGCGGCGACGCCGATTTCCCGCGAGCCGAGCAAGACGCCGGACTCCAATAAAATTTGTCCCGCCGCGGCATCGCTGCCGGCCCTATGGATGAAACTCCCAGCGACCGGAGCGGTGGATTCGGCAAATTTCACGCAGCCCGGATCACCGCCGACCACCTCCTCGACCGGCACGATGCAGTCGGCTCCGGGCGGGCAGGGAGCGCCGGTCATCACTTCAACGCAGCTGCCGATTTCCGCCGCGAGCGAGACCGCCGCACGCCCCGCCGGCACGGAGCCGGTCACCCGGAACGAACGGTGGCCCGCCTGCCAATCTGCGAACCGCAGCGCGTAGCCGTCCATCATCACCCGGTCGAACGCGGGGACCGCGCGGTCCGCAGCCACGTTTTCCCGCAGCACCCGTCCGGTCGCATCCTCCAAACGGCAGCGCTCGGCCGACGTCAAGGGCGGGCATTTCAAGAGAAGTTCCAACGCCTCGTCGAATGAAAGCATGTCCCAACCTTCGTTTCCCCACCCTATCAGCCAAGCGAAATTCGCTTCATCGATAAACTCAATCCCTGTCGGTTGACTTTTCCGCCACCGCCAGCCATACCCCGCGCATGTCGACAGCGTTGCCACCCAAACCCCGCATGATCGGACCCAAAGTCCGGGTCTGTATCGTCGCGTCGAAATACAACGAGCAATTCACGGACGCGCTGGTCCAAAACGCCATCGAAGAACTCGCCGAGCTGGTGCCGCAAGGCCGCGTCGATTTGATCCGCGTGCCCGGCGCTTTTGAAATCCCAGTGATGGTCGCCACCCTGCTCGACCGCGATCCTCCGGCCTGCATCATCGCGCTCGGCCTGATCATCCGCGGCGCGACCGAACACGCCGACTTGGTCGCTAGGTCGGTGACTGACGCGCTCCAGCAGCTTGCCGTCAAATCGCTGCGACCGGTGATTCACGAGGTTTTGCTGGTGGAAGACGAGAAGCAAGCCTACGCACGCTGCATCGGCGCGCAGCTCAACCGCGGCAAGGAAGCGGCTCGGGCAGCGGCGTCGATGATAGATATTTTCCAGGAACTCGACCGCTCCATGTTCCGCAACCCCAGCCATTCGAAGCATCGCAATGCCTAGCCGTCGCCACATCCGCGAGGCGGTCGTTCAGTTTCTTTACTGCGCGGATCTTGAAGGCGGCGCCGATCCCGCCGCACTGCGCGGCCCGTTCTGGGAATTTGTCACGGAATCGGACCGCCGCAGTCTCCAGCTCGCGACGTTCCGCACGGTCCACCATCTCGCCCACGGGCGGGAGGGACGTCTGGCCGAGTTCGTCGAGCGCCAGTCGCTGGCGAGCACGCTGCTCTCCGCATGGCCTCAGGCGGAGAGTTTGAAAACCGATCTCAAGCGGATCGCCGAGTTGGAGTCGGGCTGGAGCACTTCGTTTGCGAAGCTCGAACGCCTGCCGAAAGACGACGATGACGCCTCGGTGGCGGAGAGTTTCGGCGACGCGCTGCAGGTTCTTTTCAAAATCGACCGCGACCTCGCCGCCGCGCGCCGCCGGTTTCTTGAAGGCATGGAAGACTTCCCCGCCCTGCGCGGACAGATGGAGGCGGTGGCGGCGACGATCCGCCGCTTGCAGCGGATTTCCGACCGCCTGCGGATGGTCGAGGAGCCGGAGAAATTTCCCGAACAAGGGGATCTCGCACGGCTTCGCGACTCGAAAGCGGACATCCTCGCGCTGCAAAAAAAAGCGGACGCTCTGGTGGATTTCATTCTCAGCAAAAAGGAGCAAATCGATGCGACTCTCGCCGCCGTGGTTGAGAATTTCGCCCCCGAGCGGATCGACCCCGTGGACCGCGCGATCTTGAGACTGGGCACTTACGAAATCCTGCACGAGGCGGCTCCGCCGAAGGTGGTGATCAACGAGGCCATCGAGCTGGCCAAGCGCTTCGGCACGACCGACTCCCGGCGCTTTGTGAACGGCGTGCTGGACAAGATCGCCAAGCAGGCGGCGGGCGTGTCGGAAAGTCAGGATGTTTTGTAATTGGTAAGTCGCGCCGCAGTCTTCATAACAGCGCGCAAGACTCTCCCAATCATGCGCTACCCGACCCCCTTCCAACAGAGAACCCTGTGGAACGCCGCCACCGGGGTTTCCATCCTGATCCTCGGTGCCTTACTTGTTGGCTTCGTCTGGCTCGCCGGTTACGTCTTCGGATTTCTCCAGCCCGTGCTCATCCCGCTGGTCGTGGCCGGAATCGTGGCTTACGTGCTCGATCCGGTGGTGAGATTGCTGGAAAGCCGTGGGCTGAGCCGCGCGTGGGCGGTCATCACGCTTTTTCTCGCGATTTTGGTAGGATCGACACTCCTGGTCGCGGCCGTCCTGCCAGGCATCCAGCGCGGCGGCGGCGCGCTGCGGGACATGATTTCTGCTCCGTCGAAGACGACCCAAACACCGGAAAAGGGCGCTTCCGAAGACGGCTCCAAACACCTCATGCCCGCCCTCGCCAGCTCGCTTCGCGACCTGCGCGTCCGCCATCAGGACGGGCCCATCGGATGGATTCTGACAGCAACCGACGATCAGGGCAACCCGATGGCGACGGATGAAAAGGCGCTCACGCCGGAGTCCCTGGATTACTTCGAACGCACCCGCGGCGGACGAATGGTGATGGAACACCTGGACGTGATTTTCAAAACCGGCCGCACCTGGCTGACGGCGGGGTCCACCAAGCTGCTGGGATTTCTCGGCCTCGTCATTGGCATGATCATGGTGCCGATCTATCTGTTCTTTTTCCTGAAGGACTCGTCATCGATCCGGAGCCACTGGCACGACTACGTGCCGCTCAAGGCCTCGCGGTTCAAGACGTCGCTGGTGGAAACGCTCCAGGAAATCAACGGCTATCTGGTCTCGTTCTTCCGCGGGCAGGTGATCGTCGCGGCGATCGACGGGGTTCTGGTGGGCATCGCTCTGACCATCTTCGGACTGCCTTACGGGCTTTTGATCGGGGTTTTCATGGCCATCTTGGGAGTGATTCCCTACATCGGTAACATTCTCTGTCTGATTCCCGCCTGCATCATCGCCTGGCTCCACGCGCAGGCAGCCGCGCCTTTCGAAATGAGCCCGTGGGCTTACGTCGGGTGCGTCGTCGGGATTTTCGTCGTCGTCCAACAGATCAACTCCCTGCTCACCGCGCCCAAGATCGTCGGGGATTCCGTGGGGCTGCATCCACTGACCGTGATTTTCTCGATGCTGTTCTGGTCGCTGGTTCTCGGCGGCTTCGTCGGGGCGCTGCTGGCCGTGCCGCTCACCGCGGCAGTGAAGGTCTTGTTCCGCCGCTTCATCTGGGAACGGCAGTTGCTCGACGGCCCCGCAACCAACCCTGGCTAGAGCCCTGCTGAAAAAAGACCCCTCGCCTCACGCCGCCGGAATTCTCCCCCCGGATTATCCCAGCTTCGCGCGAAACGAGAGGCTCAAGAGCTTTATGGAAAGCGCCAACGGCGGCAAGACGATTTCCTCATCCGCCATAAGAACTTTTCCAAACCACCCGTCTTTGCTTACTCACCGAGACGGGCGGCAATCGATTTCTTGGACTGTTCGATGAGGACTTCCAGCTCGGGGTCCTTGCCCGACAGCGCCGCCGTCAGGACCGGCAGGCTGTTGGCCCCGCCCACCCGGCCCAGAATGCGGACCGCCGAGTAGCGAATGGTCCCCGAGGTTTCCGGAAACCGCCGGATCACGGTATCCTCGATCGGCTGGCCGAGGTCCGCGTACAGCCCCTCCCATGCCATCGGATTCTTAAACCAAAGTTCATCAAGAATCGGAATGATCCCGGTATTCCTCTCCTTCACAATCAGGGAGACGATTTCCGAAGGAACGGTTTCGTTGACCGCAACCAACTTTTTCACGACGCTCAAGGCGGCCTCGCTGGCCGGCCCCGGCAGCTCCGACCACACCGCCAACGCGCTGCAAATGTTCCCCTTGAAATCCAAGCCGTCCATTCCCAGCAGCGAAATGAGCTTCCGGCTGATGTCAGCACGGTAGATTTTCGGCTCGGCTTCCGCCAAGCGCTGCACCGCGCGCCTGACCCGGTCGAGATCGATACTTTCGAGCTCCCGTTTGTTCAAATCGTAGAACGCCGGATCGTCCTTTTTCGACAGCTTTTCAATCGATCCCTCGATGAAAATGTCGTTGCGCACCCGGACTTCGATCACCGAGAGGTCGGTATAAATTTTTTCCGTCCGCCCCAACGCCGACGCCAATTCCGCGAGTTCCGTCAGCGATTTCCTGATCCCGGTGACGACCAGCAGATAATCCCCGCCGTCCCGCGGGTAGTAATGCGACGCCGGATCCGCATCGGTGACCCGGAGAATATATTCCCTCACCAGGAAGCGGTTGCTCTCGCTCAAGTCCCTGAACCACAGCCCGACGGCCTGCTTGCCGCTGCCCTCCAAGGCAAGCTTCTGGATCTCCGCCACAAGCGGAGCTGTGCCAATCCGGGCTCGCAACGCCACGGTGGCAGCATCCTCCCCAGGCTCCCGGATAGGCGCTGCCACTGGCGAACCTTCCCCCGCCATGTCCGCCATCCGGCCGCCAAGCGGCACCGATCCGGTTTTGAAAAAGAACGGCACCAGCATCAGGGCGATGCTCAAAGTCAGCCCTATGCCCAGCGCTTTCACCCGCGCCCGCGGGTTCGCATACACGAGCAACAAGGTCCCCAAGACACACACAAACCCCGCCAACAGAAGCCGGTTTGCAATGACCATTCCATCCAGCGCCCCGCCGCGGCTGGCACCAAACATCAGCAGCAGCGCCATCATCACCATGCCCGCCACACCGATGATTCCCGCCATGATCCGCTGAGGTGACGCGGGCTCGAGCACCGCAGCATCCGGCACATTGCCGTAACGAACAGGTTGTGGGCCGATCGACACCTCCCCACCCGCCATCGGAATCCGCGAGAAGCGGTTCAACTCATGACTCTTTCGCTCACTCGGATAAAATTTGCGGCCCCGCACGATGACCTCGTCATTGATCCGGAAACGGTGCTCACAGCCACCACACTCGACGGTGCGCTCGCGCAAATCCTCTCCCACCTTGAATCGCTGGCCGCAGGACGGGCAGCGGATCAGCAATAGCGTGTCATCGGGAGTGTTGGAAGGCATGTCGTTGGGGGAATTCTTGATGCAAATTCCGATGATTGCAACCCCAAGCATCACACCCGGCTAACACATTCAAAAGAGCCGGCCTGCCCGCCATTTTTGGAATTTAGTTTGGAAACATTAAAAATTGATTATTCCTGATTTTCTTTATACCAGAGTGATCAACCAATCTAAGCCGATTATGAATTCACTCAGACTCGGCCCGCTGCCATCCACCCGCCTAAGCGACGAATCAGGCTCGCTCACCGTGGGAAGAGAAGGATTTGTGGATGAAGCAGTGGTGATGGCCCTCATCAGCGACACCCACTCGGGACGGAGCATGGCTTGCCCGGAAGACCTCGCACTCGCTGCCGACGATCTCGACTTCGCCGGCTGGCAACTGCCCGCCACACAAGCCGCAAGGCCGCGGGCCGCAGAAATCCCCCCCACGTGATCAGCGCCATCGTCCGCCGCGCCGTGCCACCGCTCATCACCGAGTCCGACATCGGCACCTCGCACCACGGCACCCACCGCTGGTGGCTAGCAGGACTGGCAGGCGTCCTTTCCACCATGCTCTTCACGCTGCTCCTGCTCACTCTTTCATCCCACCACGGCGAATCCTCCGGACGGATTCCCGCGCCCGCAGCATCAACCGCTCACCAGCCGATGCTCTCCAGGCAAGCTGAAGTCATGCAGGCTTCACCCGAACTAACCGCAGCCACCTTCGACCTGCCCTAGCACTCCGCCGCGGATTGGACGGCGGGCGAGGATTGACGCGCGCACTTCGCCCACACAGTCTCTCCCCGCATGTCCCGTCCCGGATTGATCCTCAAACTCAGCTGCCAAGACCAACCCGGCATCGTCGCCAAGGTCGCCAACTACGTCGCTGGCCATCGCGGCAATCTCATCGAATTCGCCCAGTTTTCCGACCAACTCGGCGGCAAATTTTTCGCCCGGCTTGAAATCGAAACCGCGGACCTCGACGTCGATGTCCAGGATTTCATCGACGGCTTCGGCACGCTCGGCCGCTCCCTGCAGGCAAACTGGCACTTCCGCCGTCTCCCCTACCGCATGAAAACCGCCGTGCTCGTCACCAAGACCGACCACTGCCTCAACGAAATCCTCTGGCGAGCCGAACTCGACGAACTGCCCATCGAAATCACCTCCATCATCGGCAACCGCCCCCACTGCCGCCCCATCGCCGAGCGGGCCGACATCCCGTTTCATGAAATCGACATGGATGGCGAAAACCGCCAGGCCGGCTTCGCGCGCATCCGCGAAATGATCGTCGAGCAGGACGTCGAGCTCATCGTGCTCGCCCGTTTCATGCAAATTCTACCAGACGATTTTTGCCGCGATTTCGCCGGCCGCCTCATCAACATCCATCACAGCTTCCTGCCCGCCTTCATCGGCGCGAACCCTTACAAACAAGCCTACGAGCGCGGCGTGAAATTGATCGGAGCCACCTGTCACTACGTCACCGCCGACCTCGACGCCGGCCCCATCATCGAGCAGGAAGTGGACCGCGTGCAACACTTCCACACCCCCAACGACCTCGTCCGCCTCGGCCGCCACTGCGAGCGGATCGCCCTCGCCAAAGGGATCCGCTTCCACGTCCACGACCGCACCATCATCGACGGCCACCGGGCGATTGTCTTCCCGGATTAAAATGAAATTGGGGGCTTTACAAACCCAGGTCGCGCGCTCAATTTCCCGCCCCATTCAAGGAGAGGTGGTCGAGTGGTCTATGGCATCTGATTCGAAATCAGACGTAGTGTAACAGCTACCGTGGGTTCAAATCCCACCCTCTCCGCCATCTTGTTGACTCTGAGTAGGTTGTGCGTGATTCCTTGATTTCATAGGGATATTTGCGTTTGTGGTTTTGCCCGCCATTGCACGACTTCGCGTATTTTACGGGCCGTTTGTGTGGAATCCGTGTGGAATTTTGAGAAATTCTGTCGCGAATTACGTTTGGATTTAAACCCCGACCAATCCTGTCCACCCCGGAAATCCGGTGACTGGCTTCGCTCGTCAGGTTCTTGTCCATCCGTTGTACATCTGCCAGATCGGTGAGTCGGATCAAGGGCTTTCGGTAACTTAGTCACCACCCCTTGGAGAGCAATTCCTTTATGCTCACCTTGTTTAGAACCGACGTGCAGGTTTCCCAATCGGCGTCTTCGACTTTGCTGTATTTCACGTCGAAGGGGTTCCTCGTAGCCGTGGTCCGGTCGATGAGTTGGCGGGCGGCTTGTTCGTCGTTGAGGGCGACTTGCACCCACACGTCTTCCAGCGTGTCAGGGATCTGGCCGAACAGGCCGTGAATTGCTTCGAGGCGATCAGCGAGCACCTGGTGAACGCGGTCCTCGACAGAGTCGCGGTAGCGGAGATTGGCGATCCAGATTTCACTGCGCGCCTGGCCGATGCGTTGGATGCGGCCTTTGCGTTGCTCGAGCCGCGTCGGGTTCCACGGAAGGTCGATATTGATGAGAGTGCCGAGGCGCTGGAGGTTGAGGCCCTCCGAGGCGGCGTCCGTGCCGAGCAAGAGCTTGAGGTCGCCGCTGCGGACACGGGCTTTAAGGATATTCCGGTCGCAGCGCTGGAACTTGCCCTCCCGCCAGAAACCGGAGCGGTTGCTACCGGCGTAGAGGCCGATGTCTATGTGTGCGAATTCCGCGCGTTTGGCTAGCTCGTCGCCGACCCAGCGAACGGTGTCGTAATACTGCGAGAATAGGATGCACCCCAGATCCAGCCAGCCGTGCGTGACTCCCGGGTGGGTGCCGCGCAGATAGCCGATCAATGCTTCGAGCTTCGGATCGTTATTGCCGCCTTGATTGAGCAGGCTGAGGCAGCGACTCAACGAACGAATCTCCGCAGCGGTGAAGTTTTTGAAATCGCTGGCTCCATCGGGTGGCCTGCCGACTTGGGTTGGTTCCTCTTCTTCGGCGTCGTCCTCCTCCTCATCGTCCGGCGTGTCCGGTTCTTCGCCGAGCAGTTTTCGGATGGTGCGGCGGCCGGCTTCCATCGAACTGCCGATGCGTCGCAGCAAAAGCGTTTTGAAGAATCCCGCACCCTTCACCCTTTGCTGGAGCAGGAGCGAAAAAGCCTCGGCTTCCTGATACGCCTCGTGCAGGTAGCCACCGAGAACGAGCGCGCCTTCGTTTTCCTCGGGGAACAGCCTCACTTTGACCTTCGGCAGGAAATAGCTGCCGGTCGCCGGGTTGATGGTCGCCTCCAGGTAGCCACGGGTGCGGCGCACGATGCACCTCAGTAACGGATTGAAATGCTCAGCGTAGTGCGGGAGCAGTCCGTTCTGGAGTTGAACCCTTTGAATGGCGGGCGATAGCTTGTCGAGACTCTCCGGGTTGAACTGCCAGCGGGTGTCGCTGGCATCGAGGCTGCGACGGATTCTTTCAAAAGCTGAATCTTCAAATCGCGACGGCAGCGGGTCGCGGACATATTGCCAGCCCTCACGGGCGTCATGGGTCGGGACCGCTTCGACACCGGTGGCGATGTCCAGGCAGTGGCTTGGCCGATACCAAGGGCTGGTCTGCGTCCAACCGCCGAGCACGCCATCATTCCCGTGGGAAAGGATGTGCAGAAGGTCCCAGGCTTCTACCGGGTGGAGTTGCACTGGAGTCGCGGTGGCCAGCAGCATGCTTTTCGTTTTCGGCCCGATCTCACGTAGGAAAGCCATCAACTTGTTGGGCTCCGCCTTCACATCGATTTCAGCGGCGTCGGCATCCACCTTCGGCACTTTGCGACGGCGGGCGCGGTGCGATTCGTCCACGATCACGCAGGTGTAGCGCCGGCCCAGGAGTTGGTTCACCGCTTCCGACAATCCGCGCACCACCAATCCCTGCGAAACCAGACCGATCCGGCGCGGGCATTTGCCGAGGGACTTCACGCCTTCGGATGGATACTCCAGATCGTTCTCGTCCACCCACGCGCGGCCATTCCAGCGGGCGGACGGCAGCAGGAGCAACTCCATCAATTCATCCTGCCATTGTTGGAGCAGTGGCTTCGGCGCGAGCACGAGAATCGGGCCGCCAGCGGGATCATCGAGAGCCATGAGCATCGCGGCCATCGCGAGTTGGATGGTTTTCCCGAGGCCGACCTGATCGGCGAGAACGAGGCGCGCGCCGCCGAGGCGGTGACGCTCCAGTGCGAGCTGGGCGAAATACTTCTGGTGCGGCCAGAGCCCTTGCTCCTTCCGATAGACGGGCGACTCGACCGCAACAGCGGCAGCGACTGCCGCAGCGTCGGTGGTAGCCTTCAATTCCTCCGGCTCGATGACCCTGCGTGAAATGATGCGCTGCACGTCCTGCGCGATGAACGGACAGCAGGCGAGATCGATGGCGCGCGGATCATTCCACAGCGCATCGAACTCCTCCTGCACCCACGCGATGGTGTCCGGGTCGTTGTCCTCCCAAAGCAGCTCGTAGTTCACCTTCCAGGCCGAGGCGCTTTCATTCACGCTGCCAAGGAACGCGGTGGCAGTGCCGTCCGCCCGCCGCACGACGCCAGCCTTGCCATGGATCAGGCCGAACGCGGAATCCGGCAACACCCTCACTTCGATCTTCTTGTTCGTTAGAGCTTCGTAGAGCGCGCGGTAGCGTGGCAGGGCAGCAGGTGGCGCTTCCTCCGGCTTGCCGGCACACCAACTGCGGCGGAGCGCCGCTTGCGCGGCAGCGGCAGTCACGAGGTCCTGAGGATCTAGGTCCGAGTTGCAGATGATGCGTATCGGCCCGGTGACTTTTGCGATGGCTTCCCCGGCCACCTCGAACAAGCTTGAGCGGAAATAGCCGGCGATCCGATCGTAGGAAACCGCGTCTTCCAAGCGCTGGTTGAGCACCGCCTTGTCGAGTCGAGTGCGACGGCTGGAATGGCGAGTTAGCATGATTCAAGTTTCCCTGCACGGAACCTTCCGAAGATGGGGCGGTGCTGAATCATTCAGCGCACAGACAATCAAATCGACATCGGTGGACGGATTAGCCGGGGAAGGCGTGTTGGCGGATGCGTAATGTTGCCGGACCTGTTGGGCGTTTCCGACCGCTGTAGGCCATGCCGGGAGCAGGTTTCTGAACGCCTGTTCAGTGATCTCGCGGTTGGTTGAATAGTCACTCCCCCATTCGTTGCGGAAAGCGCTCTTGGCAGCATCGCCGTTCACCAGATCTCCCCGGGTCGTCATTTTGAGGTGAAGCAATAACCAGTATTCAAAGCACGGTGTCGAGTGTGCCAGGTTAACTTTCAGGTCGCGTGCCTTCTGGACCACATCATTCCAGAACCCTTGGCGGATGGCGACATCGGTATCGATAACCGCCCACACATGATCGAACTTTTCAAGCTCTGTCACAGCCACCTTCTTTCGCCTCACTCGATAGGTCAGGTTTTTTACTTCGTCGGCAGCGGACTGGATGACATGCCTGGGGTCCGAGGCCTTTCCAGGCATGACTTTGACCGTGACCGTCGAAAGTTGCAGGGACTCCCGGAGCAACTCAAAATAGACCGGCTCCGTCACGGCTCCCTCGGTTACAATCAGAAAGGAATCACCGGCGCACGCGCACGAGGGCCGCAGGGCGGCAGCGGCCTTGCGTTTGAGGCTCAACTCCTTGGCTTTCCACCACGGGAGATTCTCAGTCATCCGAGTCCTCCTTGCTCGATTCGGTTTCTCCCAGAGGAGAAAAAGTCCCCAGCAGTCCCCGAGGCACAAAGGGCACCGCTCCGTAGCGGCCGGCCATATAGCCGCGGATGAGCGACTCGTCTTGGCGCGGTTGATAGTCACTCAGCGGATAGAGATGAGCCTCCCCTTTTTCGTCCTTGTCGGTAAACCAGACCTGATCCCGGCGCAGTAGGGTCCCGTCGAGGAATAGCGGATTGTGGGTAGTGAAAATAACCTGCGCGCCGTTGGAATCTTCCTGGTCACTGAAAAACAACTTGAGCAGTTCCCTCACCATGATCGGGTGCATGCTAGTTTCGATTTCGTCGATGCAGATGGTGTAGCCCTTCTCCAGGATATCCAGCCACGGCCCGATCAGGGCAAAGAAGCGATGGGTTCCAGCGGATTCCCGCTTCCATTCCAATGCCACTTTCGAATCTCCAGGGCCTTGGTGGAAAAGCTGCGGCTCCATGAACCGAGGTCCTTTTTTACCACCATTCTCGAGCTCTTTCACAATTTCAGGAGAGAGCGCTTGAAGAACCTTCATCATCTCGCCGTTGGGTGGTTCACGCTCGACGGCCAAAGCGTCCACGATCCCTAGATCGGCATGCTTCAAGACTTTCAGGATCCGGCTCTTGAGCGCTTCACTTTTGCCATCGATTTGACCTAATGTGAATCCTCCGCCCATTCCTGAGCGTGTGCTCAGATCCAGGAACTTGAACCGGCTGACCAGCCAGCGGAAGGCGGGCTCCACTTCTTTGCGGTTTTCCGCCACCGCCTTGGAGAGGTAGAGCATGTTGCACAATGTCCGTTGCTCAATGTCCCGGTTCCTTGGCAATCCCGTCGGGTTCTCCGGGCTGAAATCGTGACTCTTGGTTTCCGGGTTCCAATTTCGCTCAAACCAGATCCGCTCTTTGCCCAGTGGCCACGCCCTCAAGGATTCGTGAACCACCAAGGTCTTCGTCGCCGCGACGCGGTATTCGAAACGAACCTTCTCCACCACAAAAACGATCGCGAAGCCGGTGGGCTCCTCCTTGGCATTCGCGTCCAACGCGAAGGGATCGACGAAAGGGATACTCTCCTCGGGGTCCGTCGTCTTTGCGGACTGACCCACCCAGTCCGAGAGGGCCTTCATGGCTTCGATCACGGTGCTCTTTCCGCTAGCATTAGCACCGTAGAGAGCCACCCCCTTGAGCCACCGCTTGCCCTTTAAGCCCGGCAGATCCGGATCAAGCGTGTTTTCCGGCAACGACTTGTCGTAGTTGCTGGCCGCCAGATT
>CAMCUY010000062.1 GCA_945879075.1 Akkermansia muciniphila | reverse complement strand
GACGCGCACTGGATGAATCTCGCTTTGGACGAGGCACGCAACGGCGTCGGCAAAACCGCGCCGAACCCGCCCGTCGGCGCAGTGATCGTGAAAACCGGAGTGCTGCTAGGAAAAGGCTGGCATCGTGCCGCCGGCCAACCGCACGCCGAGCGCGAGGCTTTGGCGCACGCCGCCGGCAGAGACGTCCGCGGCGCGACGATTTATATCACGCTCGAACCCTGCTCCACCCACGGCCGCACACCACCGTGCACGCAAGGTTTGATCGACGCCGGGATCGCCCGCGTCGTTTACGCCACCGTGGACCGGAATCCGGACCACGCCGGACGCGCGGACAGCCTGCTGCAAGCCGCAGGCATCGAAGTCGTCTCCGGCGTCTGCCGCGAGGAAGCGGAGAAGCTCCTTCGGCCGTTTTTCAAAGTCCGCCAAACCGGCCTGCCCTGGGTCATCTGGAAATCCGCGATGAGCCTCGACGGACGCATCACCCGCCCGCCCGGCGAAGGCCAGTGGCTAACGGGAGATCTCGCCCGCGCCGACGTCCAGAAACTCCGCGCCACCGTGGACGCCATCCTCACCAGCGGCGAGACCGTCCGCCGCGACAAGCCCGCTCTCACCATCCGCGCGCCAGAATTGTTAGACGGACGCCAACAACCGTGGCGCGTCGTCGTTTCCGACCGCCCGGAAACCTTGTCGCTCGACGAATCGATGGAGCGCACCCTCATCCGCCCGCGCGGCGACCTCGCGGCAATCCTCCGGAACCTCGCCCGCGACCAAGGCGTGCTCTCGGTGATGGTCGAAGCCGGCGGCGTCTTCTCCGCCGCGCTGTTCGAGGCTGGCTTGGTCGATGAAGTCGTCGTCTATTACGCGCCCATCCTTTGCGGCGGCCCCTCGCCCGGCCTCGCCGGCGCGGGCCTCAAAGAATCGCTGCACTTGGATGAAATCGACTTCCAACAGTTCGGAAATGACATCCGCCTGCGAGGCATCGTGAGAACCTAGCAGCTGGTAAAATTTAAGGCTGTCCGTGGAATCCGGTGGTTTTTCCTTCAAGCGATGGAGAGGTCGAGTTTGCCAAGGAAGAACAAGACCCGGATGCGAAGGGCGGCGAACGTCCGCAGCCCCCTCGCATTCGCGAGGATCCGCACAACCCGTGAATTCATCCCTTCGGAAGCGGCGTTGGTGATCCGGTGCTTCAGATCGTTCAGCAGCCCCTGGAGCCGATTCTCCAACATTCTAGAGACCTTCTTTACCGGTTCGAGGTTGGAGCCGTTCACTTGCTTGCACCAGTCTTTGAAGAACTTCACCGCGGATCCCTCATAGGTGTAATCCCAGAAAGGTGTAATCCCAAAATACGGAGAAGCTTTCCTTAAATCTGGTAGTCGTTTCTGGGGGCAGTCCCCGCAGCGTAACATTTTTCCGTCAAGGAAGGCGCATTTGTTCTGCTGCGGGGACCAACCCTAGAGACCGGCCCGCTGACCTCGCGTGGCATTTCGGCAAAAATATGCGGACCGATTCACTAAGCTTTTGCCAAATCCGCCCGATGACCCATCATTCCCGCATGAAAGCGGTTCTTTGGATTTCCACATCCTGCATCTTCACCCTCGCATTTTCCAGCTGTGCGAACTCGGGTCGCGGCAGCGGCGGCACTCAGCTGGCGGGCACCGGGCCCTTTGACAAGAACGGTCGCTACATCGAGGAATGGGCCGACAATCCCTCGAAATGGCGCAAGCCCGGAGGCGCCCGGTCGCCGCACGAAGTGAAGTCCGATGAGCTGCCGCAAATCGCTCAAAACGAACAACCGCCGCAGAATGCGATGCCGCTCCCGCCCGCCGGCAATTCCAAGCCAGCTCGGGTGATTTCGCAAACCTCGGTGACGAGCAAGTCGAAATCCACCGCGACGAAATCCCAATCAGCAGCGGTCGTGAAATCCAAGCCGGTGGTGATCAAAACCAAGGCCAAGCCGAAATCCACCCGTTACGTCGTCAAGAGCGGCGACTCGCTCTCCGCCATCGCGAGCCGCACCGGCTCCTCGGTTTCGGCGATCAAAAGCGCTAACGGCATTTCAGGCACGCTCATCCGGCCGGGCCAGTCGCTGACGATTCCGAGGAAATAAATCACTTGCGGAAGAACGCCGCGAAGAAGGTTTCCGCGGTCAATTCATTGCCGCGCGGTGTCGGATGGCTGCCGTCGTCCATGAAGAGCCCGCTGCCCCGGCCTGCGGAAACCTCGCCTTCCCAAACGTCGCCGACCGGCACGACGACCAGCTCGCCGGCGTCTTCCGCCGCCGCTTGATAACCGGCACGCAGCCGGGCGTTCATCGCGTGGAAGTCGTCATTTCGCCGTTTCGGATCGCCGTCGCGGCGGCCCCATGTTTGATAGAGCACCGGCATCGCACCATGTCGCCTGATTTCCCGGACGAGCTGGCGCAGCGGCGGAAACATGGCCGCCGCGCGTTCTCCGGCCTGCATCGCCGGGATCTCGCTTTGTTCCTGGATGACCACGATGTCCCAGCGCCCACTGCGGATTTTTCTCAGCGTGGCCTCGTTCCCGGCATGTTTCTGGAGCGTCCAGCCGCCGTAGGTCGAATGACCGACGCGGACTTTTTTCCCCTTAGCGGCGGCGAGTTTTGAAAACGCCTTGGGCACTCCGAAGCTGTAGCTGTTTCCCACGAAGAGCACCGCCAGCTCCGGCTTGGCGCGGACGCGGCCGGCGAGTTCGGCCCGCCCGGGACCCGCGGGCAGCGGGACGCGCGTCGAGCATGCGGAGATGCCGAAAAAGCTCAGGAAGCAGGCGAATTTCACAAGAATGGATATCATGCCCTAGGATGGGCGGTGTCGTAGGCCTGCTTGAGGCGCTCCGTGGTCACGTGGGTGTAAATCTGCGTCGTGGAGAGAGAGGCGTGGCCGAGCAGGGCCTGCACGCTGCGGAGATCCGCCCCGGCGTCCAGCAGGTGGGTGGCGAAGCTGTGGCGGAGTTTGTGCGGGCTGATCGCAAAGGGAATGCTGCTGCGCTTGAGGTATTTCTTGAGCAACTGATCCACCGCCTGCTGGGTGATGCGGCGCTTGCGCGTGCTGAGGAACAGCGGCCCGGAGGAGACTGCGGCTTCCTGACGGTAGCGCTGGATCGCGTTGAGCGCCGGTCCGCCGATCGGGACAATCCGCTCCTTCGAGCCTTTTCCGACGACCCGCACGGTCTCGCCGATGAAATCCAAGTGCTTCACATCCAGCGCGAGCAGTTCGGAAATCCGCAGGCCGCAGGAGTAAAACAGCTCCAGGATCGCCGCGTCGCGCAGCGGCAGCCAGACGGGTGTTTTTTTGTCAGGATCGACGCGCAACGGCATGCCTAGCAGCTCGTTGATCTGCGAGAGGGTGAGCACCACCGGCAGTCCGCGTTCGGGTTTGGGCAGCAGCACCTCGGCCACCGGACTGCGCGCCAGCCCGCGGCGTAGCACGAGGAATTTATAAAACGAGCGCAGCGCGGCGAAGCGCAGGCGGATGGTGGCGCGCTTGAATCCCTGCTTCATCAGCGCAAACAGATAGTCGCGGAAGTCATCGGCCGCCTCCGCGCGCCAAGCGCCGAACCGTTCGGCCCGCCACTTTTTGTAAGCAGCGAGAGCGTCCCGATAGTTCGCCAAGGTCCGGGGAGAAGCGCTTTTCTCCGTGGCTTGGAAATCGAAAAAAGCGATCTCGTCGCAGTCGGTCATCGGCGTGGAGCATAGCCGGCGAGGAATTGAATACCAAGCGAATTGAAAAAGCCCTACCCGCCATCCGCCCGCTCCGTCACCGTGCCGCGACGAGGTCGTAGCCGCGCCAGTCGCCGATGGTGATGTCGGCGAACTCGCCGACGGGGATGGCTTCATCCACCATCACCGAGCCGTCGATTTCCGGGGCGTCCCACTGGGTGCGGGCGACGCCGGGCTGCTCGACTAACACGCGAACGGCCTTGCCGACTTGCGCCTGGTTGGTTTCTCCGGCGATGCGCTGGAGCTCGGCCATGGCGCGGGACCAGCGGCTCTTGCGGGTGGCGTGGTGGAGGTGGCCGTCCATCTTGTTGGCGCGGGTGCCTTCTTCCTTGGAGTATTGGAAAACCCCGGCGCGCTCAAAACGAAACTCGCGGATGAATTCCAACAGCTCTTGGAAATCCTCTTCGGTCTCGCCGGGGAAGCCGACGATGAAAGTGGTGCGGATGCCGAGGCCGGGGATGCCGGCGCGCATGCGGCGGAGCAGGTCGCGGATGTAGTCGCCGCTGGTCACGCGCTTCATGGCGGTGAGCATCCTATCGGAAATATGCTGGAGCGGTATGTCCACGTATTTCGCGACCTTGTCGCACTCGGCGATGGTGGTGATGAGCTCGTCCGACCAATGCGCGGGGTGGGTGTAGAGCAGGCGGACCCAGAAATCGCCTTCGATCTTGTTGATCTCGCGCAGCAGGGTGGAGAGCGACTCACCTCTGCTGGAATCGACCGGCGAGCTCGGTGTGGGGCGTTTGCCTTCCCACTGGTCCATGCCGAAGTAGGTGGTGTCCTGCGAGATCAGGTTGATTTCCTTCACGCCGGATGCGACGAGCGCCTGGACTTCTCTAACGACTGAGTCCTGCGTCCGCGAGCGGTGTTTGCCGCGGATGGTGGGGATGATGCAGAAGGTGCAGGTGTGGTTGCAGCCCTCGGCGATCTTGACGTAGGCGAAATGGTCGGGCGTGAGGCGGATGCGCGGCGTCGAGTAGTCCGGGACGTATTGCGGCTTGAGGGTGACAAAATCGCGCGGGTCCTCGGTGGCGGACGGGCCTTCGGTTTTTTGGACTTCGGCGGCGTTGTTCTTTCCTAGCAGGTTCTCGATGATCGGCGCGACCTTGGTGATCTGGTCGAGGCCGATGAAGGCGTCCACCTCGGGCATGATGCCGGGAAGGTCCTTGGCGAAACGCTGCGACAAGCAGCCGGCGACGATGATTTTCTGGCGCTCGCGGTCGGGGTCTTCCGAGCGGTCCTTCACCGCGCCGAAGATGGCGTCGATGGATTCCTGCTTGGCCATGTCGATGAACGAGCAGGTGTTAATGATGAGGACGTCGGCGAGTTCTGGATCCGGCGTGAGAGACATGCCGGCTTGGGCGAGGTGGCCGATCATGACTTCCGAGTCGATGAGGTTTTTGGCGCAGCCGAGTGAGATGAGACCGACGGTGGTGGACATGCGGTGTGAATTTAAAATTTGGGATCTGAGATTTGAAATGTCTCAGTATTGCGGCGGCAGGATGAGTTCGTCGCCGACCTGCGGCTCGACTTGGCCGAAGCCTGGCAGCGGGTTGGCGATGGCGCCCTCTGCGGTGATATCGGAAACCTTGAGCTGGCCGAGAATGCCGGTCTGGCGGCGGATGGCAACGATGACGCCGGCTTGGATTTGCTCGGGCAGCAACACCTCGAAAGTGACGAAGCCGCCGTATTGCGCGTCCTCGACGTATTCCTTGATGCGGCCGACGAGCAGGGCGTCGCGGATCATCCGGGCGCGGCGGAGTTCGGAGTCGCCGCCTTCGAGGCTGCGTTGGGCGAGCAGGCCTTCTTCATCCTGGGCGACTTTTTTGTCGCGGGCTTCGGCTTCCTTGCGGAGTTCGATTTCCTCGAGGGCTAGCTTGTTTTGCGCGACTTGGAGCCTCATCGTCTCAAGCTCGGAGTTGGCGGGCGTCTGGACGGACTCGCTGCGGAGTTGTTGCAAATCCCGCTGCATCTTGAGGTTGTCTTGCTCGGCGCGGAGTTCCTTCACTTGTTTTTGAAGGCGGGCGATTTCATCCGGCGGAGTGTTCTTCACCCCCTGATTCATGCCTTGCCAGGAGACGGCGAGCGCGCCGAGCAGCAGCGCAATCGTCGCGCCAAGGAGAAGTTTCATCGTGTCCATGGGCGGGACGTTGGACGGGCGGGAAGCGGATGTCAACGCGGGGCGAGTGCGCCGGGATTCTTGCGCAGCCAGGCGTCGGCGGAGGTGGGATCTTCCTGCTTCCAGGCGGCGAGAGTGCGGCGGTACATTTGATCGCGTTGGTTCTGGTCGCCGATCCGGGCGATCGCCGCGACGGCGGTGGCGGGGTCGTTGCCGAAGGAATGCCAGATGAAATTCTGCACCAAGCGGTCGTTCACGTCGTTGGGATAGCGGTCCATCAGGGAGAACGCCGCCTGCGGGTTTTGCGCGGCGGTGCTGGTGATCATGCCGCGGAGGGCGTTACTGCGGGCCTCACCGGCGGGAAGGGTGTTGAAGGAATTCCATGCGGCTTGTTCGTCTTTTTTCGACCAGGCGCTGTAAATATCATCCATGCGGCGCTGGGTGGCTTCACCGGGATTGGCAAGAAGCCAGGAAACGGTGCCGGCCGGATCGGTGGCGGCTAACTTTTCCGCGACGCGTATCATGGCGCCGTTGCGGAGGGAATCATCGGTGATGGCGGCGATCCAAGCGCGGGTGGCGTCGGTTCCTTGCTGGAGGAGATGCGGCAACATGAAATCGAGGGCTTTGCCGCGCTCCACGCTTTTGGGCATGGCGGCGAGGAGCGAGGTGGCACGGACGGGATCGGATTCGGCGATGCCGCGGATGATTCCCGGTAGGTAGGGATTGGCCTCATCGCCTTCGTGATTCGCTTGCGCCCAGCGGATGGCGGCTTCCGGATCGGTCGAGGCCCATGAGGTGAGAATGGTGCCTGTGGCAAACCTGCTGGAAGTGTTTTCCTTGGCATAAGCGAGGGCGGACAAGGGATCGGCCTGCGCCCATGCCGTCAGCAGCAGGGAATATTCGCCCATCCGTCCGTCGGCGAGGCCGAGGCTGCGGAAATGAGCGACGGCGCCTTCGAAATCGCCGGGTCCGAGTTGGTCGATGAACGCGAGCAAGGCGCGGCTCCGGTCCAGTGGATTTTCCCCGCGCATGATCGACTCCAAGCGCACCAAGCGGTCTTGGGTGGATGATTTCGCGTCACGCTCCGGTCGGGTGCTGCGTGAGGAGCTCTTGGTTTCCGTTCCATTTCCAGAAGAATTGCGCGCTGATGTGCGGGTTGAACGGGTTTCGGCCGGACCATCTTGGGATTTCGCGGAGGAGGCCGGAGACGAGACGCGGCCCGCCATGAAACCTCCAACTCCGATGAGGACAAGGGCGGCGAGAGCGGTGAGAGGCGTGAGTTTCATGAAATCTGAGCTACGGACATGCTTACACCTCCATAACGATGCACGCTCCCCGTTTTTTCCAAAAACCGTCGGATTCTCAGCCCGCGAAGGCATTCGTGGGCAGTCCCCGGACTCCAAGCCCGCGGATCACGAACAAGCGCCCGGCGTGCGCCTCGACCACCGATTTGTGGACGCCGGTGGTAACATAGAGATCCGCCAAATCGGGCCCGCCGAACGCGCAGGCGGTCGTTTCCAGACACGGCAGCTCGATGCGCCGCAGCTCCGCACCCGTCTCCGGATCGAAGCAAACGACGCAAGCGCCATGGCAAAATGCGATCCATAAATTCCCGTCCGCATCAATGGCCATTCCGTCCGGCGAGGAATCCAGATGGGCGGTGGAAACAGCACCGCGCATGTTCCGCAGGTGGCCGTTCTCGTAATCGAAGGCGAGCACTTCCCGGCGCGGCGTATCGATGTAAAAAACGGTCTTTCCGTCCGCCGACCAAGCGATGCCGTTGGAATTCGTGACCGGCCCGAAGGCTTCGTGGAGTGTGAGATCCGGGTCGAGCCGGTAGAGCCGGGCGGCGCCGGTTTTCTTCACCAGGCTGATGGTTCCGGCGAAAAACCGGCCGTCGGGCGAGCACTTGCCGTCGTTGAACCGGTTGTCCGGCTGGTCGGGTTCCGGGTCGGCGATGAGGGTGAGTCGGCCACTTTCCTCATCGAGAAAAAACAAACCGTGGTCGCCCGCGATGACCAGTCCGCCGCTCTCGCGAGGGACCACGGTGCCCACGCGCTGGCCGACGTCCCAGGATTTCTCACTGCCATCCGCTGGGTCGAAGCGATGGACGCGGTGGCCCTCGATATCGACAAAATACAAAGCCCCGCGCCACCAGACCGGGCCTTCTCCCCACTGGCTGCGGATGTTTCCGACCGGTTCGATGTTGATCATGACGTGAGCCTAAAAGCCGGGGGAAACGCGCGCCATCGTAAAATCACCGATCCAAGGCTTTCATTTTATCTAACCCATGACAAGATGCCGTCCATGCGTAGCGAGGCTTCCAGCGACGTCTTCAAAGTTTGGCTCTACGCCGCGGCCTCGGTGCTGCTGGGCGCGTGGACCGCCCCGCTGCTTTACAACGCCGGCAAGGCGATCGCGGAAATTTGCGCCACTAAACAAACCAACGGCGCGTTGGAGTGGCTGGCGGGGATTTGCCAGAGAGCGGATTTCCCGGGGTTTTTCGAGGCGAGCCTGGTGGTTTTCGCGGTGGTTTTGTTCCTGCCGTTCTTGCGTTGGCTGCGCGGCGGACAGGCGGAGGCGGGCGAAAATCCGTGGCCATTCCGCCTGCCGGAAAGCGCCAGGGCGCGCACGGCCGGACAGCGGCTGGCGAAGAACCCGCGCGGGCCGAGGCAAGGCGTGACCGGGTTTCTGCTCGTCACCGCGCTGTTTATGATGATCGCCGGGGTGATGGTGCTGGTGGGAATTTTCGAGTGGAAAAACCCGGGTCAGGGCGTGACGACGCTCGTGCTGCGGGCTTTCGCGGCCGCGCTCGGGCTGGCGGTCTTGCAGGAAATCCTGTTCCGCGGAATCGCGATGGGGATCTTCCTGCGGGCGATGCGGCCCGCGGCGGCGCTCGGCATGTCGGCGGTGCTTTTCGCGCTCGTCCATTTCCTCAATCCGCCGCCCGGCTTGCACGTGGCCGACCCGGACGCGGCGGGCGTTGGCTTCGAGTTGCTGCGTAAAATCGCCGGGCGGTTTTCCGAGCCGCGCGTCATGCTGGGGACCTTCGCTCCGCTGCTCGCCCTCGGCGGCGTGCTCGCCTACGCCCGTTGGCGGACCGCCTCGCTGTGCCTGCCCATCGGGCTTCATGCCGGCTGGATTTTCACGAACACGATCCTCGGCGGCGTGACCGTGGCGGCGGGTCGCCCGGACTCGATTCTGTGGGGGATTTCAGGCGCTTCGCTCACGCAAGGCTTGGTTCCGCTCGCCGGCATCCTCATCGCCGGAGTTCTCGCCAACTACCTGACACCGCCCGCCGATGACACCGACACCCCGGCTTGAAATCCGCGGCTGGCGGAAACTCGCGTCCCGCGCGCTCGACCTGCTCTATCCGCCGATCTGCGCGGTGTGCCGCGAGAATCTATCCGAAGGGCGGGCCTTGTGCGATGCCTGCGACGCCGACCTGCCGCGACTCGCCGAGCCGTTTTGCAAATCCTGCGGCGAGCCGTTTCCGGGAGAAATCGATGGCCCCTTCGCCTGCCCGAACTGCAGTAAACTCAAGTTCGCCTTCGAGTTCGCGAGGCCGGCGATGGTGCGCGACGAGCGCGTGTTGGAAATCATCCACCGCCTGAAATACGGCCGGGAACTCCATCTGGCCAAGGACCTCGGGCGTCTCGCGGCCGGAGCGTTTGCCGATCCCCGGCTGGCATCGGCGCTCGCGGGAAACTGGCCGCTAGTTCCCGTGCCGCTGCACCGCAAGCGCCTGCAACACCGCCATTTCAACCAGGCCGAGGAAATCTCCCGGGTGCTGTCCGCGCATACCGGCTTGCCCGTCATCGGCGCCCTGCGGCGGATCCGCGCCACCGAGCACCAGACCGCGCTTACCCGCTCGCAGCGACTGGAAAACCTCCGCGGGGCCTTCGTCATCACCGCCGCCGGCCGCCGGCGCAGCGAGCAATCCCCGGCGGGCGCGGTGCTCGTCGATGACGTGCTCACCACCGGCTCGACGGTGGACGAATGCGCTAAAATCCTCCGCCGCGCGGGGTTTCAAAAAGTCTTCGCCGTCACCGTGATGCGGGGCTAACCGAGCGCACGCTTCGTTTCAAAGCGCTTCAACACCAAGTGGCCGATCACCGCGGTCAGCCCGAGCGCGAGCAGCGGCACAAGTCCGGAACCCAGCGAGTCGCCCACGCCCCACGGCCGCAGCAGATGCGCGGGCACGGATTGATAAATCATGTTGAACGACTTGAACGCGAGGATCCAACCGGCGTGGAGGCCGATTGAAAACCACAACGCCCCGGTCCGCACGCGGGCTCTGGCAAGGATCATTCCGATGACGAACAAGGTCGCGAACTCCGTGACGAAAAACCGCGGGTCCGTGAAATGAAGCAGGGTTTTTCCCAACAGTTCAAAGCCCGCCAGCGGTGCTCCGGGCGCGGCGATGACCGTCCCGGACGGCGGGTGCAAGAAATGGACGAAGGCGAAAAAAAGCGAGGTGCCGAGACAGGCGGCGAGCGGTTTGGCGAATTTCAGCCAGAGCCCCAGAAGGAGCCCGCGGAACAGCCATTCTTCCAACAACGAAGCCCCGATCGCCGCGGGGATAATCCAGCCCGCCAGCGTTCCAATGCTAGGCACTTTGCTCTTGGGAACGTATGCTCCTGACATTTCCAAGATCGCGCCCATCGTCCACAACACGCCGCCCGCGATGACGCACCCCGCGGCGATCTGGACCAACATCGATGGCCAGGAAACCCGCCGAACCGCCACGCCGACCGCGCCTGTGCCGGACCGGATCCGGCGGATCCGGCGAAATAAAAACGGCAACAACACCAGCCCGGAAATCACCAGCGCGCGGTTGAAATACCGGTCGAAACGCGCCCGCTGGCAGGCCTTCCCCAACCACTCGGCGAGCGCGTTCAAATCGCCGGCAGCGGAGACGGCTCCCAGCCACTTTCCTGCCTGATAGAGCCACGGCGAAACCACCGCGGCCAGCACGACCGCGGAGACCACCCATAGCACCGTCGCGCCGGCCTCGGATTGGAAAAAGCGTTTCATCGGGATCAGTCATGAAGGTTGCGCTCCCGCTTGTCCAGAGGGTCATGAAAAAGCCGCCGGGAGAGGTTCCGGCGGCTTCTCGTGGAATCGGAAACGCGGATTTCTCAGCGCCCGCGCAAGGTCGCTTTGATCGCCTCGAAGTCCGGCATGTCGCCGGGATTTTCGAGCACCTCGGCGTATTGGACCACGCCGGATTTATCCACCACGAAGGCGGAACGCTTCGGCACGCCGCCCATGATCAGGTTCTTCGCAGGCAGGAATTGCTCGTAAGCCACGCCGTAGGCCGCGGTCACCTTGTGCTCGTAATCGCTGAGCAGCGAGATCGTGATGCCTTCCTTTTGCGCCCAGGCTTCCTGCGCGAACGGATTGTCGCCCGAAATGCCGAGCACCTTCGCGTCGAGCGCGTCGTAGTCGGAAATCCCCTTGGAAATCTCGCAAAACTCCGCCGTGCAGCCGCCGGTGAACGCCATCGGCACGAACAGCAGGACGATGTTGGATTTGCCGACGAGATCGCTCAACGTGACCAGTTCCGGGCCGTTGGCGGTTTTGGAAACGAGCGTGAAATCTGGGGCTGGGTCGCCGACTTGGATGGACATGGTGGTTTGTTGGTTGTTTGAAGTTCGCCGGCATCTTAGAACGCGGCATCCGGATATGTCATACCAATTCTCACAATTTGGCCAACACCTCGGTTGCGGCAGCGGAATCGGCGAGCTGATGGACGACCTCGGCCACGCCCTCGCCAGCGGCGGCCCGGACCTGAAAATGCTCGGCGGCGGCCAACCCGCCCGCATCCCCGAGATCAACGCCGTCTGGCGGCGGCGGCTCCACGAACTGATGGAGGAAATGGGCGGCCTCGAGCGCGCGCTCACCACCTACGACCCGCCGGGCGGAAATCCGCATTTTATTCAAGCCATCGCCACCCTCTTCCGCGAGACCTTCGGCTGGGAGCTCGGTCCGGAAAACGTCGGCGTCACCAGCGGCGGCCAGACCGCCTTCTATTTCCTCTTCAACCTGCTCGCCGGGCCGATGCCCGACGGCAGTTGCCGCAAAATTTTGCTCCCGCTGGTCCCGGAATACATCGGCTACGCGAACCAGGGCGCCAGCGGCGACTTGTTCCGCGCCGTCACCCCGCTGATTGAAAAAACCGGCCCGCACGAGTTCAAATACCGCGTCGATTTCGACCAGCTCGAAGTCACCCCCGACATCGCCGCGATCTGCGCCTCCCGACCCACCAATCCCACCGGCAACGTTCTCACCGACGAGGAAATCGCCCGCCTCTCTACCATCGCCAAGGAGCACAACATCCCGCTCATCATCGACAACGCGTATGGTGCGCCCTTCCCCGGCATCATCTTCGCCGACGCCACGCCGTTCTGGGAGCCGCACGTGATTCTGACGCTCAGCCTCTCCAAGCTCGGCCTGCCCGGCACCCGCACCGGCATCGTCATCGGCCCGCCGGAAATCATCCGCGCGCTCGGCTCGATGAGCGCCATCGCCGGCCTATCGAATACTAACATCGGCCAGCAAATCACCCTGCCGCTGATCAAGTCCGGCGAGATCCTCCGCCTCAGCCGCGAGGTGGTGCGCCCGTTCTACCAGGAAAAATGCCAGCTCGCCCGCCAAGCCGCGTTGGACGCCTTCGGCGACGACATCGACTGGTTCATGCACCGCAGCGAGGGCGCGTTGTTCCTCTGGTTCTGGTTTCCCGGTCTGCCGATCACCTCGCAGGAACTCTACGAACGCCTGAAAAAACGCGAGGTCCTCGTCATCCCCGGCCACCACTTCTTCTTCGGTCACGAGGACGCAAACTGGCCGCACCGCCACGAATGCATCCGCGTTTCCTACGCCATGGACGAAGCCGTCGTCCGCGACGGGCTCAAGATCATCGCCGAAGAAGTGCGAAACGCCTCAAAATAAGGGGAATGGACGTCCCGTCCATTTGGAAAGACGGGAGACCTCCCATCCCCTTACGCCGTCAGGCGGATGACCAGGCACACGCGCTCAACCTTGCACTCCCCGGCTCCGGCGGCCCGATGCTCATCATGTGGTTTCAGCAAATCCCCCCGCACATTCTTCCGCTCTCTAAATCCTCAATCATCGGTGATGATAACCGATCATTGGCGGAACGAACACCTAACGATTTCCCCGAAAAATCCCTCGCTTCCCATTCAATCCTCGTGGAAATCAAGCATCGGTTACTTCCTTGAGCACGAGGTTGTGCTGAACCGCGAGGGCGGCGATCCAAAGGTCGTTGGTCGGGATGGCGACCCCTTTTTTGCGGAGCTTCTGGTAAAGCTGCGCGTAGTGATGGGTGGTCTGCTCGTCCGGCAGGAGGATGGAGACGCGGGGGCTGCCGAGGAATCGTTGGAGATTGGCGGCGGCTGAAATAAAGTGCCCCGACTGTCTCAGTCGGGAGCGGAGCCTCCGGATCCGGCTGAGACAGCCGGAACACATTTTAGCGCACGACCCGCGCGCCGCCGCCGCCGATTTGCTTTTCGACTTCCTTGCGGGTGACCATCGAGGTGTCGCCGGGCGTGGTGGAAGCGAGCGCGCCGTGGGCGGCGCCGTATTCGACGGCTTTCTGTGCGTCGTTGAACTCGAGGAATCCGAACTGCAGGCCGCTTGCGAAACTGTCACCGCCGCCGACGCGGTCCATGATTTCCAAGCCGGGGTATTTGCGGCTTTCGTGGAATTTCCCGGCGTGCCAGAGGATCGCGGACCAGTCATTGACGGTCGCGGAAATCACACCGCGCAGGGTGGTGGCGGCGACCTTGAAGTTCGGGAAGGTCTTCACCGCGGTTTCAATCATCGCCTTGAAGGCGTCGAGCTCGATGGCGGAAATGTTGTGGTCCACGCCCTCGACCTCGAAGCCGAGCGAGGCGGTGAAATCCTCCTCGTTGCCGATCATGACATCGACGTATTTCGCGATTTCGCGGTTCACTTCCTGCGCTTTCGCCAGACCGCCGATGGTTTTCCAGAGCGACGGGCGGTAGTTGAGATCGTAGGAAACGACGGTACCGTATTTGTTAGCTGCCTTCACGGCTTCCACGGTGAGGGCTGCGGTGGATTCCGACAGCGCGGCGAAGATGCCGCCGGTGTGGAACCAACGGACGCCAAGCTTGCCGAAGATGTGGTCCCAATCGACGTCGCCCGGCTTGAGCTGGGAGGCGGCGGTGTTGCCGCGGTCGGGATTTCCAACCGCACCGCGGATGCCGAAGCCGCGCTCGGTGAAATTCAGGCCGTTGCGCACCTTGCGCCCGATGCCGTCGTCCTCGCGCCATTGGATGAAATCCGTGGCCACGCCGCCCTGCATGATGAAATCCTCGATCAGGTGGCCGACCTCGTTATCGACGAAAGCGGTGACCACGGCGGTCTTGTAGCCGAAGCATTTCCGCAGGCCGCGCGAGGTGTTATATTCGCCGCCGCCTTCCCAGGCTTGGAATTGGCGTGCGGTACGGATGCGGCCCTCGCCGGGATCGAGACGGAGCATGAC
>CAMCUY010000061.1 GCA_945879075.1 Akkermansia muciniphila | reverse complement strand
ATCGCCAAGCTCGGCAACGGCCGCATGTTTTTCTCGAACCAGCCGATGGACATCCCGAAAATCTTCGCGCAGGAAACCGTCACCATCGCCCGCTCGGCGTTCATCAAGGACCCCGTCGGCGCGCAAGCCACCGGCCGCTGGGCGGAAATCTCACCGAAGCCGATCGATTGGTTCAAACAGGCCGACGGCTACAATCTATCTTACGCCCGCGAGGACGCGACCGTCTCGCTAGTTTCCACGGACGAATACCTCGCGCCGCTGTTCGCCCACGCCCGCCGCGGCCTCGGGCGCAGCGCGGCGGTTTCATTTCCGCTAGGCGGCGAGTTCTCCGAAACCGCGCGGAACTGGCCGGGCTACGGCGATTTCCTCCAGACCATGGGTCGCTTCCTGATGGGTGAGGACACGCCGCCGGGCATCGCCTTGCGCCATCGCCTCGACGGCACGCGCCTGACACTTGACCTGTTATATGACACCGCCGCCTGGTCGCAAAAACTCTCCGCCATGCCGCCCAAGGTCCGACTGCGCGACGACACCGGCGGCGCCACGCTGGATCTTCCGTGGCGGCGGATCGCGCCCGGCCATTTCTCGCTCACCCGCGATCTCGAAGAAGGCAGCGTCGTCCGTGGCGCGGTCCAGGTCGCCGGCAACGCGTTGCCCTTCGGTCCGCTCAGCGTCGGCTCGTCGGTGGAATGGGCCTTCGAGCCCGAGCGTCTGACTGAACTTCGCGCCGTCTCCAGCCAGACCCGCGGCCGCGAGTTGCTGGATATTTCGAAGGCCTGGCTGCGGCCCCCGTTTCTGGCAGAAACCTCGCTGCGCCTGCCGTTCGGCATCGCCCTGGTCCTCATCCTGCTGGCGGACGCGCTCCTCACCCGCACCGGCTGGAAACTGCCGCAACTCGCGCTGCCAAACCGCATTCCGCGAGCCCCGCGCTTGAAAATTCCCAAGCCGAAACGCGTGGATAAGGCCGCTCCACTTCCGCCCGTCAGCGCGGCACCGGATGTGCCTAAAGCGCCTCCGCAAGAAGAGTCCGCACGCAGCGCCAGGTTCCAGCGGGCGAAGGATAAGAAGTAGGTTCTGCAAATTGCTTCAGGGATCCTAAATACCCGAAAGCACCACATCTTGCGTCCAGTTGGCCATTTTCACACCATATCCGGTATCAATCCGGTTTCATGGATTGCAGACCGGCTTGCCTCGGTTACTCTGCATGCGACCCATTTCCCTCTCGGGCTTCACCCTTAACCAACTCCTGTCTGCATGTATCTCAAAACTCTCGAAATCCACGGCTTCAAGTCGTTCGCGGACAAAACCGTGTTCGAATTCGCCACAGGCGTGACCGGCATCGTCGGCCCGAACGGCTGCGGCAAGTCCAACGTGGTCGATGCGATCCGCTGGGTGCTCGGCGAAACCTCCGCCAAAGCCCTCCGCGGCGGCGAAATGGCCGACGTCATTTTCAACGGCACCGAAAAGCGCAAGCCGCTCGGCATGGCGGAAGTCACGCTGACGATGGCCGACTGCGAAGGCCCGCTGAAGGTCGATTTCAACGAAGTCGCGCTCACCCGCCGGGTCTTCCGCGACGGGCGTTCGGAATACCGGATCAACGGCACGCTTTGCCGCCTCAAGGACATTCACGACCTGCTGATGGACACCGGCATCGGCCGCACCGCCTACTCGATCATGGCGCAGGGCCAGATCGACCAGATCCTTTCCTCCAAGCCGGAAGAGCGCCGCGCGGTGTTCGAGGAAGCCGCCGGCATCACCAAATTCAAGCGTGAGAAAAAGGAAGCGCTGCGGAAACTCGAATTCACAGAAGCCAACCTGCTGCGCGTCTCCGATGTGTTAGCCGAACAAGAGCGCCGGATGAACTCGCTGCGCCGCCAGGTGGCCAAAGCCCGCCGCTATCAGGCACTCGCCGCCGACACCCGCGTGCTCGACAGCCACCTCGGTCACCGCAAATTCGTCGAGCTCACCGCCGAGCGCGACGAGCTGGTCGTTTCCATCCGCGGCCTCGAAGTCCGCGACACCGAGCTGGAAATGCAGCTTCCCGCCAAGGAGGAAGCGGTCACCGAAGCGCGCACCGCCGCCCGGATTTTCGAAGGCGAACTCGCCGAACTCCGCCAGCGCCTCAACGAACACCGCAACGCGCTGAACTCCGCCGCCGGCCGGATCTCCTTCAACGACGAGCGCAAGGCCGAGCTCGAATCCCGCATCCGCCAGAACCACGAGGACATCGCCGAAACGCGCGAGAAGCTCGCCAAGCAGGAGTTCGAATTCATCGCAGCCAACGAGTCGCTCGATCAACTCAGCCGCATCATCGCCGAGAAGGAAATCCAGCTCGCCGAGCAGGAAACCCGCACCAAGGGAACCCGCGAGGAGCGCGAACGCATCGAAGCCGCCCTCCGCGAAACCCGCGGCGAGGCGAACCGCGCGCAGACGATCATCGCCTCGATGCAGGCGAAAATCGAAAGCTCGCTCGCCCAGCTCGAAGGCAACCGCGAGCGCTCGCGCCAACTCGGCGACGAGCAACAACGCCTGACTCTCGAACTCGAGGAATACCGCGCCGAGCAAGCGCGCATCGCCGGCGAAGTCGAAGCGACGGGCTCGATGCTTGGCGAGCTTGAGGAAACCTTCCAGATCGCCGAGCGCACCTATCAGCACACCCGCGGCGACCTCGACGCCGCCCGCACCGCGGCCGTCGATTCGAACAAGATCCTCGCCCAGCGCTCCGCGCGCTTCGACGCCGTCCGCCAGCTTGTGGAAAGCGGCGAGGGCTTTGAAAAAGGCACCCGGAACGTTCTTAACGGCCTCGGTAATCCGGACCAGTTCAAGCCCGGCATCCACGGCGTGCTCGCCTCCTTCATCGAGGCGGACAACACCTGCGCCCGCGCCATCGAGGCGGCGCTCGGCAGCCACCTCCAAGCTGTGCTCGTCCAGGACCAGGCGATGGCGGAGGCTATCATCGGCCGCCTGACAGAAAAACAGCTCGGCATCGCCGCCGTCATTCCCGAGACCTTCGTCGGCCATTCTGTCGGCACCCAGATGGAAGCGCTGCCGGAAGGATCCACCGCCTGGGCTCTGGACCGGGTAAAGTCTGACAAGCGCATTTCCAACGTCATCGAGAGCCTGTTGGAAAAAGTCCTCATCGTCCCTAACCAAGCCACCGCGCTCCGCCTCCGCGCGGCCCATCCCGGCGTCACCTTCGTCACGCTGGCCGGAGTGATCCTGTCCGGCCAAGGCATGCTCCGCGGCGGTGCCGGAACCGAAGGCAGCACCTCGGTGCTCGAACTCCAGAACGAGGTCCGCACACTCGCCGCCGAAGTTGAAGGCCTCGCGGCTGCCGACGAGGCCGCCCGCACCCGCGTCACCGATTTGGAGGCCCGCCTCGAACAACTCCGTGAGGAAGTCGAGGTTTCGCGCGAGCGACTCCAGCGTCAGAAGGTCGATCTATCCACCCTCCAGGGCCAGCTCAGCCTCGCCACCCGCGAGGTCGAGAATTTCGAAACCAAACTCGAAAACGTCAAGTGGGAGCGCGGCGAACTCGAAAACCGCGAGCTCGCAGCCGCCGAAGGCCGCGAGCACATGGAAGAGGAACTCGCCGGAGCCCGTGACCGCCTCGAAGCTCTCGAAAACGAGTCGCGCCGCCTGCAATCTGAGTCGGATTCCGTGGTTCGCCGCGAGCAGGACATCGTGGAATCGCTCAACGAGCTCCGCACCGAACTCGCCGTCGAGCGCCGCGCCAGACAGTCCGCCGAGGAGCAGCAAAGGCCCATGGAAGCGCGTCTATCCGAACTCCGCGACCTCGCCATCCGCCGCGAGACGGAGATCGAAGCCTTCGACCAACGGATCGAAGCCGCCCAGGGCGAGAACGCCCGGCTTTCCGAGGAATGCGAGTCGCACCGCGCCGAAGTGGAAGACCTTCAAGTGGAAATCAACACCCGCTCCGAAGGCCGCGCCGCTTTGCTCGAAGCCATCGAAACCGCCGAGACATTCCTCGCCGCCCTCCGCCGCGACCACTCGAAGGTGAACGAGCAAAAGGGCCGCGAGGAAATCAACTGCACCAAGCTCGACCTACGCCTGGAAAGCCTCGCCACCACCATCCAGGAGCGCCACCAAATCGACCTCGCCAGCTTCGAACCGGACGCCCACGCGCTGCTCACCAGCATCGCCTCGCAGAAAGCCCTGCAAGGCCGCAGCGGCCGCCAGTCGATCGTCACCGGCGACGAGTCGGACGAAAACGCCGAAGACGAAATGCCGACCGTCGTCGTGGACGGCACCAGCGACGAGATGGAAATCCCCGGCGAAATGACCGGCGAGCCGGATTGGGAGTTTGTCGAGTCGATCGTCGCCGACATCAAGCGCCGCCTCGACGCGATGGGTCCGGTCAACCTCGACGCCATCGAGGAGTTCGAGGAACTCGAGGAACGCTACAATTTCCTCAAGAACCAGCACGACGACCTCGTCAACTCGAAGTCCGAGCTGCTCGAAGTCATCGACCGCATCAACACCGAGACGCAGCGCCTGTTCTCCGAAACCTTCGCCCAGGTCAAAATCAACTTCCGCGAGATGTTCAAGGAGCTCTTCGGCGAAAAGGGCGAGGCCGACCTCAATCTAATCGACGCCAACGACCCGCTCGAATCCGGCATCGAGATCACCGCCAAGCCGCCGGGCAAGAAGCTCCAGTCGATCACGCTTCTATCCGGCGGCGAGCGCTCGATGACCGCCGTCGCGCTGCTGTTCTCTATCTACATGATCAAGCCCAGCCCGTTCTGCGTGCTCGACGAGCTCGACGCGCCGCTCGACGAGTCGAACATCAACCGCTTCGTCAAGGTGCTCGACCGCTTCATCGACCGCTCGCAGTTCATCATCGTCACCCACTCGAAGCGGACGATGGCCCGCGCCGACGTGATGTATGGCGTGACCATGGAAGAGTTCGGTGTTTCCAAACCCGTCGGCATGCGCCTCACCGCCGCCGACGATTCGAAGTCCGAAGCAAAATCCGCCGCCCAGAAAGCCGCCCTCCGGCTCGACGCGTGACATAACAGATTCTCCAGACAGGAGAGGGAAACCGGGGGTGGTGCGGATGGTCCGAGTGGATCGATGCCCCACCCCCAATTTTTAGTCTTCTGGCCGGACCACAAAAGCGAATGATTAGGTCAGCGGTCTGCCGAATGAATATCCAAGATCTTTACATGGCGGTCTGCATCATCGATCCAATACGTGATGGCGAAATCACCCGTGATCGTAACTTCAAGCCGCCGCCCGGTATCATCGTAATCCGCAGCATCGGAACGCCCCACGGGTTCTTTTCCAATCGCCTCGATGATGTTCCTGAGCGCCCTGCGGTTCCTGGCAGGCAACCTTTCAAGAAATTCCACGACTTCGATCGAAATCAACAAGCTGTAGTCCATCATCAGGATTCCAACCTCTGGTCCAATTCTTCCAATGTGACCCACCTCTCCGGATTCTTATCGTCGATCTTTTCGGACATCCGTGCCCGATAACCCGCCAAATCTTTGTGCCGCAACGAGACGAGGAACGCCGCCAACTCCCTCCGCTCATCAGCGGGTAGCGTCTGAAGCTCTGACTTGATTTCCTGAATGCTCACGGGCGATACATTACCGGAATGTCTGCCTTTGGCAACCTCTCGTGCAGCGATTCAAATGCAACCCACTCCACCCAATCATTCTTCCTCTGTTTACTCCGACCGCCTCGCATTAAAAGATTCGCCCGATTCGTCGGATTCGCGGTGCCTCAAGCTCGTCGCCATCCATGAAGCCGAATCCCTTGATAACCTCCGCAATCCTCCCGGCAACCGCTTGGAGCCGCCGCGGGGCGGTCTGGACGGATTCCATCCTATCCAAATCAACAACCAGTGGCGCATCATCTTCCGCTGGGAAGGCAAGGATGCCCACGAAGTGAAAATCACCGACTACCATTGACCGTCATGAAGCAAACCCCAGCCACGATTCCGCTCACCAACACCGCCGCAGCCATGCTGCGGGATTTTCTGGCCGACTACGAACTCTCGCAAGCCAAGCTCACCGCAGGTCTCGACATCAGCCCGCAGTTGCTCAATGATATTCTCGCGAGCCGCCGCCTGCTCACTCCCGAGCATTGCTTGAAACTGGGTCGCTTCTTTGGCAACGAACCCGAATACTGGATGCGCCTCCAAAACCAATACCTCTTCCGCAAAACCCAGCGTGAGAAAGCCGCTGAACTCAACGCCATCGCGCCGTTGATCGCAGCGAGCTAAAAGGCCCCGGTCGCCGTTTTTGATAGATTCTCCAGACAGGAGGGGGAAACCGGGGGTGGTCCGAGTGGATCCCGCATCACCCCCACTTTTTGATAGAAATCAGTCCTCGGACACCAGGCGCGCTTTGCTCAAGTAGTCGCAGATCACCGGAATCCGGTCTCCCACCGCCGCCATTTCCAACAGCTGCTGCCGCAGGTCGGCCTCGTGGATGAACTGTTGGCAAATGATGTCCGTCATCAGCGCGGGCTCGTCCGCCCGGTCGAGCAGGGCGAAAACCCCGCTCTGTACCTCTTCCGGCAACGGTCGCACCGCGTCCTCCACGGCTCCGCGCAGGGTCTTCATCGCCGCGGCCGCCTGTTTCTCCGGCGTGAAAACCGAAACCACCGGCTCGATGCTCGCATACGGATAATCATGGCCGTTATGCCACTCGGTGAAACGCACCCGCATCACCCCGTGGATCAGCAGTTGCGAGGTGCCGTCGTCCTGTTCGCGCGACGCGCGGACCAGGCCGATGGTGCCCACCGGAGCCACGAAATCCGCAGGGTCGCCTTCCTCTTCTCCCAGCAGGCGCGCGACCGCGAAAAAACAATCCCCCTCCAGCGCGTCCTCCAACATTTTCCGGTAGCGCGGCTCGAAAATGTACAGCGGCAGCCCCCCGTGCGGGAACAGCGTGCAGTCGGGCAAAAGCATCACGCCGCAGCGATCGGGAAGGTGGATACTGGCCATTTCGCGAGCATCGAACCACCCGCATCCGCCCGATGCAAGACCGATTGATTCGGGAAAAAACCCGTTATTGGCTTGAAAATCTCTCCGAAACCGTTTTTTCAAACAAGCAGCGCGAGCGACGCCGCTTCACGCGAGTATCGCCGAACAACCTCATTTCATCCCATGATCGAAGTCGAAAACCTGACCAAACAATTCGGAACCAAACGCGCCGTGGACCATCTCACGTTCACGGTGAAAAAAGGCGAGGTCCTCGGATTCCTCGGACCCAACGGCGCCGGCAAGTCCACCACCATGCGCATGATCACCGGATTCATCCCGCCCACTTCCGGCGACGCCAAAGTCTGCGGAATCTCGATCATCGACAAACCCCGCGAGGCGAAAACCAAGATCGGTTACCTGCCGGAATCCGCCCCGCTTTACAATGACATGACGGTCATCGGTTTCCTCAAATTCTGCGCCGCCATCCGCGGCCTCAAGGGCACCGCGAAAAACGACGCCGTCGAGCGCGCCATCGACACCTGCTTCCTCGGCACCGTCGCCAAGCAGTCCATCGACACGCTTTCCAAAGGCTACCGCCACCGCACCTGCCTCGCCCAGGCGCTGCTTCACGACCCGGAAGTCCTGATCCTCGACGAGCCGACCGACGGCCTCGACCCGAACCAGAAATTCGAAGTCCGCCAGCTCATCAAGCGGCTCGGCAAAACCAAGGCCATCCTCTTCTCCACCCACATCCTCGAAGAGGTCGAAGCCGCCTGCACCCGCGCCGTCATCGTGGACCGCGGGAAAATCGTCGCCGACGGCACGCCCGCCGAACTGCTCGCCCAGTCCGAAACCGGCTCGCTCACCGACCTGTTCCGCAAAGTCACCTCCCGCGACACCGAAGCCGCCGCCTGATCCCGGAAAACCTAACTTTCTTCCTCACCATGTCTTCCTGCACCATCTACAAACGCGAGCTCTCCAGCTATTTCTCGCAGCCCACCGCCTACGCGATCATCGTCATCTTCCTGCTGTTCTCGCTGGGACTCACCTTCACCTTCGGCGAGTTCATGCGCGTCGGCGACTCCTCGCTGGAGTGGACGTTCATCTTCTGGCACCCGTGGGTTTACATGCTGCTGGCTCCGGCCGTCGGCATGAAACTCTGGGCCGACGAGCAACGCACCGGCACCATCGAACTGCTAGGAACTTTCCCCGTCTCCACCTGGAGCGCCATCATCGGGAAATTCCTCGCCGCCGCCACCGTCTGGCTGATCGCGCTCGCCTTCACCTTCCCCATCGTCTGCACGGTCAACTACCTCGGAAACCCCGACAACGGCGCGATCTTCTCGGGCTATCTGGGAAGTTTCCTCGTCTGCTGCACCTTCCTCGCCATCACCATGCTGGTCTCCGCATGCACCCGCGACCAGGTCGTTTGCCTCATCGTCTCGGTTTCCATCTGCGTGCTGATCCTGCTTTGCGGCTATGATCCGGTCACCCGCGAGCTCTCGAAAATCGTTTCTCCGGGCGTGCTCGAAGGCATCGTCGCCTTCGGCGTCTGGGACCATTTCAGCTCGCTCAACAGCGGCCTGTTCCGGCTGAAGGACTTCGTCTGGTTCGGCTCGATCATCTTCGTCTGCCTGCTCGGCACCAGCGCCATCCTCTCCTCCAAGCGCGCCTGATCGGTTTTAAATCTCAAATTTCAGATCTCAAATTTCCTCATGAAAACCAACCACCCGGTCACCCGCGCAGCCTTCGGCGTCGCAGCGCTCGTCGTCATCGCCCTGCTAGCCAACTGGCTCGTCTCACTCACCCCGCTCGGCAACCGCGGCGCGGACTTCACCGAGAACAAGGTCCACTCCTTGTCCTCCGGCACCCGCGCCATCCTCACCGAGCTCGATACGCCCGTCGTCATCCGTTACTACGCTTCCCGCAGCACCGACTACATGCCGGAGGACCTCAAGCTCCACATGCGCCGCGTCGACGACCTGCTCAAGGAATACGCCTCCATCTCGAAGGGCAAACTCCGCATCGACAACCTCGATCCCCAGCCCGACACCGATGCCGAGGACTCCGCCAACCTCGACGGCATCAACGGCCAGCGCATGAACGACCAGAACCTCTTCTTCGGCCTGGCCATTTCCTGCCTCGATAAAACCAGCGTCATCCCATTCATGGACCCGCGCGACGAAACGATGTTGGAATACCACATCTCCAAAGCCATCGGCGAGGTCACCACTCCGACCAAGCCGAAGATCGGCCTGATGACAGCCCTCGACCTGCAAGGCGCGCCCGCCATGATGCCCGGCCAACCACCGACTCCGGGCTGGGTCATCTATCAACAACTCAAGCAGTCCTTCGACGTGGTGGACGTGCCGATGGAAGCCACCACCATCGACCCGAAGGAAATCAAGGTCCTGCTCCTGTTCCACCCCGCCGGCATCACACCGGAAGCGGAGTTCGCCGTGGACCAATACGTCCTCAACGGCGGCACCGTCGTCGCCTGCCTTGATCCATTCTCCGTGGCCGCGCAAATGACCGCGCCGCAGTCGAATCCGATGATGGGCCAGCAACCGCCGCCTCCCACCACCTCCACCCTGCCGACCCTTCTATCCGCATGGGGAGTCTCCTTCGAATCCGGCCAGGTTCTGGCAGATCCCGCGCTCGCCACCAAGCTTGGCGGCGACCGTCTCGGCCTCGCCGTGCTGACACTTGGAAAAGACTCGATGCCGCAAAAGGACAACGTCATCACCAAGGATCTCGGCTCCGTCACGCTTTTCCTTCCCGGCGCCATCACCATCACCGGCAAGGACGGAGTGACTGCGAACACGCTCATCAAATCCTCCACCAAGGCCGGCTTCGTCGACTCGGTCAAAGCCTCGCAGCTCGACCCGTCGCTCGCACGCACGCTCAAGTCCAACGGCACCGCCTACGACCTCGTCACCCATCTATCCGGCACTTTCAAGACCGCCTTCCCCGATGGCAAACCGAAGCCGCCCGCCGACCCGGCCGAAGCGCCGGAAGAGAAGGACGCCGCCAAGCCTGTCTATCTTAAAGAGGCCGCCGCTCCCGGCAACGTCTTCCTCATCGGCGACGTCGATGCCTTCTACGACCGCTTCGCCTACAACGTCCAGAACTTCGGCGGCCAGCAAATGGCGTCGCCCTCCAACGGCAATGCCACCCTGCTCCTCAACCTGCTCGACCAGGCCACCGGCTCCAAGCACTTGATCGGCTCCCGCTCGCGTTCCGCGATCCGCCGCCCGTTCAACGTGGTCCAGGAAATGGAGTCGGATTTCAACAAGACCGTCGGAGTCAAAATCGAGGAGTTCCAAGCGAAACAAAAGGCCGCCCAACAGAAACTTAGCGAGCTCCAAGCCCAGAAATCCCGTGGCTCCGAGCTCTATCTGTCGCCCGCGCAGGAGGAGGAAATCAAAAAACTGCGCGCCGAACAGGTCGAGTATTCCAAGCTCATCCGCGAGCAGGAAAAGGAACTCCGCCGCCAGAAAGACAAGCTCTCCGCGAAGATCACTCTGCTCAACGTCGCCGCCATGCCGGTGTTGGTCATCCTGATCGGACTGATTCTTTTCATCAACCGCCGCCGCGCCACCCGCGCGCGCTGATTTCAAATCCCGAATTTCAAATCTCAAATTTCCGCCACCATGAACAAACGCCAGGTTATCATCCTCTGGGTCATCGCCATCGCCCTCGGCGCTGCCGTGACCGCCGTTAAAATCAGTCAGAACCAGTCCACCCGCAGCGCCACCAAACGCAGCCAGGGCCAGACGCTTTTCGAATCCTTCCCCGCCAACGACGCTGCCAGCATCGAGATCCAGGGCGCCGCCGGCAGCGTGACGCTCACCAAGAAGGACGGCAAATGGGTGATCGTCCAGCGCGACGGCTATCCGGCTAACAACACCTTCGTCAACGACTTCATCCGCACGCTGGGCGAGCTCAAGATCACCCTCGGCCTCGAAGCCGGACCGTCCTTCGCCCCACGCTTCGGAATGGACGAAGCCGCCACCAAGCCGGCGGACCGCGGACTCACCACCACCCTCAAGGACGCCGCGGGCAAGGAAATCGCCAAGGTCTCGCTCGGCAAGAACATCGAAAGTAGCTCCGCCCCGTCTCCGATGGGTGGCGGCAGCGCCGTCGGCCGCTATGTGCGCAACCACGCCGACGACTCGGGATTCTACGCCGTGAGCGAAATGTTCCCGTCCGTGAGCGACGACGCCAAGCGCTGGCTCGACTCGGGGTTCATCAATCCAGAAAAGATCAAATCCATCACCCTCAGCCAGCCCGGCAAGTCCGAGACCGCCTGGAAACTCACCCGCGACGACGAGAACGCCGAGTTCAAGCTCGAAGGCGCCACCGCCACCGAAGTGCTCGACACCACCGTCACCGGCCCGCTCAAGAGCCTCTTCTCATACGCCCGCTTCGAGGACGTTGTCCCAGCTAACAAGGTCGCCGAGCGCACCGCCGACGACGGCAAACGCACCGCCGTCATCGAGACGGTTGAGGGATTCACCTACACCCTCCACATCTCACCCACCAAGCCGACCGCCGCAGCCCCGGCCGCTCCCGATGCCGAACCCGCCGCCACCGACAATTTCCTCCTCGCCGTTGAAGTTAGCGCCGAGATTCCCAAGGAGCGCGAGAAGGCCGAAGGCGAAAAACCCGAGGACGCCAAAACCAAGGACGACGCCTTCGTCGGGCGCCAGAAAGCCCTCACCGAAAAACTCGCCAAGGAAAAAGCCCTCGCCGGCATCACTTTCGAGATTACCAAGAGCACCGTCGATCCGCTGCCGAAAGACCGCGCCGCCCTCATCGCCAAAGCCACCCCGCCGCCCGCCGGGGGCGCTCCCACCGGCGGCGTCCAGAAACTTCCCGGCGGTATGATCGCCCGCCCGCCTATCAGCGCCACCACTCCGCCGATCTCAGTGCCGCCGGCAGATGATAACCAGGAAAAGTAAGCTCAATAGGTGTTCCGCCCACGCAGCTCTCCGATTTTCCCATGGCTCTAACTTTCCAACTCGCCTCCTTCATGCTGATCACGTCTTCCGTGACTCTCCAGGCAGCGCCGCGTGCATGGAAAAGCCCGGATGGCCAGCGTTCCACCGTAGGCGAGTTGGTTAGCCGCGACGCCACCAGCATCACCATCCTGCGCACCAAGGACCGCAAGCCACTCAACATCCAACTCGAACAACTCACCCCTGACGACCGCACTTGGATCAACGCCAACCACCCCCTCGCAGCGGCGACCGTAGCCGCTGAATCCGCGATTTTCGACACTCTGACATTCGGCGACTCCCGCGAGGCCACTCTGGCCAAACTCAAGGCCAGCACGTTCGTGGAAATGACCACCGACGAAACCTTCGTCGGCCGCTCCGGCCTGAACGGCATTTTCCGCACCCGCCGGAAAATCGGCACTCTTGGCGCGACGCTCTATTTCGATTGGACGGAAAACGGCAAGCTCAAGGAAATCACCCTGCAAACCGACCTTTTTCCCGCAGACTCCTACAAGTCCGAGATTGAACCCTGCTGGAAGGAATTCGCCGCACTGCTAGATAAGCTTCACGGCAAGCCTGTTCAGAAAGGCCCCTTCCCGCAGATGGCAACTCTTGCCGACGGCTCGTTTTCCCCATCCCACCTCTGGAAAATCGAAAGTGGTGGCAGCATCCTGCTAGGAACCGCCCGCGACGGGGCGAAATATCAAGTCGTCGTGCGCTTCACCGAGAACAAGATCCAGCCGGTGGAAATCCACTAGGACCTCCCGGCAGACTCCATCCTTGAAAACTCCCCCTCAGGCCTGAGACTCCATCCATGGCCGAGCCTGATCTTTTCTCCCAAGCCCCCCCCCACCCTCAGGACCGGATTCGCGAACTGCGCACCCAGCTCGACCGCCACAACCGGCTCTACTACAGCCAAGCCCAGCCGGAAATCTCCGACGCGGAATACGACCGGCTGTTCCGCGAACTCGAAGCCCTCGAAGCCAAACATCCCGAGTTCCACGACCCGAACTCCCCCACCCAGCGCGTCGGCGGCGCGCCGATCGCAGGCTTCAAACAGATCCGTCACCCCGTCCCGATGCTATCCATCGACGACCTCTTCGAACTCAGTGCCGAGGGCGTCGAGAAAGCCGGAGCCACCTGTCCCGAGCAGGAACTCATCGATTTCTACCGCCGCCTGCAGAAAAATCTCAAACGCGACGACGTTCCCGTCACCGTCGAGCCCAAGATCGACGGCGTCGCCGTTTCCCTACTCTATCGGGACGGAAAACTCGCCTACGCCGCCACCCGCGGCGACGGCCAGACCGGCGACGACGTGACCCAAAACGTCAGGACGATCCGGACAATCCCGCTGGAGCTAAAATTGCAGGAAACGGCCCGATCCACACCTGCGGTTGACGTAGATGCCGTTCTTCCCTATATTCGAAGCCATGAACCAAACACAACTTCTTGCCGAACGTCTGCGCAAAGCCAGGGCCAAAGCCTGGCGCGAAGGCTTCTCGATGACCTCGGAAGAAGCGATGGAGCAAATGTTTCGCAATGGATCCGACAGGAAGCCGAATCCGTGGTATCATGGGCCAGAGAGTCAAACCGACTCATTGACCCAAGAAGATTCGGAAAGCTCGCCGCTCGTTACCCTCAGCTAGGCGGACAATCGGAGCATACCGTTTTCCACCTTCATAGTCTTCATCGGGTCATCAAGTTCACGATTCCTCCGAATTTCGGAGCGCAAGGCGAGGCACTCGCCTACCTGAATAATCTGAAAGCTGCTAACCAGGTCTTGGGAGATGAAATCCTGCTTCATGGGATTCTGGAAACGAAACGCGGGCCGGCGCTCGTTATATCCCAGCCATTCGTGCCGGGCACGGTTCCCACAACCGAGGAGGTTGCGGCATGGTTCCTGTCCAACGGCTATCACTCGACCGGACACAACCGCTGGAAAAACCATGAATCTGGCGTTGAAATCGCTGACGCCCATGTCGGGAACCTCATCAAAATCAAGGATGGCGAGCTAGTCCCTATCGATTTGCAGATTCTCTCGGCAGGTGACGCATTCACCCTTATCACCAATTCAAAATCCCAAATTCCATCCCTCCTCGAAATCCGCGGCGAGATCTTCATGCCCAACGAAGCCTTTGCCGCGCTCAATGCCGAGCGCGACGAGGCCGGCCTGCCCACCTTCGCCAACCCCCGCAACGCCGCCGCCGGCACGCTCAAACAGCTCGACCCGAAAATCGTCGCCAAGCGCCCGCTCGCATTCCTCGCCCACGGCCTCGGCGCATACGAAGGCCCGCCGCTGGAAACCGAGCACGAGTTCCACGAATTGTTAGCAGAGCTCGGCATCCCGCAAAACCAGCCCATCCTCAACGCCAACAATCTCGACGAAGTGCTCGAAGCCGTCGCCCGCATCAACCAAGAGCGCCACGCGCTCGACTACGGCACCGACGGAGCCGTCATCAAGGTCCTCGACCGCGCCGAGCGCGA
>CAMCUY010000060.1 GCA_945879075.1 Akkermansia muciniphila | reverse complement strand
TCATCGCCCGCCCGCTGACGGCGTAGCGCTTGATGATCGGCATCATTTTCCCTTGGATGAAATCGACGACGGAGTGCAACCGGTCCGGACATTCGACCTGATAGCCGTCCAGCCGGTTGACGAGTTCCTGACGCGCCTGCACGACGACTTCATCCGCCAGCGGGATGTGCCGCAGGCTGTCGTAAGTGAGCGGGTCGAGCTCGAGCGAGCTCTGATAGGCGAGTTCGTTGATGATGTTCTGTTGGACGATCTCGATCGGCGCCTGGGCGTTGATGAAATGATAGTGGAAGATTTGCTTCAGCGAGACGAGCGCGTCGTAGGTCTTCTCCTTGAAGGTGCGGTAGCGGTTGCGCGCAAGTTCGGGATGGAAGTCGGTGTTGCGCTCCTCCTCCAGTTCCCCCACGCCGGACTGGCGGATCTCGGCATTGCGGGCGAGCGCTTCACGGCCGCGCTTGAGTTGGCGGACGATGCTCTCCGCCTCGTCCACGAACAGCACCATGATGTGGAACGTCGGCTGGCGGAAATGCAGGGCTTTGGGAGAGCCGGAAAACTCGCGGCGCAACCCGATCATTTGATCGTAAAACAGCTTGAGGCACTCGACCTGAACGGTGGTGCGGGGGAAACCATCGAGCACCACGCTGTCCCGGAACTGCGGCTTGAGGAGCTCGTGGAGGAGCAGGCGGAGCACCTCCTCGTCCCCCACCATGCCGCCGCCCGCCTTGATCGTCCGCGCCTCCGGGGAGTCCAACAGCTGGCTGATCACGATGGGCGCCGCAGTGATGCCGCGGACCCGGCAGATGAAGGCGGTGTTCGTTCCCTTACCGGAGCCGGGCGCACCTCCGAGCAGAATGAGCTCCTTGGGGAAAAGCAGGTTTTCCCGGCCGAGCTCTTTCTCCAGTCCTTTCCAAACCCGGTTGAAAATCAGCTGGGCATCCTTGATTTCAAGATCGGGACTCAGGACGGCGATGGTGGATTGGCTCGGATTCACTGGCGGGGACTACACTACATCGCGGGACCGCGGTCCAGAGCGTCTTGAAAGAATCACGGCCCCGCCTGCAAAGACGGGGCCGCGACGATGAAACTTCTTTCAAACAGCGATCAATGACCGCCGCCGGAGCCCTTGATGTAAGTGCCGACGCCGATGATGATCGTGGAAAGAATCAGCGTCAGGATGCCGACGCCGATCAAACGGTGCGCCTTCTTGCTGGAGCCCTTCCATTCGTGGAAAATCCAGCCCCACATCGTGCTGAAGATGATGATGCTGGCCATGTGCAAGGTCCACGAGGCGAAGCCGAACTTGCCCATCTGCGTCTCGCCCATGGTGTAGAAGAAGAACTGGAAATACCAGGTGGTGCCGGCCAGCGCGGAGAACAGATAGTTCCCGAGCATCGGGATTTTCAAATCACGCTGCGCGGGGGTCGAGGAACCGGAAGATGAGCCGCCGCCGTGCTCGCCACCCGAGGCGGTCAGGCCGGCGTGCTCGGCACGGGCGTGCGAGGCAAGATACTGATAGCCCGTCCGGTTTTTGATGTTCAGCCCGACGCACCAGACAAAGTTAGTGGCGAAGCCGCCGAGCATGACGACGATCAATTTCGGAAGCCCGCTCCAGATCACCGAGGTCCCAGCAGCCACCGAGGCGTCGCCGATCGGATTGCCGGCGGTCAGGCCGAAGCTGAAGCAGGCACTCATGATCCCGGAGAAAGTCGCCACGAGGATGCCTTTCCTGAAGCTGAACTCGGCGATGGCCTTCTTCTTGTCCTCGGCCGACATTTCCTTCTCCTTGGTCGCACCGGCGAGAGCGGCGATGAAAATACCCAGCAAACAAACCGCCACGCCTAGCAGCGTGACCTGACCCGCCGTGCTCGAGGCGATTTCAGTGATCGATTCCGCCACCGGGATACTGGGGAAGAACAGTTTGAAAATCGGCGGCAGCAAGGTGCCGAAGGCCGCGCAGTAACCGAGAGCAACGCCCATGCCGAGCGACATGCCAAGGTAGCGCATCGCTAGGCCGAAGGTCAAACCGCCGGTGCCCCAAAGCGCGCCGAACAGGAAGGTCCAGCCGAGGGTGGACACGGACTGGCTGCTGAGAACCCCGAAGACGTCCTTGGTCAAAAAGGAAGCGAGCAGCAGCGGGCAGATGATCCAGGAGAAGAACCCGCCAACAAGCCAGTAGGTTTCCCAAGACCATTTTTTAACGCCCTTGTAAGGCACGTAGAAACTTCCCGAGGCCAAGCCGCCGAGCCAGTGAAACACAACGCCGAGAAATGCAGATCCCATAATATGATGTCAGTTGGATTTTTGGATGATGGAGAATTTCTAACTTAGGCGCGTTTGCTCAGCACCGCAGTTTCGTATTGCTTGACGTCGGCAAGCCAGTCGGTGCCGGCGGGTGTGTTTTGCGATTCGCAATAAGCATCCCAAACCGCGCCCCATGGTAAGCTCTTGGATTCTTCCATCAGCGCGAGGCGCGAGGTCAAATCGCCGGATTTCTCGGCGTCGCGGAGCGCGGCGGGCTCCAGCAAGGCCATCAGCAGCGCCTTGAGCGTGTTGCGCGTGCCGATGGTCCACGCGGCGATCCGGTTGATGCTGGCGTCGAAGAAATCCAGGCCGATGTGGGTGCGGGCGAGCAGTTTGTTCCGCACGAGCTCGGCGGCGATGGACTGGAGCGCGTCGTCGAGGGTGACGACGTGGTCGCTGTCCCAACGCACGCCGCGGCTGACGTGAAGGAGGATTTCCGGCACATACATCAGCACGGAGGAAAGCTTGTCGGCGATGCCTTCCGTCGGGTGGAAATGGCCGGCGTCGAGGCAGAGCAGTTTCTGGTTCTTGATCGCGTAACCCATGTAAAACTCGTGCGAGCCGACCACATAGCTCTCGCTGCCGATGCCGAAGAGCTTGCACTCGACCGCGTCGAGGTGGTGCTTCGGATTGAGCTTTTTCGCGAACACCCGGTCCAGCGAGTCGGCTAGACGCTGGCGCGGTGCGAGGCGGTCCACCGGCGTGTCCTTGTAGCCGTCGGGGATCCAGACGTTGGTCACCGTCGGCGAACCGAGCGCCTTGCCCATCGCCGCGCCGATCTCGCGGGAGGCGATGCAATGCTCGACCCAGAAATCACGGATGGATTTCTTCGGGTGGGAAAGGGTGAAGCCGTCGGCGGCTTTCGGGTGCGCGAAGCAGGTCGGGTTGAAATCCATGCCCATGCCGTTGGATTTCGCCCAGTCGATCCAGCCTTTAAAATGCTCCGGCTTGATCTCATTGCGATCGACTTTTTTCCCGCCGAACTCGCCGTAGAAGGCGTGGAGATTGAGCCGGTGCTTGCCGGGGATGAGGGAAAGCGCCTTGTCCAGGTCCGCGCGGAGTTCATCCGGAGTGCGAGCCTTGCCGGGGTAGTTGCCGGTCACCGCGATGCCGCCGCTGAGGCCTTCCCCGGAGTTTTCAAATCCGCCGACGTCGTCGCCCTGCCAGCAGTGCAGGGAAATCGGGATGCCCGCGAGCGAGGCCATGGCGGCGTCGGTATCGACGCCGAGTTCAGCATATCGGGCTTGGGCGAGCTTGTAGGACTGGGCGATGGATTTTGAGGATTTGGACATGGCGGATCTAGTTCGGGAAAGCCTGCGTAGAATTCCTTAGAAAAACCTCCACTGTTTGGCCAAATACAAGCACGATCCCGCCAGTGAAGCGCGTCCTCAAAATCGACGAATGGTTCCATCCCGACGGCTTCCCGATCAGCGTGGAACGCAGGGAGCCGCAGGAGCTTTTCGAACCCCACGCCCACGAGTTCGCCGAACTGGTGATCGTGACGGGAGGAAAATGCCTGCACGTCACGGCCAACGACTCTTGGGAGCTCACGGCGGGTGACGTATTCGTCATCGGCGGCCCCCGCGAACACGAATACCGGGATCTCGTGGACCTGAGGTTGATCAACATTCTCTATCAACCCAACCAGCTTAAAATGGGACTCATGGACCTGCCATCGGTGGCGGGCTATCACGCGCTTTTCACGCTCGAGCCGTCATGGCGGACCCGCCAGCCTACCCAGGGAAAACTGCATTTGAACAACAAGGAACTGGCGCAGGTGGTCGAGCTGGCGGACCGGTTGGAAATCGAACTGAAAGCCCGCGAGCCGGGATTCGGATTCATGGCCACGGCGGCGTTTATGCAGATCATCGGTTGGTTATCCCGCTGTTACGGCCGCAGTCCGTCACCGGATGGTCGCGCCCTGCTGCGCATCGGCGAGGCAATATCCCACCTGGAGCGCAACATCCACCGCGAGGTCAATCTGGAGGAACTCGCCAGCATCGCGCACATGTCCCAGAGGAGTTTTTTGCGGGTCTTCCAGTCCGCCACCGGGACGTCTCCTCTCGCCTGGGTCATCGCGCAAAGGATCAACCGCGCCTGCCATCTGCTGCGCCACACCGACCGCCGCGTCACGGAAGTCGCCTTCGACGTAGGCTTCAACGACAGCAACTATTTCAGCCGCCAGTTCCGCAAAATCGCCGGACTTTCCCCACGGGACTACCGGCTGCGGAACGGCGTGCCGTGAGCGACGCTCAAGGGCGGCTCACGACATCCGGGTGACCCAGCGCAGTTTGGCGGAGCTGCTTCTCGGGTTCAAGCGCCGCTCTTCCGGGCCGGCGGTGATCGTCCCTTCGCTCATTTCAGAATAAATCCCGTCGCGGACGCCCACCTTCATCGCTTGCTTCACGCGACGGTCCTCGCCCGAATGGAAGGTGAGAATCGCCGCGCGAGCGGCTGGCTTCAGGCACTTGGGCAAGACCCTGAGAAATGCATCGAGCGCGGTGAACTCCTCGTTCACCGCGATTCTAACCGCTTGAAAGACCCGACGCACGGTGAGCTCCCGCTCATCCTCGTTGCTCACTCGGACGGACTCGCGGACCGCGCGGGCAAGCGCGAGGGTGTCCGGGAACGAGCAGCCCGCCAGCGCCAGCGCGAGCGACTCGGCGCGGGGTTCGTCGGCATTTTCGTGGAGGACGGACTCGAGTTTCTCAGCGCTGATTCTCGCCAGCCAATCGGCGGCGGAGAGGCCGCGGCTTGGGTTCATCCGCATGTCGAGCGGACCGGCGGATTTGAAACTGAACCCGCGCGATGGATCATCAAACTGCATCGAGGAGCAGCCGAGATCGGCGAAAATGAAATCGACCTGGTCGAGACCGCGTTCGGCGAGAGCCTTGGCGATGCCGGCGTAGTTCGAGCGCACGGTTTCAAAGCGATCCTCGCCGAAACCCAAGTTGCGCAGCCGGGCGGCGGTTTTCGGGAGTTCCAAGGGATCGAGATCGAGGCCGATGAGTTTCCCGTCAGGAGCAATTTTCTCAAGAATCCTCGAAGCGTGGCCGCCGTAGCCGAGCGTCGCGTCCACGCCGGTCATGCCGGGCGCTAACTGCAGAGCAGCGAGGCATTCGTCCGTCAGAATGGGAATGTGGGAACCTGCGGGCGTCTTGCCGGAGGCGATGACTTTGGCGATCGTCTCGCCGTAGCGCGCGGGGTCATGCTCCTTGTATTTGTCCTCGAATTTCCGGGGATTTTTTCCGCTGTAGCGTTTTCGTCGAGGAGGGCGTGGGGCTTCGTCGCTCACAGTTCGGAGTATTTCAGGTTGTTGCCGCGGGATTTCTCCACCGGATAGCGGACGTCGTTGCGGGCGATTTTCGCCTGCATGACTTCGCCGAGATTCATGCCGAGATTGTCCGCAAATTCGAACAACAGGATGGCGACATCGGCGATCTCCGAGGCGATCTCCTCGCGGTTTTTTTCCAACCGCTTTTCGATCTGATCTTCCTGCTGCCAGACAAAATGTTGCATGAGTTCGCCGGCCTCGGCGGCGATGGCCACGGCAAGGTCCTTGGCGTTGTGGAATTTCCGCCAGTCGCGGGCGTTCACGAAAGTCTGGATTTGGGTGGTTAGCTCGGAGATGGAATCGCTCATGCGTGGGTTTTAGTCGTGAACTCGGGGACCGGCGAGGATTTATAGGAACCTTGTGACCCTAAAAAATAAAGCCGACTTAACTCTCGCGCAGGCGGCTTAATTGTTCGGCGGTTTTCGTGTTATTGCGCCTTCTTGCAGCTAAAAAACCACAAAACTTGGGATCTCATTGGCATTTCATCGATTCGTATTCGACAATCCCCCTTTCCCGGACAGACATTCCCGCCCCATGGCAGGCATCATCATTTCACCCCGAGCACGTATTTTCCACGGTCACGAGTGGATTTACGCCACCGAGATCAAGAAATCCTTCGGCAATCCCCAGCCCGGCGACGTCATCACGCTCAAGGACTTCCGCGACCGTCCGCTCGGCACCGCCATCTACAATCCGCAGTCGCAAATCGTCGCCCGCCGCTTCTCCCGCCGCAAACAGGACCTCGATCTGGATTTCTTCACCCGCCGCATCGGCCAGGCCATCGAGCACCGCAAACAGCGCGGGATCGATGAAACACTCGCCCGCCTCGTGTGGTCCGAGTCCGACGGCCTGCCCGGTCTGATCGTGGACCGCTACGGTGATCACCTTTCCGTCCAGACGCTCACGCTCGCCATGGACCAGCGGAAGGAAATCATCCGCGACGCGCTCGTCGGGCTGCTCAACCCCGCCTCCATCGTCCTCCGCAACGATTCCCCCTACCGCAAGGCCGAGGGCATGGAACCCGGCATCGAAATGCTCCACGGCGAAAATCCCGGCCCGTTCCAAGTCAGCGCCAATGGCCTGTTCTTCGAGGTCGATCTCTTCGACGGCCAGAAAACCGGCCTCTACCTCGACCAGCTCCAAGCCCATGCCGAAGTCGCCGCCCTCGCCAAAGGCAAGCGCGTGCTCGACTGCTTCACCAACCAAGGCGGCTTCGCCCTCGCCTGCGCCAAAGCCGGTGCCGCCCACGTCACCGCAGTCGATGTCTCCGCCAGCGCCTGCGCGGCCGCCCGGAAAAACGCCGTGCTCAACCACCTCGATATCGAAGTACTCGAGCACAACGTGTTCGATTTCCTCAAACACGCGAAGCCGGACTACGACATGATCATCCTCGATCCGCCGAGTTTCACCCGCAACAAGGCCACCCTCATGGACGCCATGCGCGGCTATAAGGAAATCCACCTGCGCTCGCTCAAGCTGCTGGATAAGGGCGGACTGCTTTCCACCTTCTGCTGCTCCTACCACGCCACGCGCGAGCTGTTCATGCAGAACCTCGTGGACGCCTCGGTGGATGCGAAAAAATCCACCCGCCTCGTGATGAACCACGCCCAGCGCGCCGACCACCCCATTCTCATCGCCATCCCGGAGACCGGCTATTTGAAAGGCTTCACCGTCGAAGTCATTGCTTCTCGTTAAGAAGCGAGCGCGCATCAGGGCGTGGCGCTTGCGGCCGGCGGCAGGCCGATGAAATGAACCGGAATCGCAAACTTCGGGTGCGGGTGATTCGTTCGCAAGCTAACCGACGCGGATTGACTCCCATCATTCCAAGTGAAGCCAGCGGGAAAGGTGAGAACCACCCGCCCCCGCTTGCTATTTCCCTCGCTCTCGAAGGCCAGGCCGACCTTTCCGCTTCCCTCGCAAACCAGATCCCTCACCTCCAGCGGCGTCACCGCCAGATCCTAACTAAACACCGTGACCGATGTGGTTGGTCTGCCGATGCGGTGTGGACGATGCTGAACAGAAAAGCCGCCAACTTTCAGCAGCCGGAGGATGTTTGTTTGAATCTTTGAAGCTCATGGAGACGATCGCTCCGGAAAAACCTCCTCAACGAAACGGCTTTCGGTCGGGCTGGTAATACCGATTTCACGGGGGTTCCATGACTCCGGCAGCATGCATTCCCCATCCCGGCTGACTTTGCGTTGGATTTTGCCCCGGCAAAGCGCGATAAGTCCGCCTCCGCGCATGACCGTTTTCTCCCAAATCCCATGACCTCCAAACTCATCGAACTTCTCCACCGCCGCATCGCCATTATCGCCGACCACGCCTGGCGGGATCGCGACGCGACGGGACATCTTGAGGCGCTCAAGCAGGTTTCGGAGGAAATTTCCGGATGGACGGCGGCGCACCGGACCTCGGTGGACGCGCAGCTCCGGCACTATCTCGGCAACGCCAGCTATCAGAAGGCCTTGGCGCATTTGGAGGCCGCCGACGGACGATCATCGCGATTTTGAAATTTCTTTCCAAGGATTCGTTCCGTCGTTACGTATCCGCCGCAGACATGAAATTGATCTCAACCCTCATTGGCATGGCAGCGGCTGGCACGCTTGGCCATCTGGCCGAGCCCCACCTGCGACTCGGACTCACTGGAAGGTCGCCGACCAGCTCGAGGCTTGGCCCGAAGATCCAACAGCGCGCCGACGGAGCTCTCGAGATCGATCTCGGAACCCTCGGCCCGGAACATCTTCCCAAGCAGGTCCTCTTGAAGAGCGGGGCGAAAGTCTCCGACCCGGCGACCGGCCTGACCATGAGCATCGACGCCGGCAACCGCGTCACACTGGTCCGCATCGAAGGGCCAAACGTCATCATCAGCCCCGGCCAAGGCGCGTTTTTCGGCGCGGTGCCCGTCGAGGAAACCGATATTTTGCAGCAAATCGCCGCAAACTTTTCCGCCCAGACAGCGGCCCCAGCCGCGCCGCCGGAAGTTAAACTCGCGGAGCCACCCATGGCACCCGAGCCAACGCCCGCTCCAACTCCGGAACCTGCACCAACTCCGGAACCCGCACCAACTCCGGAACCCGCTCCTGCGCCAGCAAGCGGCCCCGCCGATGCGGTAAAATTGATGCAGGAAAGCGTCCGCGACGGTCAGATCAAGGAATTCACCTTTGACCAAGTTCTGGCGTGGAAAGCAGAGGCCGACGAGATTATCGATGGCGAGACCTATCAAACCGGCCTCGCCTCGTACAAAGCCGAAACCATTTTCGGCGTTAAAACCATTCAAGCCAAAGCCCTGATCAAAGGCGGCAAAATCCAGCGCTGGATCTGGCCCAAGAGCGGCATGGAAATCAAATAGGCTGTTGGATTTCCCGGCATCCGGGAAACCGCGGCATTTTTTCCATCGCAAACCTTGCCAGCAAGCGGCCGGTGGGTTAACTCCCCGCCCCTATGGCAACTTTTCGCGTGTTGGTTTCTGACCCTATTTCGGAAAAAGGCGTGGACGCCCTGCGCTCCGCCCCAGAGATTTCCGTCGATGTGAACACCGGCCTCAAGCCGGACGAACTGCTCAAAATCATCGGCGACTATCACGGTCTCGTGATTCGTTCCGAAACCAAGGTGACTCCCGAAGTTTTCGCCGCCGCCAAGAACCTCAAAGCCATCGGCCGCGCCGGTGTGGGCGTGGACAACATCGACCGCTCCGCCGCCACCGACCACGGCGTGGTGGTGATGAACACCCCCAGCGGAAACACCATTTCCACCGCCGAGCACGCCTTCGCCCTGATGCTTTCGCTCGCGCGCAACATCGGCCAAGCGCACGGCTCGATGATCGCCGGCAAATGGGACCGCAAAACGCTCTCCGGCGTCGAAATGTTCGGCAAACGCCTCGCCATCCTCGGCATGGGCCGCATCGGCACCGAGTTCGCCAAGCGCGCGCAGGCCTTCGGCATGACCGTCGTCGCCTACGACCCCTTCCTGACCGCCGCTCGCGCCCAATCGCTCAAGGTCGAGCTCGCGGAAAGCGCCGCCATCGCCCTCACCGGCGCGGACGTCGTCACCCTCCACATCCCGCTCACCCCGGACACCAAGCACGTCCTTGATGCCGAGCGCATCGCGCTGATGAACAAGGGCGCGCTCATCGTCAACTGCGCCCGCGGCGGCCTCGTCGATGAAGCCGCGGCCAAGGCGTCCATCGACGCCGGCCACCTCGGCGGCATCGCGCTTGACGTTTACGAAGTCGAGCCGCCGCCCGCCGATTTCCCGCTGTTTTCGGTCAAAAAATGTGTTTTCACCCCCCACCTCGGCGCCTCCACTGCGGAAGCCCAGGAAAACGTCGGCATCGAAGTCGCACACCAAGTGAAAAATTTCCTCCTCAGCGGGGAAATCGTCAACGCGGTGAACATGCCCAACCTCGACAGCCGCACCCTCGAAAGCGTCGGCCCGTATCTTGACCTCGCCGAATCGCTCGGCAAGCTGCTCTCGAAAATCGCCCCCGCGCAGTGCGACGCCATCCGCGTTTCCTACCTCGGCCCGGTTTCCGAGCTCGATACCGAGCTGATCACCCGCAAGGTGCTGACCGGCTACCTCTCGGCGGCCCATAACGAAGCGCAGGTCAACCTGATCAACGCCCCGGCCATCGCCAAGTCGCATGGCATCAGCGTCACCGAATCGACCGTCGCCCTCGCCACCAACTGCGCCGAGCTCATCGAGGTCTCCGCCGTCAAGGGCAACGAAGTCTGCACCGTCGCCGGAACCTTCTTCGGCAAGTCCGCGCGCATCGTCCACATCGCCGGCCACTACGTCGAAACCAACCCGACCGGCAAATTCCTCTTCGTCGAAAACGATGACCGCCCCGGCATCGTCGGAACCATCGGCACCTCGCTGGGCAGCGCGGCCGTCAACATCGCCAACATGGCGCTCAGCCGCACCAGCGACCGCCAACGCGCCGTCACCGTGATCGAAGTGGACACCGAGCCCCCGGCCGAACTGCTCGCCCAACTTCGCGCAACACCCGGAATCATCCGTGTCCTCAGCTTCGAATTGTAAAAATCCACGAATCCTGAAAAATCCGTTGCCAACCCCGATTGAGATTAATTACGCTTCACTCAGCATGAAAAAACTCCTTGTTATTGCTACCACCTTCGCAGCCTTGAGCAGCGTCGTCGTCGCCGACATCCAAGCGCCTCCGGGCTCCACCTATACGTCCTCGCGCAAGCTTGGCCGCGCCTTCAGCAACATCCTCTACGGACTTGTCGAAATCCCCGAGCAGATCGTCCGTAAGAACGAGCAATACGGCCGCAAGGGCGGCTCGACCTACGGCACGGTGGATGGCACGAGCCGCGCGCTGCGCCGCCTCGGCTACGGCTTCTATGAGCTCTTCACCTTCACCTGCCCAACTTATCGCGGCACTTTCAAGCCACCTTATGAGCGCTGCGGCGAAGACAACCGCATCGAGATGAACCCGCACGACGGCCTCTCCGAATTCCCGCCTGAGCTCGGATTCGAAACCGGCTTCGACCACGTCCGTTCTCAGAAATACTGAGTCGTCCGGCCACTTCGCCTGATTTCCAATCCCGCCACCGGTCCGTCCGCTGGCGGGATTTTTCGTAAGTGACGGAGCGCCACAAGATTGCTTTCCCGGTTTCCGATGCGAGTGACAAACCCCTGACAAATCGCAGGAAGTCACCTGCGACATCGCCAGGCTTTACGGCGCGGGTCTTTCCATAAGGAATCCTTGCTAAATCCCGCCGCAACCCCGCTATCCGATGTTGACGGTGTGGGGCGGCGGCCATGATAGTAATGGCCGCTGACATGACTTGCCCATCCCACGACTGGCTCGCCCCCCTCGCCGCTCTCATCGGCGCCGGGAAATTCTCCGACACCGCGGAGATCCTCGCCGCGAACTCCGGCGACAAGTGGTCCACCAGCCATCCGCCGGACGTCGTCGTTTTCGCGGAGTCCACCACCGACGTCTCCGCAGTTTTGAAATTCGCAAACGCGCGCAAAATCCCGGTCACCACCCGCGGCGCGGGCTTCGGTTACGTCGGCGGCTGCGTACCGGTGCAGGGCGGCATCGTTCTATCCACCGCGCGGATGAAAAAGATCCTCGGCATACACCCGGAGGACGGCGTGGCTGTCGTCCAGCCCGGCGTCATCACGGGCGATCTCCAGGCCGCCGCCCATGCCGCCGGCTGGGAATACCCGCCCGATCCCGCCTCGCTCAAGGATTGCTCGATCGGCGGCAACATCGCCACCAACGCCGGCGGCCCGCGCTGTTTGAAATACGGCGTGACCCGCAGTTACGTGTTAGGACTGGAAGTCGTGCTCGCCAGCGGCGAAATCCTCCGCACCGGCGGACGGCTGCACAAGAACAAGACCGGCTTCGACCTCGTCGGCCTTTTCACCGGCGCCGAGGGAATGTTAGGAATCGTCACCGAAGCCACTCTCCGGCTGATCCCAAAGCCAGCGAGCCGCGCGATGCTCGCCGCCATTTTTCCCGAGTTCGAAATGGCCGCCGCCGCCGTGCAGGCCATCCTCAACGCCGGCCACCTTCCGTCCGCCCTCGAGATCACCGACACCTTCACCCTCGCCGCCGCCCGCAAAAAGCTCGGCGCCGACATCTTCCCGCCCGGCAACGCCCACCTCATCGTCGAGATCGACGGCCGCCCCGCCGCCACCCTTTCGGAGATCGGGGAGCTCCATCAGCTTTTAACAAAACTTGGCGCCACCTTCATCGAGCGCGCGCCGGACGAAGCCTCCTGCGAGCGGATCTGGAAACTCCGCCGCGAGTTCTCCTTCTCGCTCCGCGACACCGGCCTCACCAAGCTCAACGAGGACATCGTCGTCCCCCGCTCCAAGCTCGTCGAGCTCGTCACCTTCGCCCGCAAGCTGGAGAAGGACACCGGCATCCCCATCGCCTGCTTCGGCCACGCGGGAGACGGCAACATCCACACCAACCTGATGGTGAAAAACTACGAGGACCCGGAAACCCGCGCCCGCGCCGACGCCGCACTCGACCGGCTTTTCACCTGGGTTCTCGCTAACAACGGAGCCATCACCGGCGAGCACGGCGTGGGCCTCGCTAAAAAACCCTGGATCCGCCAAGCCCTGGGCGAAGTCTCCCTGGCCACTCACCTCGCCATCAAAAGCGCCCTCGACCCTAACAATATACTCAATCCCGGTAAGTTCCTCGATTGAGCCCCTGCCCGTCGTTGGTGCTTGGAATCGGCCGCAGTTACAGGTTTCCTTGGCGGTGATGAAACGACCGGCACCGCACTGGCAGATTTTGATGGCACTGGGACTGGCGACCGCCACCGCGCTCACATTCCGCGGCTTGTTTGCCGGCGCGGCGGAACACTCGGCTTCCGGGCGGTTCATCCATGGCACGCTCGAAACCAGCCGCTTCATCGGCGGCTTGTTCATGCAGGCGCTCAAGATGATCATCGTGCCTTTGATCGTCACCTCGGTGGTATCGGGAATCGCCAGCCTGCAAGGGGTGAAAGGCTTCGCCCGGCTCGGGCTCAAGACGATGACTTTCTACGCGGCATCGTCGCTTGCCGCGATTCTGCTCGGGCTGTTGTTGGTGAACCTGATCCAGCCGGGCATCGAAAACGGCCGGCCTAACGAAGTGATCCGCCAGGCCTTCGATCAAGGGGCCGCGCTGGCGAGCGAAAAAGACCTCGCGACCGTCACCGGTGCCAGCGGCCGGGAACCGGCCGATTTCCTCGGAGTCTTCCGCACCATGCTGCCCGAGAACGTGGTGGCTGCCGCCGCAGACAACGGCCAGATGCTCGGCGTCATCGTGTTCAGCCTGCTTTTCGCGCTGGCCATCACCCGCCTGCCAGAGGCGGAAATGCGGACGATCCGCGAGTTTTTCCAAGCCGCGAACGACGCGATGATCGTGCTCACCCAATGGGTGATGGCGGTCGCGCCCATCGGCGTTTACGCGCTGATCCTGCCGATTGTTTACAGCACCGGGGCGGAGCTCTTTGCCCACCTCGGCAAGTATTTCGTGACGGTGCTGCTCGGGCTGGGCCTGCATTTGGTGATCGTCCTGCCGCTGGTGCTGCGCTTCGTCGGGCGGGTCAGTCCGCTGGCCCATTTCAGGGCGATGAGACCCGCCCTGCTGATGGCGTTTTCCACCGCGTCGTCCTCCGGCACCCTGCCGGTAACCTTGCGCTGCGTGCGGGAAAACGCCGGCGTCTCGCAGCGCGTTTCCAGCCTCACCGTACCGCTCGGCGCCACGGTGAACATGGACGGCACCGCGCTCTACGAATGCGTGGCGGTGATCTTCGTGGCGCAGGTGATGGGAGTGGAACTCGGCGCGGGCGCGCAGTTTTTCATCGTGGTCGCCGCACTTCTCACCAGCGTCGGGGTCGCCGGAATTCCCTCTGCCAGCTTGGTGGCGATCTTGTTGATTCTCAAAAACTGCGGGATCCAAGGCGCGGAAACCGCGGTAGTGGCCCTACTCTCGGTGGACCGCCTGCTCGACATGAGCCGCACTGCGGTCAACGTCTTCAGCGACTCCTGCGCCGCGGTGATCATCGCGAAATCCGAGGGCGAAGACGTCCTAACCGGCAATTCGCCGGCCGCTGACGAGGCATGATGACATGCGGTGTAAGTAATCCGAATTGGTGCTACCGAAGCCATTGCGAGGCAAAAGGCGCGTTCCATGGTTCCGGAGGGCTCCTTCGCCTCCGCCCACCACTTTCATTGAAATTCCCCGCAGATTCTCTCTTGTCTGCCTTTGGAGTTGAGTTGCCACGGCCACCCGCTACTCTCTGCCCTTGTCCGCATGAAGTATTTTACGACTTACAAAACGCTGGTGATTTTGGCCACC
>CAMCUY010000059.1 GCA_945879075.1 Akkermansia muciniphila | reverse complement strand
TATGAAATGGATTGTTTTTGCCGTTCTTTGCTGATGATCCGCCGATTCACCATCCTGTTTTTGCTGACGCCTCGCTTCAAGCGGTCCCGTTTTTCATCGGGACGAACACCGGGAAGAATTCCACCAGCAAGGGGATCTATCTCGCGGATTTCGACTCCGCCACGGGTAATCTCAGCGAGCCGGCTCTGGCAGCGGTGGCGCTCGTGGTGCTCGGGCTTTTTCTATAAGCTGTTGCTTGATCCAATCGCCAGGGCGGTGGTCGAGTCGCTGGGCCCGCGAGAGATGGTCGGCGTAGCGGGTCTTGATTGCGGGCAGGTTGCGCAGGGCAAGGTCCATGGATTTGAGACTTCTCAAGCTCGCCGGGAGTTCGCAAGACTCGGGCATGTCAGAATCCGAAGGCTCCCCACTCGTTATCCTGCTCGCCTCTTGTGCCGGGCTGCTCGCCCTGGTGTTATTTCTGATTTTCCGGATTTCCGGGTGTTTGTCGCGGATTGAAAGCCTGCTCGCCCACAACGGCAGCCCCCCGGAATCGTCCGAGTCCAAGGCCTCGGCGGCGGAAACCTCGTCGGGTGGGGCTTTCGAGGCGTTTCTCAGCGAGGACCCGTGTCGTCGCGAGATGGCCAAGGGCGAGCAGTTCAGCGCTTACCGCCGGTGGAGGCAGGAAAAAGGCCTGAATTGGTCGAATTCGTGAGACTGATTGCGAAACGGAGAATTCCCCTGAGATGCGATACAAATTCCTTCAAAATTTCTTTTTTGGCATTGCATCACGGCGGTTCGTTTGCATTCTCCCCCTGTCCTTAACTTCTCCGTGGTTTTTTGGGACAAGGCTTGTGAAAAATTTCACAAGCTCCATTCTCTCAGCACTGCATCGCCCTTCTCATGGCAAATATTTTTCCCCGCTGGTCCAATCTACTGCCCCTCAAAATCGCTGTCTGCGCGGGAACCGCAGCGGCTGGCGTGGCACTTGCATTTGCCTATTACGCCACGCCCAAGGCGCTGGTGGTCGGGTATCAGCCGTCCCAACCGATCCCGTTTTCCCATAAGATCCACGTCGACCAGCTGGGCCTGGATTGCCGCTACTGCCACTCGTTCGTGGACGTCTCTGGGCACTCAAACGTTCCGACCGGCAGCACCTGCTGGAATTGCCACCAACACGTGCAGCGCGACAGCCCGAAGCTCGCTCCGCTTCACAAGTCGATGAATCCGACCTACGCGGGCTACGATGGCAAGCCCATCGAGTGGGTGCGGGTGCACAAGTCTCCCGACTACGTTTATTTCAACCACTCGGCCCACGTGAACCGCGGGATTTCCTGCCAGAGCTGCCACGGTGACGTCAACAAGATGGAGGTCGTCTATCAAGCGCAGCCACACTCGATGGGCTGGTGCCTCGATTGCCACCGCGCACCGGAGAAGAACCTGCGCCCGCTCGAAGAGGTCTATAACTTCAGCTACAACGCGGAAACCTACATTTCCGACAACCCGCAACTCGGCGTCAAGACGACCGAGGAGCTCGGCCTCAAGCTGAAGGAGCAATTCATGGTGAAACCCAAGGAAACTTGCGCCACCTGCCACCATTGATCCTCAAGTCCGTTTTCCCGATTTCCACCTTTCCTGCAGTTTAACATGAGCAAGCGCATTTGGCATCACCCTGAAGTACCCGCCGGCGAAACCACCGTCGCCTGGCGCAGTGCGGGTCAGCTTGAAGACACCGCGGAATTCCGCCAGTGGCTCGACCGCGAGTTCCCCCAGGGAGCTGCGGAAATGGCCAACGAGGAGGACGCGGAGAATTCCCGCCGCTCGTTCCTGAAACTGATGGGCGCGTCCACCGCTCTGGCTGGGTTCGGCATGGCCGCCTGCCGCCGTCCGGAAAGCTACATCGTTCCTTACACCAAGGCTCCCGAGTGGGTGATTCCCGGCAAGGCGACTTACTACGCGTCCTCGATGCCGCGGGCCCAAGGCGCCACGCCGCTGGTAGTGACAACCTTCGAAGGCCGGCCGACGATGCTCGCTCCTAACAAGCTCCACCCGGACGCCGAAGGAACGGATGCCTTCGCCCAAGCTTCGGTGCTCGATCTCTATTCTCCATCGCGCTCGCGGAAAATCATCAAGGCTGGGAAACCCGGCTCGCGTGCAGACTTGGAAGCAGTGCTTGCCGCCGTTGCCGCAGATAAATATTCGAAAGTCGGTTTCCTCTTCGGCGCCGATGACAGCCCGACCCGCGCCCGCCTGACCAATGAACTGGCCGCGAAATTCTCCGACGCGAAATTCTATCAATACGAAGCGCTCACCGGTGACTCCTCCAACGTCGCACTGGGCGACGGCGTGAAGCTGGTTGCCGATTTCGCCAAGGCCGACCGTATCCTCTCGCTCGACTGCGACTTCGCGGGCACTGACAACCAAGGTCCCGTCACCCCCTTCTTCGACCGCCGCAAGCCGGAGGGCAAAGCCTACACCGACAAGCCGGACGCGTCCAAAATGAACCGTCTCTACGCGGTGGAAGCCGCGTTCACCCTCACGGGTGGCATGGCGGATCACCGCCTGCGTATCGCTCCCAGCCAGGTCAATGCGGTCGCCGCTCAAATCGCCCGCGGCCTCGGTGTGAATGCCGGTGTGGCCATCGTCTCGCCCGAGCTCTCCGATCCAAAGCACGTCGCCTGGGTCGCGGCTCTCGTCGATGACCTCAAGGAACACGCCGGAAAATCCGCCGTTCTCGCGGGTTCCCGCCAATCCCTCTCCGTCCATCTGCTCGCCCATGCGATCAACGTCGCGCTCGGTAACATCGGCGAAGGCAAGCCGCTTGTCGCGCTGCAAACCGAAACCAAGGGCCTCGGAAATCTCGCCACGCTCAAGGCTGACATCGACTCGGGAACCGTTGAAACGCTCCTCGTCCTCACTCCTTCCAATCCGGTTTTCGACGCGCCTGCGGATCTCAAGTTCGGCGAGTCCTTCGCCAAGCTGAAGACCAGCATCCACCTCGGTGTCCGCACCGACGCGACCGCGCACGCCTCGAACTGGCATCTGCCAGCCGCCCATTATCTCGAATCCTGGTCGGACGCCCGCAGCGCGCGCGGCACCTACACGGTGGTGCAGCCGATGATCCTGCCGCTCTATCAAGACTGCGTTTCCGAGCTGGAGCTTCTTCTCGCCCTGCTTTCCGCTGACGGAAACCTCCTCAACGGCGAAGGTGAAAAAGGCGCCGCTTCCCCGGCCTACACCGCCGTCCGCGCCACGTTCTCCGCGATCGGCGGGGAAGGGGACGCCGCTTGGAAAAAGCTCCTGCGCGACGGTTTCTTCGCAGGCTCTCTCTATCCGTTGGTCAGCCCGGCTCCGCGAGCTGACATGTCCGCGCCGTTTGTCACCACCGCGCCGACCAAGGATTCGCTCGAAGTGATTTTCGCCACCGACTCCTCGATCTTCGACGGCCGCTGGATCGACAACGGATGGCTCCAGGAAGCGCCCGATCCGATTTCCAAACTTACTTGGGACAACGTCGCGCTCGTCGCGCCGAAAACCGCCAAGGAGCTCGGCATCTACGACCAAATCATCCAGCTTGAAACTCCCTTCGGCTCTCGCTCGCCCGACGACGAGGCGCAAAACCGTACTTCGCCGATGATCAAGGTCGAGGTCAACGGCCAGACTCTCGAAATTCCGGTTCTCGTTTCCTTCGGCCAAGCCGAAAACACCATCGTCATCCCGCTCGGCTACGGTCAGGGATTCGACGAGCACGACGAACTCAAGCGCGGGCCGCTCAACGCGTCCCACGTCGGCCTCGTCGGCGTGAACCGCGGCTTTAACGCCTATCCGCTGCGCACCGCCGCCACCGCCTATTTCGCCACCGGCGCGAAGGCGACCCCGACTGACCGCCGCTACTCGGTCGCCCTCACCCAGGAGCACCACGCCATGTATGGCCGCGCCCTTGCCCGCGAGGTTTCGACGCTTGAGGACGAGGAAAAAGGTTCGTTCGCCGCCCAGCTCGCCAACGTGCCGAAGCAAGGCAACGATTCCCACGCACCGCCTAACATTTCACTCTACAAGCCGGAAAGCTCCTCGGCATTCCACCCCGGCAAGGACGGCAAGGCCCAACCGCTCATCAACGACCCGCTCCATCAGTGGGGGATGTCGATCGACCTTTCCTCCTGCATGGGTTGCAACTCCTGCCTCGTCGCCTGCCAATCGGAAAACAACATTCCGATCGTCGGCAAGAAGCAGGTCGCCATGGGCCGCGAAATGCACTGGATCCGCATGGACCGTTATTTCGCCGCGCAGAAGGACAACACCTTCGACGAGGATAATCCGGAGCTCGTTCCCCAGCCGGTTGCTTGCGTCCAGTGCGAGGCCGCTCCCTGCGAAACGGTTTGCCCGGTCAACGCCACCATCCACACGGAAGACGGCCTCAATGCGATGGCCTACAACCGCTGCATCGGCACTCGTTACTGCGCGAACAACTGCCCCTACAAGGCGCGCCGCTTCAACTACTTCGACTACAACAAGCGCAACCCGCTTATCGCCCACAACCTTTACAAAGGTCCCTTCGGCGAGAAGCAGGTCGGCGAGGCGGCCCACCTTCAGAAGAACCCGAACGTCACCGTCCGCATGCGTGGCGTGATGGAAAAGTGCACCTACTGCGTGCAGCGGCTCAAGGATTCCGTGATCCGCCAGAAGCGCGGTCAGAAACAAGAAGCGCTCGTCGCCGGCAAGCCATCCACCGAGATGGAAGTCAACATCCACACCCTCCGCATTCCGGTGGACTCGGTGAAGACCGCCTGCCAAGACGCCTGCCCGGCCAGCGCCATCACCTTCGGCAATCTTCTCGATGAGGAGAAGTCCGCGATGTATCGCAGCAAGCGCATCGACCGGAACTACGACCTCCTCAACTACATCGGCACCCGTCCGCGGACCAGCTACCTGGCCCGTGTCAAGAACCCGAATCCGAAGATGCCGGACGCCAAGTTCATCGGCAAGGCGACCGTTCACATGGTCTGATTTCAGGTTTTCAGCTTTTCAGTATTTCAGCATTTATTCTAACCATGGCTTCCACCACCCAAACCGCACCTGAGACGCACACCGGAGTGAAACTCCCGGTGCTTGAGCGCGAAAAGCTCATTCTCAGCGGGCGTTCTTATCACTGGATCACCGAGCGCATCTGCGGCGTTGTCGAAAACCGCCAGCCCTTCCTTTGGTGGCTGCTGTTCATCCCGTCCGCGCTCATCGCCCTCATCGGCGTCGGCGGTGGTCTGACTTACCTCGTTTCCACCGGCGTCGGCGTCTGGGGCATGTCCAACCGCGTGTTCTGGGGCTTTGACATCACCAACTTCGTGTTCTGGATCGGTATCGGCCACGCCGGAACCCTGATCTCCGCGGTGCTCTTCCTCACGCGGCAAAACTGGCGGACCTCCATCAACCGCGCCGCGGAAGCGATGACCATCTTCGCCGTGATCTGCGCAGGGATTTTCCCCGCCTTCCACGTCGGCCGCGTCTGGTTCGCCTGGTTCCTCGCTCCGGTGCCCAACGCCAACGCGATCTGGCAGAACTTCAAGTCGCCGCTGCTGTGGGACGTGTTCGCGGTTTCCACCTATTTCACCATCTCGCTGATCTTCTGGTATCTCGGCATGGTTCCCGACCTGGCGACCATCCGCGACCGCTGCAAGCCCGGTATCCGCAAGATTCTCTATGGAATCTTCTCGCTCGGCTGGCGAGGCGGCAACCGCCAGTGGAGCCATTATGAAATGGCGTATCTCCTTCTCGCAGCGCTTTCCACGCCGCTGGTGCTCTCGGTGCACTCGGTCGTTTCGTTCGACTTCGCGACCTCGGTGGTCCCCGGGTGGCACACCACCATCTTCCCGCCCTACTTCGTCGCCGGCGCCATCTTCGGTGGTTTCGCGATGGTGCTCACGATCATGGTTCCCGCCCGTTTCATCTACGGCTTGCAGGACCTGATCACCATGAAGCACATCGACAACATGGCGAAGATCATCCTGCTGACCGGCACGATCGTCGGCTACGCCTACCTGATGGAGTTGTTCGTCGCCTTCTACTCCGGCGCGATTTATGAAATGGACGCCTTCAAGTTCCGGATCGCCGGTCCTTACTGGTGGGCCTATGCCGCGATGATGAGCTGCAACGTGCTTTCGCCCCAGGTATTCTGGTTCAAGGCCTGCCGCGAAAATCTCTGGGTCATCATGATCGTGGCGATGTGTGTGAACGTCGGCATGTGGTTCGAGCGCTTTGTCATCATCTGCACTACGCTGGCCCGGATGTGGCTGCCAGGTGATTGGAAAACCTACTCGCCGAGCGGCGTCGAACTGATGACTTTCGTCGGCACGATCGGTCTGTTCCTCGCGCTGTTCCTGATGTTCCTCCGCTTCCTGCCCTGCATCAACATCGCCGAAGTGAAGTGGACGTTGCTCGAGTCCGATCCGCACTTCGACGACAAGGAGCATCACCCTGACCACGGCGTCGTCGTCGAGGCCGCCTATCAAAAGGAACTCGTTTCCTCCAAGTAACTTTCAACGAACCCTCTTTACCACGTGAGCACCACCCGCAAACGCGTTTATGGCTATCTGGCCGAGTTCAAGAGCGCATCCGCTCTTTACAAGGGCGCGGAGAAAATCCGCGACGCCGGCTTCAAGAAATGGGACTGCTACTCGCCCTATCCGATCCACGGACTCGACGGCGCGATGGGTATGAAGCGCTCGATCCTGCCATGGTTTGTGTTCTTCGGCGGCATGACCGGCACAGCCACCGCGTTCGCCCTCGCCTACTCGACGCAGGTGGTGATCTATCCGACCATCGTCCAAGCGAAGCCGGCGAACATCTTCACGGTGCCCGCGTTCTTCCCGATCATGTTCGAGCTCACGATCCTTTTCTCGGGCTTCACCGTCCTGTTCGGCCTTCTCGCCTTGATCCAGCTTCCGCGCCTCAACCACCCGTTGTTCGCGAGCCGCCAGTTCCACCGCGCCACGGACGACGGGTTCTTCATCGCCATCGAAGCGCGTGACCCGAAATTCAGCCCCAACGGAACCCGCGACCTGCTCGCCGACATCGGCGGGGCCAATATCGAACTGGTCGAAGAAGAAGACTGAAGACGGATCTCAAATTTCAAATTTCAATTCAAAATGCGTTACTTTTTTCTCGCCTACGCGCTCATCGCGTTGCTCGTCGTCGGCCTCCTCGGAGTTCGCGGCCAGAAGTTTTCCAAGCCGCCGGTCCGGATTTTCCCGGACATGGACAACCAGGACAAGGTGAAGGCCCAGAAGGCGGATCCGTTTTTCGCCGACGGCCATGGTTCCCGTCTTCCAGTGACCCAGACCCAGCCGCGCGGCTTCAATGAAGCGGGTGCCTCCTCCATCGGCGGCATCCCCGAATATGAGTTCGGTGGCCAGACCGGTTATTATTACACCGGCCATGTCGGCGACTATTTCGGTTCGGGAATGCCGGAGGAGCTGAAATTGACCGAAGAATCCGCATTGTCACTGATCGAGCGCGGCAAAGAGCGATATGGAATTTATTGTGCGGTCTGCCACGGCGTGTCCGGCGACGGCCAGGGGATCACCGGCCAGTATGGCGTCCCCGGCATCGCCAACTTCCATCTCGATACCTTCAAAGCGGCGTCCTATCCCGACGGCCGGATGTTTGAAACCATCACCGTCGGCAAGGGCATGATGGGCGGATATGGGTATAACATTTCCGTCGGCGACCGCTGGGCGATCATCGCCTATGTCCGCACCTTGCAGGCCGCCAAAGAGGCTAAATAACTTTTCCCTGATTTTATCGAAATGGCACACCACCACGTCACCTCCGCAGACATCGCGATCAACGGCGACCACCTCGACAACTCCAAGGTTGCGAAAGTGAAGAGCATCGCCTTGGGCGTGGCCGTTCTCGGCACCGTCGTCAGCCTGTATCTCTTGTTTTTCGCCCCGGAAAAGATCCGCGGACCCTTCGCCTACTCGTGGGTGTTCGCGTTTTACTTCTTCCTGACCCTCTCCATCGGCGGGGTGTTCTGGACGCTGTTGCACAATGTCTCCAACTCCGGTTGGGGCACCTCGGTGCGCCGGACTTTCGAGAACCTCGGCTCGACATTCCCGTGGGTTTTCCTTTTCGGAATTCCGCTACTCTTCCCGCAGGTGCAACAGTATCTCTACGAGTGGATGAATATTCATCGCGAAGCCCATGGCGACGTGAAGGAGCACCTCCACCACGTGGACCACCTGCTTTATAACAAGTATTGGTTCATGAATCTTCCGTTCTGGTATGGGCGGGCCGCGTTCTATCTCGTCGCTCTCGGCGCGGTCATCTACGGGCTGCGCAAGCTTTCCACCGACCAAGACACCGATCCGAATCCCGGAACCGCCCGCTTGCTAAAAGCCCGCTATCACTCGAACTACCCGCTGATCATCTTCGCGCTCACCATCACCTTCACCGGCTTTGATTACGCGATGGGCCTGGATTACAAGTGGTTTTCCACGATGTGGGGTGTTTATCTTTTCGCCGGCGCGGCGCTCAACTCGATGGCGGTCATCGTCTTGGTCTGCACCTGGTTGAAAAGCATGGGTCACCTCAAGCACGTCACCGGACCCGAGCATTTCCACATCATGGGCAAGCTCATGTTCGCTTTCACGACCTTCTGGGCCTACATCGCATTCTCGCAGTTCTTCCTCATCTGGTATGCCAACATCACCGAGGAAACCTCCTATTTCCTGATCCGTAACACCGGCAACTGGAACACTGCGATGTATTTCCTCGTCTTCGGTCACTTCGTGGTGCCGTTCGTCGTCCTGCTTCAGGCTTGGCTGAAGAAGAATCCCAAGTTGCTCTCGATTGTCGCGGTTTACACGTTGTGCATGCACGCGCTGGATCACTATCTGATCGTCATTCCCGAGCGCGGTGTCTCGCTCGGCAAGATCAAGCCGGAAGTCTTCGGTGATATCCAGGTTTCCATTCCGGGTGCGTTCTGGGGCGACATTCTCGCCTTCGTGACCATCGGCGCGGCCTTCGTTTTCATCCTCATCCGCGCCCTCGGCCAGCATTCGCTTTATCCAAACCGCGACCCGCGCATCCTCGAATCCGCGAACGTCTCCAACTGATCTTTCTTTCCTTCTGCACATGGACCCATCCCGCGACAATCCGATCATCCGCTTCACCACTTTCTGGTGGGGTATCGGCACCTTCTTCATCTTCGCCGTGCTGTTCGCGGTGATCTGGCTTTTCGCGCGGTCCGAGCCGACCACGCTTGAAGATGCCGCCGCGAAACCTCGCTATGAAACCAAGGCGAAGATCGACGCGGCGCAGGCAGCAAGTCTTACCGCAGATGCGATCAAGGCCGCGACGCGGGTGGTCGGCAAGCAACTCGCCGCTTCAAAGCCGGCGGCTATCGAGACGCCGGCGCAGGTCGTTTCCGGTTCGGAAACCTCCAAGAAACTCGCCGCGGCCCCCGCGGTGGACACCTCGGCAATCGACGCTCCCGCAGCGACCGATGAGCCGATCGACCCGGCGGTGATGGCGCTTGGCAAAGCCTCGTTCATAATTTGCGGCGCATGCCACGGCCAGAATGGGGAAGGTGGTCCGATTGCTCCGCCGCTTGCGGCCTCGGAGTGGGTGACCGGGCCGGTTTCCAATCTCATCCGCATCCAATTGCGTGGCCTGCAGGGCCCGATCACGGTGGCCGGCAAGGAATACGACATGCCGGGCGGCATGGCCGCTCTGAGTTATCAGACTGACGAACAGATCGCGGGGGTGCTCACCTATATCCGCAACAGCTTCGGCAACAAGGCGTCCGCCGTGAAGCCCGAGCAGGTAGCCGCGTTACGCGGTGAAGTGGGGAAGCCACAAGTCACCGCCGCGGAACTCACCAAGCCTTAATTTAGTCTCCCTTTTTCATCTTCAAAGCCGATGTCATCCGCCATCCAATCTTCTACAGCTCAGGACGCCTTGCTTCGCGCAGGGATCGACCGCTCGCTGCGTCACCCGGTGATGTTCTTCCTGACCAGCGGTGCCGCGTGGCTCGCGGTTTCGATCGTCCTTGGAATCATCGCTTCCGCCAAGGTGCACAGTCCTGATTTTCTGGCGGGTTGTTCCTATCTTTCCTACGGACGGGTTTTCCCGGCTCATATCAACGCGCTGGTTTACGGTTGGGGATTCCAAGCGGCGTTCGCCGTGATCATCTGGATGATGGCTCGGCTTTCCCGCAAGGAATGCACGGCAGCCGGACTCATTCTCACCGCTGGTCACATCTGGAATCTCGGCGTCATGCTGGGTCTGGTCGGAATCCTCTCGGGCAACGGCACGGGAATGCCATGGATGGAGTTTCCTTTCTTCACCTGGCCGGTGTTGCTCTTCAGCTATTTTGCGATCCTGATCTGGTCGTTCATCCAGTTCCGCGTGCGTCCCGAAGGGCATGTCTATATCTCCCAGTGGTATTTGCTCGCCGCGATGGTCTGGTTTCCATGGATCTTCATCACGGCGAACACCCTGCTGCACTGCATCCCCGGCCATCCGGTCATGGCTGCGGGAATCAACGCTTGGTATAAGTCGGCTTTAATCTTCCTCTTCTTCACGCCGGTTGCTCTCGGGACCGCTTACTATCTGGCTCCCAAGGTGACCGGGCACGCGGTTTACAGTTATTCGCTGGCGAAACTCGGGTTCTGGTCGCTCGCGATCATCGCGCCGTGGGCGGGCATGCAAAAACTCGCGGGCGCTCCGATTCCTTACTTCCTGCCTTACGTGGGCGCTGCCGCCACGGTGTTGCTTTTCGTGCCTGCGATTGCTGCCGCCATCAATCTTCTCCGCACCACGCTCGCTTCTCCGGAAGTGGTGGCCAGCAGCCCGGCGCTCCGTTTCACCATCGCCGGCATCGGCGGCCTGCTGCTTCTCGCGTTCTCCGCGGTCGTGCTCAATCTGCCAGATTCCACGCTGCCGCTCACGCAGTTTTCGCTCTCCGGTTATGGTTTTGAAATTCTCGCGCTCTATGGATTCTTCAGCTTCGTGATGTTCGGCGCGATCTATTTCATCGTGCCGCGGGTGACGCGCCGCGAGTGGCTTTCCCGCCGCCTGATCAAGATCCACTTCCTGTTCTCCGTCTATGGCATCATCACGGTGGCCTTGGTCGCTCTCTTCGGCGGACTACAGCAGGGAATCGGTCAGGACGAATGGCAGCAGCCATGGGAAGGTGCCGCGACCCGCGCCTATCCGTATGCGGTGGCGACCACCATCGCCTGGTGCTTCATCCTTTTCTCCAACGTGTTCTTCTTCATCCACCTGACCCTGATGTGGCTGCGCCTCGGTCGCCGCAGTTCGCATCCCACCTTGCTGATCTCCGAGCACGGTCACGGCTCCAGTCCGCATGGCGAAGAGGGCGATATCGATAATGCCGGTCCGGGCCACATGCCCGCCCACTGACATCGGGTTTTAGAGTTCAACTTTCAGCAATTTTCCCAATGAGCCTCCGCACATTTATTCTCGGTTTATCCGCCAGCTTCGGTGTCGCTTGGCTGGCGATCGTCGTCGTGCCATTCATCAAGATGCGCAATCTGGCGCCCATCGAGTTTTCCGAAGCAACCGATGGCAGCACCGGCATTTTCTTCCCCAAACGCACCGGTCGCATCGCCGACGGCGCGCAGGTGTATGCGGAAAACGGCTGTTACCTCTGCCACACGCAGGTGGTTCGTCCGACCTACGCGGGCAATGATCTCTATCGGTCCGATTGGGGCGGCTTGAAGGCCGATCCGGATCGCGGCGATACCCGGCGTGAAACCAACGCGTATGATTTCTTCGGCGAGAAGTTCGCCCAGATCGGCGTTTCGCGGATGGGTCCGGATCTTTCCAATCTCGGCCGTCGCGTGGAGACGGAGTATGCGGCGGGTGGCGGTCCCGAGCAGTGGCTGTTCTCCCATCTCTACGATCCGCGCCAGGATCCGCAGCGCTGGAAGTCCACCTGTCCGCCCCACAAGTTCCTGTTTGAAGAGCGCAAGGTCACGGGAAGTCCGTCGGATGCAGCGATGCCCTTCGGCAAACATGGCGATACCGAGCTGGTCCCCAGCTCCGAGGCCAAGGCTCTTGTCTCCTACCTGCTTTCGCTCAAGAAGGACCAAGCCGTCCCCGCGGTGCTGAATTTTGCGCCTGCGAAATCCAAGACTGCCCCTTGAAATCTTTCACTTAATACCTAATTTCATCCATGTCTCTGCCTAATCAAACACCAGACCTTGAGGACTCGATCAATGTGACCGAGGCCCACGGGCGAGTGGTCCGTGAAGCCGCCGCGTGCGCTCGCGAAAAGCGGATCGTTGACAATGGCATCGAGCCAATTTCGTTGTGGGCCTTCGTTGCCTGCGCCGTTGTCCTGCTGGTCGCTGGTGGCATTCTCGGCAGTGGCGGACGTTTGTTTTCCTACGCATCGGTTTTCCGCGACGACTACGTCCGTACTCCCGCTCCCGGTGCCGGTGACACCGGTCCGGTCCCGAAAGAGGCGCTCGCCGCCTACATGGCCAAGGGCTCGAAAATCTATTCCGCCAAATGCAACGGTTGCCACGGCTCGGATGCGAAAGGCAACGGTTCGACATTTCCGTCGCTGGTCGGTTCGACTTGGGTGACCGGTGAGGCGGATCGCTTCGCGATGATCATCCTCAATGGCCTCGAAGGACCTTCCAGTGACGGCAAGACCTATGGCATCATGCCGCCGCAGGGGATCGGCATGGCTGCCGAAGATCTCGCGGGAATCATGACCTACGTCCGCAACAACTTCGGAAACGCCACGGGCGATGTGGTCACCATCGACATGGCCAAGGCCGCTCTGGAAATTTCCGCCGCCCGCAAGAACTTCGGCAAGTCGGTGACCGCCGCGGAACTCACCGCCAACCACGTCAAGACGCTGCCGGGCGACGTTCTCGATCCGAAGGTCTTGCTCGATCCAATTAGCTTGGCCCCTGCAAAAGCTCCCTGATCCGTTTTCTCCTCCTCTCCATCCCATTTTAGACCACTAAACGCCGCAAGACGTAATTATGAGCTCTCACGCCACCTCACACGCCGGGCACGACGCCCACCATGACGACCATCACCATGATCCGGGATTTATCCGGAAGTGGATCTTTTCGACCGATCACAAGATGATCGGCCTCCAATACGGCATCACCGCCCTTTGCTTCCTGGCCTTCGGATTCTATCTGATGATGGTGATGCGCTGGAGCATCGCCTATCCGCACCAGCCGCTTCCCGAGTGGATGAGCTGGGTGTTCACCGACGGCTGGAAAGCCCGCTGGTTGCAGGACGGCAAGGTGACAGGAGAAACCTATAACATGTTCGGCGCCATGCACGGGACCATCATGGTGTTCCTCGGCATCGTGCCGCTGGGCTTCGGTGCTTTCGGCAACTACGTGACGCCGCTACAGATCGGCGCGCCGGACATGGCGTTCCCGCGTCTGAACATGGCCAGCTACTGGGTCTATCTGGTCGGCGGCCTGATCATGTGCGCCTCGTTCTTCCTGGAGTCCGGTTCCGCCAAGTCCGGTTGGACGAACTACTCGCCGCTCGCGGGTTTCGCCGATGGCCAAGTGGTCAACCAATGGCTGGCAGGTCAGACGCAATGGCTGATCGGATTGGTCTGTCTCATCACCTCGTCGCTTCTCGGATCGGTCAATTTCATCACCACCATCATCAACCTGCGCGTCCGTGGAATGACCTGGATGCGGATGCCGTTTTTCGTCTGGTCGATGTTGGTGACCGGTTTCCTTCTGCTCCTCGCCTTCCCGCCGCTTGAGGCCGCCGGCATCATGCAGCTGATGGACCGGGTGGCTCATTCCTCGTTCTTTATGCCTTCCGGGCTCTTCACCAAGAGCGAAGGTCTTGCCGATCTCTCCGGTGGTGGTTCGCCGCTGCTCTTCCAGCACTTGTTCTGGTTCCTCGGTCATCCGGAAGTTTACGTGCTCCTGCTTCCCGCTTTCGCGTGTGTGAGTGAAATCATTCCCGCCAACACCCGCAAGCCGCTTTGGGGTTACAAGTCGATGGTCTATTCGGTGCTGGTTCTCGGCTTTCTCTCCTTCGTCGTATGGGCTCATCACATGTATATGACCGGCATGGGCGCTGCGGTTTCCACCTTCTTCCAAACGACAACGGTTCTGATTTCGGTTCCTTCCGTGGTCATCATCACTGCGATGCTGATCTCGCTTTGGGGCGGTTCGATCCGTTTCACCCCGCCGATGATGTGGGCGTGCGCTTTCATCCCGATGTTCGGCATCGGCGGCCTCACGGGTCTGCCGCTGGCCTTCAACCTGGCCGACCTTCACCTGCACGACACCTACTATGTGATTGGTCACTTCCACTATGTGGTGGCTCCCGGGATTCTCTTTGGCTTCTTCGCCGGGATTCTTCACTGGTATCCGAAAATCACCGGTCGCTTCATGAGCAAGACGCTCAACCACCTGCACTTCTGGCCCAGCCTGATCTGCATGAACCTGATCTTCTTCCCGATGCTCGTTCAAGGCATGGCCGGATTCCACCGCCGTTGGTATAATGGCGGCGACGCCTATCTCTCGAAGGCGGCCGACAGCGTCAACGTCTTCGGCAACAC
>CAMCUY010000058.1 GCA_945879075.1 Akkermansia muciniphila | reverse complement strand
GATCCGCTGCGGCCTGAGCGTCACATCCGTTCCGGCACGTCGATGCCGAGCAGGTTGAGTCCCTGCTTGAGCGTGCGGGAGGTCAGCTCGCAGAGCGCGAGGCGGCTTGAGCGGATCGGCTCCTCGGCCTTGAGCACCGGGCAGGCTTCGAAATAGGAGTGGAACGCGCGGGCGAGTTCGAGCACGTAGTTCGCCAGCAGGTTCGGCCGGAAGTCTTCGAGGATGGTCGGCAGGACTTCGCCGAAGCGGACCAGCAGGCGGGCGAGGTGGATTTCCGCGTCCTCGTTGAGGTGGATCTCCGCGGCGGTCGCGTCGAACGGCGCATCGAGCTTGCGGAAAATAGAGCGGATGCGGACGTGCGAGTATTGCAGGTAGGGCGCGGTGTCGCCTTGCAGCGCTAACATCCGGTCCCACGAGAACACGTAGTCGGTCAGGCGGCCCTGCGAGAGCTCGGCGAATTTCACCGCGCCGATGCCGACGGTTTCCGCGATCCGCGCGGCTTCCTCGCCTTGCAGGTCCGGGTTCTTTTCGGCGATCGCCTTGGCGGCGCGCTCGACGGCTTCTTCGAGCACTTCGATGAGCCCGACATTGTCGCCGGAGCGGGTTTTCATCAGCTTGCGGTCGTCGCCGAGGATCGACCCGAACGCGATGTGTTTGAAATCCCCGGTCTTGCCCCAACGCGCGGCGGCGTCGAAAAGCTGGCGGAAATGCAGCTGCTGCGGCACGCCGACGACATACCAGACGTGATCCGCCTTCCACTCGTCGATGCGGAACTGGATCGTCGCGAGATCGGTGGTGGCGTAGAGGAATCCGCCGTCGGCCTTGCGGATGATCGCGGGATTGTCCGTCCAGCCTTCTTCCTTGTGGACCTTGAACGGGTCTTCTTCCTGCGGCTTGGTATCGTCGGAGAAAATGCAAACCGCGCCGTTGCTCTCGCGGGCGATGCCTTTTTCCAGGAACTCCTCGACCAGTCCGGGCAGGCGGTCGTTGTAGTAACTTTCTCCCAGCCAGTGGTCGAACTTCACGTCGAGGCGGTCGTAGATTTTCTGGAGTCCGTTTTTGGAAACCTCGATGCACTTCTGCCAGATCGCGAGGTTTTGCGGGTCGCCGGCCTGGAGTTTGACCAGCTCCGCCTTGCAGTCATCGAGCACGCCAGGCTCTTCCTTTAAGGCATTGACCTTGCGGTAAACGCGCACCAGTTCGGCGATCGGATCGGCGGCGAGCGCGGCCTCGTCGAGGAAATGGTTCCAGCCGTAAATGATCATCCCGAACTGGGTGCCCCAGTCGCCGATGTGGTTGTCCGCGATGACCTTGAACCCGAGAAAACTCGCGATGCGGGCGAGCGAGTCGCCGATGATGGTCGAGCGGATGTGGCCGACGTGCATCGGCTTGGCGACGTTGGGCGCGGAGAAATCCACGACCACGGTTTTGCCCGCGCCGGTGGCGGGCACGCCGAGCCGCGGATCGCGGATCAGCGCCGCCGTGCGCGCCGCGTAAGCCGCGGGCAGGATGCGGAAATTGATGAAGCCGGGACCGGCGATGTCGGCGGTGGCGAGGCCGGTGAGCTCGAGCTGGTCGATGATTTCCTGGGCCAGCGCGCGGGGATTGGTCTTGCGCTGCTTGGCGAGCACCATCGCCGCGTTTGACTGATAGTCGCCGAAGCGGAGATCGGCGGCGGCGGTCACGGCGGCGGTGGCGGGTTCGCCGAGGGTGGCGGTGAGCGCGGCGGCAAGGCGGGATTCGAGTTCCTGAAGAAGCGTCATAAAATTGGCGGGTGAGCCCGGATCAAGCGCCCGCGCGGGACGGCTTGGAGTCGAAAATGGAGAGGATTTCCTCAAGGTCTTCGGCGGCGCCCAGCTGGCGGAGCACCTCGGCGTTGGTGAACATCTTGGCGATCGCCGCCAAGGTCTGCAGGTGCAGGCTATAGTTCTTCCTCGGCACGACGAAGAGCACGATGAAATGCACCGGTGCGTTGTCCAGTGCCTCGAAATCAATGCCCGCTCTGGACCGGCCGAAGACCGCGATCACGTGCTCGAGGTGATCCGAGAACGCATGCGGGATCGCCACGCCCGAGCCGATGCCGGTGCTGACCGACTCCTCGCGGACCTTGAAGGCTTCGAGGATTTCCTCGTGCTGGGAAACAGGAAGCTGCTCGGTTTTCACCAGATGCTCGACCAACTCGACGATCGAAGGCCAGTGCTCCACGGCCTTCATATCAAGGATGATGTGGTCCGCGTTGAGCAACTTCGCTAACTTCATAAAATGAAAATCAGAAACCGCATTGCTTGCGGTGGAAGCGAGTGGGTATCGTTCCGATTTCGGCATTGCAAGCGGATTTCATGGGCGGGACCGGGCTTTAAACGCCGCGCCTCTTCGAATCACGCTGCAGAGCTTGGGCAAGCAGCTCATCGGAGATGAACATGCTCGTTGCCCGCAATCGTTCGAGCGCGTCAGGCAACGAGATCAGACATTTGGCTGCGGCGGCCTCAAGAATTCCCAGCGTTCCAATGGTGTTCACCGTTTGCTCTCGCGCGGCGCGCCTGGCTCTTCGGTCGTCCATCAGCAGCAGGGCCTGCAATTCCCTCGCAAGCGAGATCGCCTCACGATCAGCCTCGGAAAGCTCCGGTTGTGCGGGTATCAGGGAAGTCGTATTCCTGATTTCGACCCAGAGTGGCAGATTACCTGCCCATTCACGCACTGCGGATGGGGCGCCTTCGGATTGCAACTCGCGGAGCACGGAGGCTGGCAGCACCACGGTCTTCGCTAGTTCGGACAGCACATTCACGCAGCCGATCTGAACCAGGTAATTGATCGGCCCGGTGTCCGCGACGATCAGGATCATGGCTCAAGCAGGAGATTGATCGCGGCCATTTCATTTTCTGCCAAATCGTCTCCCGTGCTTACCGGCAGCCCATGTCGCGCGCGGAATGCGTCGGCCGCCCAATAATCTTCGCCCACACCTGCCAACCGACCCATCGTGCGCAGAGTGATCCGACCCTCGCGATACAGTTCCAGCGCGATACTTTCGCAAGCGCGTTGCTCGCGTTCCTTCTGATCGGTTCCCAAAATGCAGGCCACTTCTTCCGGGATGGTGATCGTAATGCCCATGGCGCAAAGTAATTTCAAATCGGGAGTCTGGCAAGGCTGCCGGTGCCGCTGCAGTCGGCTGGACCTTATGACTTTCTCCAGCCCCGATCAACGCTGTAAACCATCTTCACCGATTCGGTGGTTCAAAAGCCAAAATGGAGGCCGCGCTGTAAGAACACGTCAAGGTGTTGACGCTGGTGCATTCGCGGCTACATGCTGTTCGCCATGCAAGCCAACAACGACCCCGCCCAACCGCTCGAAGCACCGGTGGCCACCGATGCGGCGGATACCATTTCAGAAGCTCCGGCCGCCGATTCCGCTCCCGCGCTCGATCCTTGGGATGAGCTCGAAGCCGAGGCCGCCAAGTGGAAGGAAATCTCCCTGCGCACCGCCGCCGAGATGGAAAACCTCCGCAAGCGCACCACCCGCGAGCGCGAGGACGCCATCCGCTACGCCAACCAGCGCCTGCTCGAAGAACTGCTCCCTGTCATCGACAATTTCGAAATGGGCATGCAGGCCGCCTCGCAGGACACCAAATCCATGATCTACATCGGCATGGACATGGTCCGCCGCCAGCTCAACGAATTCCTCGCCTCCCAGGGCGTCGAGGAAATCCCGACCACCGGCCAGTTCGATCCGAACCTCCACGACGCCGTGGCCCAGGAAGAATGTGCCGCCGGCGAGGAAGGGCGGATTCTCAAAGTCACCCGCCGCGGGTTCCGCCTGCGCGACCGCTTGCTGCGCCCGGCCAGCGTCGTCGTTTCCAAGGTTCCAACTCCGGCTGAATAAAGCAAATGTCCGAGAAACGCTGTTATTACGAAATCCTTGAAGTCACCCGCGACGCCGGTGCCGACGTCATCAAGAAATCCTACCGCAAACTTGCGGTGAAGTTCCACCCGGACAAAAACCCCGGCGACCACACCGCCGAGGACAAGTTCAAGGAACTCGGCGAAGCCTACGAAGCGCTCAGCGACGCGGACAAGCGCGCCGCTTACGACCGCTACGGCCACGCCGCCTTCAATGGCGGCGGCGGGCGCCCGAGCGGCGGCGGATTCCATGACGCTGCGGATATTTTCTCCCAAGTCTTCGGCGGCGCCTTCGGTGGCGGCTTCGAGGAGTTTTTCGGCGGCGGCGGTTCGCGTCGCGGCTCGGGCAAACAAAAAGGCAGCGATCTCCGCTACGATCTGGAAATTTCCCTCGAAGAAGCCGCCCGCGGCGTGGAGAAGGAGCTGGAAATCGAGCGCTACGTCCCTTGCGAACCTTGCGGTGCGAAAGGCACCAAGGGCAGCGGCGGCATCAAGGCCTGCTCGACCTGCGGCGGCCGCGGCGTGGTCGCGCGCCAAGCCGGCATTTTCATCCAGCAAACGACCTGCCCGGAATGCCGCGGCGCCGGCGAAACGATTTCCGACCCCTGCACCAGTTGCAAAGGCGACGGCCGCGTCCAGCGCGACAGCCGCATCAAGCTCCGCATCCCGGCGGGCGTCGATACCGGCACCCGCCTGCGCTCCTCCGGAAATGGCGACGCCGGCGTCCGCGGCGGCGCGGCGGGCGATCTCTACGTCTTCCTCCACGTCCGCGACCACGACGTTTTCGAGCGCGACGACTCCGATCTGTTCTGCGCCGTGCCGCTGCCCTTCTCGGTCGCGGCTCTCGGCGGCGAGCTCAAGGTCCCGTCACTCGACGGCCAATCCTCGATCAAAATCCCGGTCGGCACCCAGGGCGGCACCGTTTTCCGGCTTCGCGAAAAAGGCATGCCCTCGCTCTCCAACGGCCGTCGCGGCGACCTGAACGTCACCGTCCAAGTCGAAGTCCCCACCAAGCTCAACGGCGAGCAACAAGAAAAACTCCGCGCGTTCTCGGAGTCCATCGGCGAGCACAACTCACCGATGCAGGAAGGATTCTTCAAAAAGGCGAAGCGGTTTTTCGACCTATGATTCCATAGGTCGCATAGGTCCCATCAGTCCCATGGCCCGCTTCCACCTACCGCCTGATTCCTGGCAAAACCCAGCCCTCACCGGCGACGAAGCCCGCCATCTCGCGCAAGTCCTCCGCATGAAGCCCGGCGACCCGGTCATCGTCTTTGATGGCCACGGCCGCCGCGCCGCCGCGGAAATCCTCTCGGTTTCGCGCGACCGCGTGCCGCTGAAATTGGGCGAAATCCTGCCATCCCGTGCGCCGCTGCCCGCCATCACCTTGGCCCAGGCGATCCCGAAAGGGAAAAACATGGACCTCATCGTCCAGAAATCCGTCGAGCTCGGCATCGCCGCCATCCAGCCGCTCGTCACCCGCTACACCGTCGTCCAGCCGGGCGACGGCAAGTCCGAGAAATGGCGGCGCAACGCCCTCGAGGCCTGCAAACAATGCGGCCAGGACACGCTCCCGGCAATCGCCGAACCGCTCGCGTTCGACCGCTGGATCGCGACCCAAGCCGATGCTCCCGGCCTGAAACTCATCGCCTCGCTCGACCCCGGAGCGCGTCCGCTGCGGACGGTTTTGCGGGAAAATCCGGCCACCGCCGCCGCCACCTTGCTCGTCGGCCCGGAAGGGGATTTCTCTGCCGGGGAAACCACCGCCGCCCTCGCCGCCGGGTTTCTGCCGATTTCCCTCGGCTCCATCGTCCTCCGCGTCGAGACCGCCACCTTGTTCTGTCTCTCCGCCCTGCGCTACGAGTTCGACGAGGGATGAACCTCCCGCGTGCGGTTGGCTCCTGCTATTTCGAAACCTTGATGCGCGCGGGAACGTCTTTGATCGGGATGCCGGCTTTGGTGAGGGCGTCCCAGACTTTGAGCAGGCGTTCGAGGGGGATGTTCTTGTCCGCTTCGAGTTCGAGTTTGCGGCCGGGATTCTGATTTTGATAGGCAGCGAGATAGGATTCCAGCAAGCCTTCCGGAACGGCGAGGGAATCCAGCGTGATGTTGCCAATGGCATCCAAGGCGATGATCGAGCGGCTGTCGGCGACGGCGTCGGAGGGGATTTCACGGACGGTCGGCAGTTCGATGCGGAGCACGTCCCGCGGCTTCTTGAAGGCGGTGGAAACGATGAAAAAGATCAGCAGGACGAAAAGAATGTCGATCATCGGGATGACCGCCACTTGGCTGCGGGTGGTTTTGGGGCGGTGAAAATGCACGGCGGGTCAGGCGTTCGGGTTGGGCTTTTCGCAAGCGGACGCGAGATCCGCGAGCAGGGATTCGAGGCGGGCCGTTAGCAGTTCGATGCGGCGGGTGAAGTGGCCGTGGGCGATCACGCAGGGCACGGCGATGGCCAGTCCGACAATGGTGGTGGTGAGCGCCTCCGAGATGCCGCGGGCGATGACGAGGTGGTCCGAGTTGTCTCCCAGTCCTTGGAAAATCCGGACCAGTCCGGAGGCGGTGCCGAGAAGGCCTAGCAGCGGCGCGATGGTGATGATGGTGTCCAGCACGGCGATGCCGGCGTGGAGGTGGAAGGTCTCCTCGCGGGCGGCGGATTCCACGGCGTGGGTGATTTCGGCGCGCGGCTTGCCGCGGTGCTTGACGACGATCGCGGAGAGGCGGGCGAGGGTGCTGGCGCCTTTTTCAAACTCCTTGAGGATGGGCTCCTCCTTGTCCGCCACGATGCGTTGCGGGAACTGGTCCACTTCCCGCGCAAGCGCGGCCGGGATCACGCGGCGGTTGGAGAGAGAGAGGAATTTGTACAGGATGGCCATCATGCCCGCGACCGAGGTGATGCCGAGCGGGATCATGAAAACCCCGCCTTTTTCGAGGAATTCCCAAACGATTTGGATGCCGGTGAGATTGGCCGCGGCGAGGGTGAGGCTGGAGGATGCGAGCATGGTGGTGAGTTAGAAGTAGAAGTTGAAAATGAGTTCGAGCGGTTCCTTGGCGAATTCCTTGCGGAGCGAGGCGGGCATCGCGGGGATGTCCGCGTCGCGGATGGAATTGAGGGTGAAGCCTTTCTGGACCTCGCCGGTTTCCATGTCGCCGACGAACTGGACGGAGCGCACCCGGCCGTTGGTTTCGACGAAGAAGCGAACGGTGAGGAATCCCGGGGTGATGAAGTCGCGGTGCCTGACGCAGTTGCGCTGCCATTCCTGTTCGACGGCGCGGCTGATGAGTGCCTGATAGCGGCCGAGCGGCGAATCCGCCACGTCGAGGGCGCTGCGGCCGGTGCGGGAAATCGAGCCGACGATGGCGGTCTTGCGCTGGTAGCCGCGGAAGCCGGGATCGTTGGTGGCGGCGGTCGCTGGCGCGGGTTTCGGCGCGTCGTCGGCTTTGGGCTCGGGTCTGCCATCCTTGGAGGATTTCGGCGGAGTGGGCTTGATCGCGTCGCTTTCAGCGGTGTCCTGCGGGACCGCGACATCGACCGGATTCGGACCTTCCAGCAAACGCTCGCGGGGCGGGGGACTTGATTTGGAATCGTCCTCGCCGGGAGTGTCCGTGATTTCGCCGGGCGATGGATTTTCGGCAACTGCGGGATCGGCAACGGTCGGGACGGCGGGGGGGGACGGCGTCGGTGGCAGTGGTTTTGAAACTTGATCGCTGGCGAGGCTGCCGTCTTGGTAACGGCTCTCCGTGGTCTCGTAATCCTCGCGGTTTTTGGGTGCGATTCCCGACTGCGAAGGGAGCGGTGGCGCGGTGGCGTCGGGACTCCGGTCGCTCGTCGCCTGGGTGTTGCGCTCGCCGATGAACGCGGGTTTTTCGGGAGTCGACGCGAGCTGGTCTTCGGAGGTTCTGGCGTATGACGGCTTGCTGGACGCCGGAGCGACTGGCTCGGAATTTGCCGCGCTCACGACTATTTCCGGGAAGATCGTCACGGTCGTTTCGGTCGCCACGGCGGGTGGGACGGGACGCGTTTTTTGAAATATTTGCGATTTCAGGGAGATGAAACCGACGGCCAGCAGAATCCCCGCGTTGACCAGCAACGACAAGCCGAGCGCGATCGCCCACAAGTGGGCGTCGCTGCGGGATGCGGTTGAAGCGGATGAGTTCATGAGCGACGCTGCAACCCTTGTCGGGAAAAGCGGCGGACGCAATCCGGGAAATTCCCAGCTCGGAGACTTGAGCGTGATCGTGGAGGGTGATTTCTGAAAAATCCGACCGCGATTTTACGCTGTTTTGGCATAAAGTGGTGATTTTGATGCTGGCTATGGCGTCGATTATGCGAACTTGTCGTGATTTAGTTAATTTTTGGTTGATCTTGGGAGGTGAATGTTGCAAGTTTCGGTCGCCAACCCCAATTTTCATGAGTAAAAATCAAATGGACGGCGCACAAGCGCTTATCAGGACCCTCGACGACCTCGGGATCGAATACATTTTCGGCTACTCCGGCGGAGCGGCGATCCCGATTTTCGACGCGCTCGAGACGGTCAAAACCAAGATGAAGTTCATCCTCGTCCGCCATGAGCAGGGAGCGGTGCACATGGCCGACGGCTACGCCCGCGCCACCGGCCGCCCGGCCGCCGTGCTGGTGACTTCCGGCCCCGGCGCGGGAAACACCGTCACCGGCTTGATGACCGCGATGATGGACTCGGTCCCGATGCTGGTGATCACCGGCCAGACGGTGACCTGGATGCTCGGCAAGGACGCGTTCCAGGAGGCCGACATTTTCGGCATCACCATCCCGGTGGTGAAGCACAACTATCTGGTGAAGGACACCAACGCCCTGCCGCGGATCGCCCGCGAGGCCTATCACATCGCCACCACCGGCCGCCCCGGTCCGGTGCTTATCGACGTGCCGAAGGACATTTCCCAAGGCCCGTTCTCCGGTGACATGAACCCGACCTTCGACCTGCCAGGCTACGATCCCACCACGTCGTTCAAGATTTGCCCGCAAGCCATCAAGCGAGCCACCGACATGATCGCCAAAGCCAAGCGCCCGGTGATTCTCGCCGGCCAAGGCTGCATGATCGCCCGCGCGGACAAGGAACTCATGCATCTGGCGGAAACGCTGAATTGCCCCGTCACCTCGACGCTGCTGGGCAAGGGAGTCTTCCCGGAAGACCACCCGCTCTCGCTCGGCATGCTCGGCATGCACGGCACCGCCTACGCGAACAAGGCGATGGTCGAGTGCGACTTGCTGATCAATGTCGGCTCGCGCTTTGACGACCGGATCATCGGCCAGCCGTCGAAATTCTGCGCCACCGCGAACATCATCCACATCGACATCGACCCTGCGGAAATGGGCAAGATGGTCCGTGCGCACGTGGAAATCGTCGGCGACGCCAAGGCCGCGCTCACTGAAATCAACGAGAAGATCGGCCCGCTCGAAACCACCGAGTGGATCGCCAAACTCGACGGCTACAAAAAGAAATTCCCGCTCTCCTACAAAAAACAAGGCGGGCTCCGCATGCAGCAAGTCATCGATGAGCTCTATCAACTCACCGAGGGCAAGGCCATCGTCTCAACCGACGTCGGCCAGCACCAGATGTGGGCGGCGCAGTTTTACAAGAATCACGAGTCCTACCACTGGCTCTCCTCCGGCGGCGCGGGGACCATGGGCTTCGGCTTCCCGGCGGCCATCGGCGCGCAGCTCGCCTGCCCGGATAAAATGGTTATTTCCATCTCCGGTGACGGCGGATTCCAGATGACCCTTTTTGAACTCGCCACCGCCGCGATTCACAAGCTACCGATCAAGATCGTGGTGCTCAACAACCACTACCTCGGCATGGTCCGCCAGTGGCAGGAGCTCTTCTATGACGACCGCACCTCCGGCGTGGATCTCATCGGAAACCCGGATTTCTGCAAACTCGCCGCCGCCTACGGCATCCCGTCGGTGCACATCAAGCGCCCGGCAGATGTCACCAAGCAGTTGGAAAAAGCCCTCGCCTACAACGACGGCCCCATCCTCATTCACGCCGAGTGCGTCAAGACCGACAACGTCTTCCCGATGATCCCGGCGGGTGCCGCCCTCGAAGACATGATCACCGAAGCGCCGAAAACCAAGATGGCCAAGCCTGTCGGTTCCACGTGAGCCGCGCGGCATATCAAATCTGAAATTTCTAATCTCAAATCTCCACTCCATGCCCCAATCCATCGTCACCACCGACACGCCCGTTGCCGCTCCGGCGGTTCCCCGCGGCCCGACGCACACCCTGTCCGTTCTCGTTAGCAACGAGCCCGGCGTCCTGATGCGGATCTGCCAGGTCTTCTCTCGCCGCGGATTCAACATCGACTCGCTCGTTGTTTCCGAGGGCCGCAACGTGAATTTCTCCCGCATGACCATCGGCATTTCCGGTGATCCGCAGGGGCTCTCGCAGATCATCATGCAGGTCGGCAAGCTCATCGACGTGATCCATTGCTCGGAGCATACCTTCGACGACTCGGTGACCAAGGAGATGATCCTCATCAAGATACTCTGCTCGCCCACCGAGCGCTCGCAGGCCCTTCAAATCGCCGAGCATTTCTCCGGCAAAACCGTCGACCTGACCCCCACCTCGATGATCGTCATGCTCAACGGCGACAGCCTGAAAATCGACGCGGCGATCACCATGTTCTCGCAGTTCAACATCATCGAGACCGTCCGCACCGGCAAGGTCGTAATGGCCCGCGGCGAGCAGGCGACCTGACGGCGCGCACCTGCCGCAGTGGCTGAATCCCACTCCGAGCAGGAATACAAGACTATCGAAATACTTGCAAATACTCGCGACAGATCCCCTTGATATTTGCCCCAAGTGGTCGACAGCTTGAAGTTCCATGAGGCGTTTCTGGAGCTTTTTCGCCCGGATTGCTCCAAATGCTTTCTGCATTTCCTCGATGGCGGCGGCGAGGAGCATGGGGTTAGGCAAGCGGGATAGGTGATAGATGGCGAGTGTCGTGTAAAGTTGAATTTGGCGGACGATACCCCGGGAACGCCAACGTCCCCGTTGGCTGGCGAATGAAGTGTCAACAGGGTGTCGCTTACGGCTTTTTCGTTGGCTCTCCCATTCGCCGTGCCGACGAGGACGTCTGCGCTCCCAGATGGGGACGGCGGGTGGGGAAGGGAGGAGGTCGTGAGACACTCCTGACACATTCAGGTGCGGTGGAAAGCTTTTCCACGCCGGGGGAAGAGCTTTCCCCGTTCGGGTAAAAGCGTTGCACGCACTTCTCCAACGCGGGGGCTGGGCACGTGCAAGCAGCCAGCGTGTGTTAGAGTCCTCGATGACGATCGGCAACCTTGGAGAAAGATGTCGGGAACAAGGCGCTTGCGGCAGAGGGCGATTTGAAGCGGTCACTTGGCCCTGGGAGGCCTTGTATTTCTGGAAGTTGCAGGCTTTGGGGCCTTTTCTAGCAGCACGACGAAAATTTCCTCTCTGGGGTCGGTCCCCCGCAGAGAGGTCCCCGCAGTGTAACATTTCGCCATCAAAATGGCGCATTTGTTCTGCTGCGGGGACCGACCCCAGAGAACGGGGACCGACCCCAGAGAAGACTGCGGATCAACCGGGCCTCGTCCTCACTAACTTTGAAACTGAGTGTCTTCACGGGTGTTACCGTAATACGAATTCTTCCGGCCACAATTCGGGAAAAACAGGGCCTTCCCGGCACTTCTTCTCGCCGCTCGCTTCATCACTGCGCTTGCCACGTTTCGCCGCTTGATGCCAGACTCTTTCCCGTCCCAACAGGTAGATGGATCTCGATTTCAGGAAATTATCTTGCCGGAACGGCTCCGCATCCATTGACTCCGCATGTTCGCTCCGGCGGATGAGGTCTGAATAACCTCGCTCACAAGGCGGTCGGCATCGACCGCAACGATGCCGCCAAACCGATCCAAGGGCCGGGGAGGCGGTGGCGCATGTCCAGGCCGCCCTCTCGGGGACGGCTAAAGGCCAACGCGGTCGTCCTTGTGCGGCTTATTCACTCCCCGTCCACCAGGAAGGACAAATTCTGTCCTTCCTGCCATGAAACCGAAATACCACCGCTGGTCCACGATTGCCGCGATCTTACTCGCTTTCACCTCTGTCGCTTGCGCTATCGACTCTGACGGCGATGGACTCGACGACTCCCTGGAAACCAACACTGGAATCTACGTCTCTGTCACGAATACCGGCACCAATCCCCAAAACCCCGACACGGACGGCGATGGCGTGCCGGACGGTGTAGAGTTCAAGGAATACACCAACCCGCTCGACGCGACGAAATTCAATTCCTTCAGCAAGGGGATGGTGGCTTATTATCCCTTGGATGGGAATGCGAGCGATACGACTGGAAAAGGAAACACCGGCATTGAGACGAACGTCACCTACACTTCAGGTCGCTTTGCAAATCCGGGGTCCGCAGTAAAGTTTTCAACGACCTCAAGCGTCGAGATTCCATCTCTACTGGGACTAAGTTTTCGACCCGTTACATACAGCATGTGGATTAAATTTGACCAATTACCGCTCAGCGGTGATGCCACCACATTGATTGGAAGAATGCGAGCCTTGGATCAGGAGGACGGCGCGTTAGTGCTAATGAATACGTTGGGTTATAATAACGAGCTTTGTTACTACACTGGAGGTGCTATCATTGGAAGTGGGTTCCAGCTGCGATCTGGCGAATGGTATAATATCGCATTTTCCTATACCACGGATGGAATGGCATCGTTCTCCATCAATGGAAAGTTGTCTGCCCCGATTGCGTATACAGCACCTCAATCTATAGGTCTGCCGTTCAGGATAGGTGCATCTTCAATTCTAAATGGCGTTGACGGAAATAACACACATAGTGTGCAAGGTTCTATTGATGATGTCCGCATCTACAACCGCGCACTTGATTCCGGCGAGGTGAAGGCACTCTATTCCAGCGAGCGCCCCCACTTCCAAATCATTCAAGGTTACTATACCTGGCAGGAGGCCAAAGCGGATGCGGAGGCGCAAGGAGGAAGACTGGCAGTGCTAAACACGCCAGGGAAAATTGATGAGGTGAACATTCTGCTGCAATCGCTGGGCTCTTGGCCTAATTTGTGGCTTGGAGCTGAAAAGGCAGCCGGTTCTTCAAATTGGTTTTGGATAGATGGATCTAGTATGGTTGACAACAATTGGGGAGTTGGTGAGCCGAATGGTTCAATCTCGCTGGCTCTCAACCCGCAACTATGGTCGACCGCTGATGCCCAGCCTTTGAAGTGGTCCGACGATAGGGGCAGTGTATTGACTCTCTCATATTTATTGGAGAATCCTTACGTCATTTTCACCACCTTACCTACGACTAATGGCACAGTCACCGGCGCGGGTGAATACGAACCCGGCACCACCGCCACCCTCACCGCGGCTCCAAATCCCGGCTACAAGTTCACCGGCTGGACCGGCGATGCCTCGGGCACGACCAATCCACTTTCGATCGCGATGGATGCCGACAAGTCAGTGGCGGCGACGTTTGCGCCCGACATGAGCGACAGCGATGGCGACGGGCTCAATAATTACGAAGAAGTGACCACCTACGACACCGATCCGACCAAGGACGACACCGACGGGGATGGCTTGAAAGACGGTTGGGAGGTCGGGGTCGGGCGGTTCTCAATCATCGCCGGGACCCGCACTTGGCCGCAAGCCCGTGCGGACGCCCACGCACGCGGTGGTGAACTTGCGTGTTTCCCTACGGAAGACCGCTGGACCCGTGGCATGGCATCTCTCGGTGCCGCGGCGACGGACGATTACACCGGCCTCTGGATTGGAGCGACCGATGCAACCGTTGAAGGCACATGGACTTGGGTGAACGGCGAGGCTTTCTCTTATAGCCGATGGGCGAGCAGCAGACCCAGCGTCACGGTCGGAAACACCTTGGACTACGCCGAGGTGGCTGGCGGCAATGGCGCTGAAGTCGGCATGTGGTATGACCGAAGCTCTTCCACCACCCGTGACGGATACATTCTGGAAGCCGGCCATGCGACCGATCCCAAGACCGCCGATGTGGACGGAGACGGGCTCAACGACGGTGCGGAGCAAACCGCTGGCACGAATCCGTTCCTAGCCGACACGGATAGCGATGGCTACTTGGACGGGGCCGAGGTGGAGTTCGGGGGAAACCCGCTTGCCACTGCCTCTGTTCCCGGATTTAAAGCACGGATCGCGATGGTCCCGGCCGCCGACAGCATCCAGTTTAGCTTCCCCGCGCAGCAAGGCATATCCTACACCGTTTTGGATTCAATCAACCTAATCGATTGGAACATCACGGAATCCAACGTCATCGGCCAGGGCGCGGTCATCACCCGCTCCTACTCGACGGCCAACCAACCGAAGCGGTATTTCCGGGCGAGGAGAAACTGAACCATACACACCATGTCAAAGCCACAAATCTGCCTTCTTGAACGGAAAAACTACTATGCGATCAAGCTTGCATGTAATGACCGCTGGAATATCGGCTTGCTGGAGAAGCGGGAGGGCTCGCTGGCCGACAATGAAGGGATAACCGGATCAGTGGGTGACATGATAAAGAAGCGCGGCGGTGACTTTACCAGGATCGTGGGTTTGCCTTACGTGACATCGCCGAGTGGCGCGTCAGAAACCTGCGGCGGAACCAATTACAAGGGATGGGTGAACTTTGGAAGCGTGACTGGAGCTATCAAATATTTGGGAAAATATTTCTCGATCAAGTATTGCTAGAAAACCCACCCCATCCACATCTCTCAATCCGCCAGCCGTGACTGGCGCAAACCTGTCCCAGCCGGAATACGAACGATCTCCGGTCGTCATCGGTCTCAAACACCGCCTTGCCGCCGTCGCCGCGGGCCATCACGTGGTAGATTGCCCCGGGATACTGGAAACGGATCGGTCGCGCCATGCCGACAACTTCCCAAAAACGCGCTGGCCAGCCAGCCAAATGTGAATGCGCGAGGCCTGACCCCATTTAACTCGGTAGTTTTGGGCAGGATCGCGCCTTACCGGAGGATGGAGATCGGACTCGGCGCGAGACGCGCCAGCCACTTTCGGGACAGGGCTCTAGGAGCTTGATCGTCGTAGCAAGAAGCTTGAGCGTCGTTGCAAGGAGCTTGAACGTCGTTGCAAGGAGCTTGAGCGTCGTTGCAAAGAGCTTGAACGTCGTTGCAAGAAGCTTGAACGTCGTTGCAAAGAGCTTGAACGTCGTTGCAAAGAGCTTGAATGTCAGCGTGAGGAGTGGCGATGAATCCTTCTCTTGGAATGCTGGCAAATTTTGATGCGTTGAGATCATGGAAGGCAGCCCAAATGAGATCCCAGACATTTTGGGCATCTCCCGGGCCGAATGTGCGAGTTTCGTTTTGGACCCGGGGGGCGGCTGTTGGGGAGATGAAATTGACATGACAGCGATCGGTTTCGGCATCGGCCGCAGCGCGACGGGTCCAAGGCCGTGGCAGTGGCGATCCAGCGTGAACCACTGCGCGGACACGATCGGTTCATCTGCCACGACCAACGCCGGGCGGGTAGATTTAGGCGGGGCCCTGACCAATCCTAATTTGGATGTCAGCTGGACAGGCAACGTGCTCGATCTCGGAGGGGCGGCGTTTGACGGGCTTTCATCGATCATATTCCGCCTGTATGGCTTTAATGCCGGGGGACCGGCAGGAACCGGCGGCTTCAGGGGGGCTCACGTTTGCGGGTGTTGCCACCGCCGTCCCCGAGCCCGCCGCCGTCGTTAGGCGGGTTCGCGTCCGCCAAGAATCCGTTGGCCCTGGCGGATGTAGGCGATGCTCGACCAGATGGTGAAAAAAGCGGCGACCGCGCACGGATAGACCGGCGTAACATCCGTGACCCGCAGCATCACCCAGCCGATGGCGAACATCTGCGCGACCGTCGTGATCTTGCCGGTCCAGTG